>NZ_CP086106.1:5872500-6172500 GCF_016765655.2 Skermanella mucosa
CATGAGCCGCAGCCGCGGCGTTGCCGGGATGCAGGGTGCTGCGGACGCCGGCCTCCAGCAATTCGGCGGCGCCGTCCAGCGCCGGGACGGCGGCGGGATCGAGGCGGAGGGTGGTTCCCGACGCCTGCATCATCTCGACCAGATGGCCGAACAGGCCGAACCCGGTCACGTCGGTGCAGCCGCCGGCCCCATGCTCCGCCAGGCAGCGGGCGGCCGGTCCCGACGGCTGGTCCATCGCCGCGAGCGCCCCCGCCACCCAGCGCGCCCGCGCCCTGCCCCGCATCGCGCCGGCGAGCAGCACCCCGGTGCCGAGCGGCTTGGTCAGGATCAACCGGTCGCCCGGCCGGAGGCCCCCCTTGCGCAGCAGGCGTCCCGGCTCGACCGAGCCGGTGACGGTGAAGCCCAATGCCGGCTCCGACGCTTCCGCGCTGTGGCCGCCGACCAGCAGGGCGCCCGCGTCCCGCAGCACGTCCAGCCCGCCCCTCAGCATCTGGAACAGGTCGTCCTCGACGATGTCCGGCCGCCCCGGAGGCACGCAGGCGATTGCCAGGGCGGTCGAGGGTTCCGCCCCCATGGCGTGTATGTCGCCCAGCGCGTGGTTGGCCGCGATCCGGCCGAACAGGTAGGGATCGCCCGTGAAGGCGCGGAGGAAATCGACGGTCTGGACGGTCAGCCGCCCGGCCGGCGGCGGCTGGATCACCGCGGCGTCGTCGGTTCCGGAGTCCAGCCCGAGCCGGCGCAGCGCGCCCTTCAGGGCCTCCGCCGGCACCTTGGCGCCGCAGCCGGCGCAGCGCGGTTCGGCCGGCGAAGCCGACATGGGTTTCGGCGTCATCGCCGGGACCTCCTGGAACTTCCTCATGAAGCCCCGGTCGATCCGGTCCTTCAGCCACCAGGCCCAGCGCCCCTCCGCGGAGAAGCCCCCGCGCGAGGCGACGGCGTAGCGGTCCCCGGTGCTGATCAGCTTCAGGTAACTCCGCTGCGGCGTGAAGGGCACCGGCGGCTGGCCGGCCAGGGCACGGCGCAGGTTGCCGGTCAGCGGCGGCCCCTGGCGGACCGCGAAGACCCCCGCCTTCTCGCGCGGGTGTTCCAGCACCGCGGCCACGTCGCCCGCCGCGAACACCCGGTCGTCGTTCACGGAGCGCAGCGTCGCTTCCACCGCGACGAAGCCGCGCTCGTCGAGCGTCAGCCCCGTCCCGCGCAGCCAGGGCGCGGCACCCGCCTGGACCGCCCACAGCGCCTCGTCGAACGCGATCCGCCGGCCGTCGGCGCAGACCAGGGCGCCCGGTTCGACCGCGGCCACCTCGGCGTCGGTGAGCACCTCGACCTCCCGCTCGGCCAGCAGGCGGACGAAACGGTCACGGACCCGCGCGCTGTCGTTCGCCAGGAGTTGCCCCCGCGTCACCAGCACCACGCGGGGCCGGAGCGCCGCTTTTCCTTCCGCCGCCATGAGACACTTCAGCCGGTGGTCGATCGACAGCGCCAGTTCCACCCCCGCCGCCCCGCCGCCGACCACCGCCACGTCGAGCCGCCGGTCGGCCGCGCGGACCCGCTCCACCACCGCCGCCCAGCGGCCGGCCAGCCTGTCCACCGGCTTGACCGCCGTCGCGTGCTCGGCCGCACCCGGAACGTCGTGGGCCCGGGGCGTCGACCCTATGTCCAGCGACAGCACGTCGTAGCGCACCGGCGGCCGGCCGGTCAGCAGCACGGCGCGGTTAGCCCGGTCCAGGCCCGCCGCCTCGGCATGGATCAGCCGGGCGCCGGCGAACCCCGCCAGCTTCATCAGGTCGATATGGCAGGCATCATGGTCGTAATGGCCGGCGATGAAGCCCGGCAGCATGCCGGAATAGGGCGTCTCCACGTCCCGGGTCACCAGCGTGACCCGCACCCCCGGCATCGGGCGCATGCCGAAGCTCCTGAGCACATGGACGTGGGAATGGCCGCCGCCGACCAGCACCAGCTCCGCCATGGTCCCGACGGAGGACGTCCCGCCGCTCACAGGCGCCACAGCAGGACCCCGTCGGGCACCGCGGCCCGGTCCAGGCATGATTTGACGTCCACCGCCAGCCCCCGCCCGCCGTCGAGCAGCCGGGCGATGCCGGGCCAGCCCGCCTTGAGGTAGCCGGCGTGCGGGACGGCCAGGATCACGGCGCCGGCCGGCGGCAGGGCGTCGAGCGGCAGCAGCTCGATGCCGTACTCGTGCCGAGCCTCGGCCGGGTCGGCCAGGGGATCGTGCAGGGCGACGGCGACGCCGAAGCTTTCCAGCTCGCGCACGATGTCGACGACGCGGGTGTTGCGGATGTCCGGCACGTTCTCCTTGAAGGTCAGGCCCAGGACGGTGACCCGCATCCCGCTGCCCGCGCCGCCGCCTTCCCGCATCAGCCGCTTGACGGTTTCCTGCGCGATGAAGGCGCCCATGCCGTCGTTGATCCGTCGCCCGGCAAGGATCACTTCCGGCTGGTAGCCCGCCTGCTCCGCCCGGTGCGTCAGGTAATAGGGGTCAACCCCGATGCAGTGGCCGCCGACCAGGCCGGGGGTGAAGTTCAGGAAGTTCCACTTGGTCCCCGCCGCCTCCAGCACGTCGCGGGTGTCGATGCCGAGGCGCTGGAAGATGCAGGCCAGCTCGTTCATCAGGGCGATGTTCAGGTCGCGCTGGGTGTTCTCGATCACCTTGGCGGCCTCCGCCACCGCGATCGACGGCGCCCGATGGATGCCGGCCCTGACCACGCCGCCGTACAGCGCCGCGACCCGGTCGAGCGCCGCCGGGCTGGAAGCCGAGACCACCTTGGTGATCGTCTCGAACCGGTGCTCGCGGTCGCCGGGATTGATCCGTTCCGGAGAATAGCCCACTTCGAAGTCGCGACCGAACGACAGCCCGGACTGCTCCTCCAGGATCGGCACGCATTCCGCCTCGGTGGCACCCGGGAACACCGTCGATTCGAACACCACGAGGTCGCCGCGCTTCAGCTGTCGCCCCACGGTGCGCGACGCGGACAGCAGCGGCCCCAGGTCGGGCCGCTTCGCGTCGGAGATCGGCGTCGGCACGGTGACGATATGGACGGTCGCCTCCGCCAGGGCGGCGGGGTCGTCGGTCAGCTCGATCCCGGCCTCCGCCAGCGCCTCCGCCGTGACCTCGCCGGTCCGGTCGCGGTGACGCCGAAGTTCGGCGATCCGCCGGGAGTCGATGTCGAACCCGATGACCCGCTGGCCGCTCCGGCCGAACGCGACCGCGATGGGCAGTCCCACATATCCCAGCCCGACGATGGAGATGGCGTGATCGCTGCGCATGGGCCGGGTTTCTTTCGGTGTGGAGGACGGGAGCGGACAGATAGCAGATAGGCGCTCCCGCGGGAAATCCGATGAACCGGCCCCTCCGGACGAAAAAAGCCCCGGCGCGCGCGGGCGCGCACCGGGGTAAAGTCTGGCTATCGCCGCACTCTCGTGCGTGCACGGCCCCCCTCTCCTGCCGCAATGGCAAGGGCCCATGCCTGGGAACGGCTACCGGATGGTCCTGACGGAGACCTTGGCCCCGGTGCCGAATTGGGTGATGGTGACCGGCGGGGCGTTCGGATTCGCCGTCACGTTGCTGGAGAACGTGGCCTCGTGCCGGTTCCCGTTCTGCGTGATGGTCGCCGCCATGGTGCCGGTCTGCAGGCCGGCCGCCTGATTGCGGTTGCCGGTCTGGTTGACGACCGCGAAGTTGCCGGACCCGGACTGGAGGAGGGAAGTCTCGTTCCGCTGTCCCCTCTGCCGGGTCTCGAAGAAATTGTTCGATCCGTTTTGCGTGATCGAGACCGCATTGTCGCGTCCGATCTGGTCGATATAGGCGCTGCTGGACCCGGCGATGGCCGGACCGGAGCCGAGTGCCGCCAGGATCAGGGCGGAGAACAGGAGCTTGCGCATCGTCGCCTCCCGGCTGGAAGAGTGAAGGAGAAGGGGGGAAGCCCGGAGGCTTCCCCGAAGCGTGCCCCGGGGATCGATGCCGGACCTGGTGTCAGTTCTGCTTGACGGCGGACTGGTTGCCGTTGCCGATCTGGGCCGTCGAGCCGTAGTTGCCGTTGCCGATCTGGGACATGCCGGAGCGGTTCTGCGAGCCGTGCTGCTGAACCATCGACTTGTTGGCATCGCCGTTCTGGTACTGCCAGGAGATGTTGCCCCCGCCCTTCTGCGTCAGGTCCAGCAAATTGCCGTCGCCGTAGGTGACCTGCATGCCGAAGTTGCCGATGCCGTCCTCCTGGAGGATGCCCGCCACGTTGTCGTCGCCCACCTGGATCTGTCCCGCGAAATTGCCGGCGCTGACCTGGTCGATCTCCGCCAGGTTCCGGCTGCCGGCCTGGGCCTGCGCGGCGATGTTGTCACCGCCTCTGGGTCTGGAGGTGGCGATGGCTTCGTTGTCGTCGCCCGACTGGAACTGGGCCGCGATGTTGCCGTTCGACGAGTGCCGTATGGTGACCTTGTTCCGGTTGCCGTCCTGCTGCTGGTACGCCCGGTTGTTCTCGACCTCGGGCTTGGCGAGGGTTCCCTTCTGGACGAGGATCGCCTGGTTCGAGGTGCCTTCCTGGAGGACGATCGAACCGTTGCCGTCGCCCACCTGCGTCTGCCGGCTCCAGTTCTTCGTACCGCTGACGACGGCCGAGGCGCTGTTTCCGTCGCCCTTCTGGTACTGGAAGGACCGCGAGTCATAGCTGATCCCGTCCACCGGGGTGGAGTACTGCAGGTACCCGTTGTCGGTGCCGGTCTGCGACATGGAGGCGGCGTTGCCGTCGCCTTCCTGGGTGACGGTGATCTCGTTCCGGCTGCCGCTCTGGGCCGTGTCGTTGAAGTTGCCGTTACCGATCTGGTCGATATAGGCATAGTTGTTGTCCGCCAGCACCGGCCCGGCGGCTGCGAGGGTGGCGAGGGCCACGGTGGAGAGAAGAATTTTCCGCATGGTCGTTCAGCCTCTCTTGATCGTAAGCGCCGGTCGCTCGCCGGCTTGACGCGGGGGAATGGACGGACGAAGGCCCGTGGGGACGCGCGGGAGCACGGAGGCTCCCGCGCCGGCCCGCTTAGCGCTGGGTCACGGTGGACCGGTTGCCGGAACCGTTCTGCGTCACGTAGGCGGCGTTCTTGGAGTAGTACTGCTCGACCTTCGAGTTGTTGCCGCTGCCGGTCTGCGAAACCAGGGCGTAGTGTTCGGAACCGTTCTGGCGGGTGGTGGAGACGTTCCACGAGCCGGCCTGCGTCACGTCCGATTCGTTGGCGTCGCCGATCTGGTACTGGTAGGAGACATTGCCGCCGTAGCCGGACTGGCTCAGCCTGGCCAGGTTGTCGTTGCCTTCCTGCAACTGGAGGCCGTAGCTGAAGGCGGCGGTGCCCTGGGTCATGTGGGCTACGTTGGAGTCGCCCGCCTGGACCTGCTCGCCCTTGCTGAAGTTGCCGGTCTGCGTGACGTAGGCCTGGTTGTAGTCGCCGACCTGGGTCTGGTAGGCCGCCAGCCCGAGGCCGTCCGCCTTGGCCTCGGCGCGGTTGTGGTCGCCCCTCTGGAACTGGTCGATCAGGCCAAGCGCGCCGCCCTGCGTGTTGACGATGGCGACGTTCACGTCACCGTCCTGCTTCTGCTTGGTGGTCAGGGACGAACCGGTGCTCTGGTAGGCGATGGCGTCGTTGTGGCCGCCGTCCTGCTCCTGGTCGATCAGGTTGTTCGAGCCGATGCCCGGCTGACCGGCGACGGCATAGTTCTCGACGCCGTCCTGGTCCTGCAGGATGGTCTGCCTGGACCCGCCGTGCTGGGTCGCGATCGCGTTGTTCTTGTGGTTCTTCTGCTCCTGCGAGATCCGGTTCTTGCTGCCCGCCTGGGTCGCCTCGGCCTTCTGCTCGGTGCCGGTCTGGGTCTGGTCGATGCCGTAGACTGCGGTGCCGATCCGGCGGCCGAAGACGTAGATGTCCACCGGGCGGTTGTCGGAGCCGGACTGGACCGCCGTGGCAAGGTGGTCGGAGCCGGTCTGCGTCTGCGTCGTGCTGTTGCGCGCGCCGGTCTGCGTGATGTAGGCGTCGGAGCCGTTGCCGCCGGACTGGGTGACCTTGCCATACAGGTCGGCACCGGTCTGCTTGACGTCGGCCATGTGGTTGTTGCCGACCTGATCGACATAGGCCGCGTTGCTGTCCGCCAGCGCGGCGCCCGAGACGGTCAGCGCGGCGAAAGCGACGGTGGAAAGAAGAAGAGTGCGCATGTCCTTGGACCTTTCTTTGATTATAACAAAAGCCAGAAACAACGACCACTGAAATGGCCTAACCAAATCATTCACCGAATTACAGGCAATCAGGCGGGAGCATAAATACTCCCGCACCGATCCTTTTATTTCTGCGTAACAGAGGAACGGTTATCACTTCCTTTTTGGGAAACGATCGAGTAGTTGTAAGAATTCTCCTGTTTCTGGAAAGAATAGTTGTTGTTACCGCCGAACTGCTTCACCCGGGCCTCGTTGTCGCTGCCGAACTGGAGCTGCATGGCGTCGTTGCCGTTGCCGAGCTGTTCCGCCTTGGCGAAGTGGCTGTAGCCGACCTGGATCTGCGTCAGGGTGTTGTCGGAACCCGACTGGAGTGCTTCGGCCTCGTTCCACGTGCCGTACTGGCCGACAGTCGCCTCGTTGCCGCGGCCGACCGCCTGATCGACCGTCGCCTTGTTGTCCGTGCCGTACTGGGTCACGTCGACCTTGTTGGCGGTCTGCGCCGTCGCGATGCCGGACTGGGTGACGCGGGCCTCGTTGTCGTCGCCCCACTGGTCGATCTTGTTGTCGTTCTCGTAGCCCGACTGGACCGAGAACGCCTTGTTGGCCAGGCCACGCTGATCGATGTCGGAGTCGTGCTGCCCGCCGGCCATCGACTGCGACGCTTCGTTGTACGAGCCGTACTGGTCGATGTAGGCGTCCTGGATGCCGCCGGACTGCGTGGCGGCCGCCCGGTTCTTGTAGCCGTCCTGGACGATGCCGGTGAAATTGGCACCATCCTGCTGGTTCTGGATCGCCTCGTTCTCGACGCCCTTCTGGTTGATCCTGGCGTCGTGCTTGGTCCCGCGCTGGGTCGTGGAGGCGGTGTTGCGCTCGCCGTCCTGCCTGGTGTCGCTCAGGTGACCGATGACGGAGTGGGCGTTGTTGTTGGTCTGGTCCTGGGTGTTGACGTTGCCCGAACCGATCTGCTCGACATAGGCCTCGTTGCTGAGCTTGGCGTCCTTGGGCGCCGCCACCGCGGAACCGGAGATGGAGAGAGCCACGAGAGCGACGGTGGAGAGAAGAACCTTACGCATGGAGTTGTGAACTTTCGCTTGCTGAGAAATACTGGTAGGGTGATGAAGTCGACCTGAAATGGTCTAACGAATTTCTTTTCCGAGAACTTCCCGCAAGTCGGGCACAAAGCTTGCCTGACTTGCGGGCTCTCCTTGTCGTCTTCCAGATATACTGACCGGCGCGTCACTCCTTGATCGACGGCGCGCCGGGGATCGGGCTGCGGCCGTCGGGCAGCACATAGACCGGGGCCGGAGGGGCGGGCGGCAGGCCCGGCTGCACTTCCGGCTGGATCTGGCCTTCCGGGCTGGGCCGGACCTGGGGTTCGTCGCTCGGCGGCGGCTCGATCCGGGTGCCGTTCTGGCCGTTCCGGTACTCCTCCAGTGTCGCCTTGACCGTCTGGACGCCGTAGAGGCCGTCCTTCTCGCGCCAGTACCGGTCGATGAGCGGCTGGGCGAGCGACTGGTCCTTGAGGCCCCAGTAACCGTCCACCAAACCCTCGACCACCAGGGCGTAGACCGACTTCTCGATCGCCTGGCGGACAGCCAGGGTCGGCGGCTCGTTGGTGGTGAAGCCGGTCTCTATCTCCAGCAGTTCCTTGAAGCCGACGAAGCGGAAGGCACCGCCCTGGGCGCCGACCGAGTAGATGGTCTTGGTCGTGCTGACCGACTTCAGGATTTCGCCGGTCTGCACCGCGATGGCGCGGAGATAGACGGTCACCGTGTCGCGCCGATACTTCACGTCGCCGCCGATGCCGAGATAGCGGGCACCGACGCCACCCGTGATGGTGTTGCTGTCGTAGCCGATGATGCCGCCGTCCAGGATGATCCCGGCGAAGCTCATGGGCGGCAGCGCCGGCTGATTGCGCCCGCCGTATTCCTCGCGGGTCGCCCGGATGATCTGGCGTTCCTGGAGGACCGAGGGGAGCGAGGCCCTCTCGACGGTGGTGAACCATTTGCGGCCGCCGGCCTTCTCCAGCGCCTGGACCAGGATGGTGGCGCCGCCCTGGGTCACCGCCCGGCTGTATTCGGAGAAATTCTCATTCGGCTTGTTCTGGCCGGTCAGGTCGTCGAACCGGTAGACCGCGACCGAAAGCTTGCGCGCCGGTTCCGGAAGCGAAGCCAGTTCATCGAGGCTGACGGTCTGCTGCTCCAGCATGGGCTGTTCGGACAGGGCCAGTTCGGGGTGGGTCGAGGCGCAGGCCGACAGGGCGGCCAGGCTGGTCGCGACAAGGGCGAGTTTCTTGAAATTCATGATCGGATATCTCCGTCGTCATCGATTGTCCGCGGGTTCTGGCAGGAGGTCCGGAGACGCTCAGAACCGGGGGATGGTGATGACGGAGGTGCCGCCGCCGCCGCTCAGGGTCAGGTTGATGTCGTTGCCTGCGCGGTTCCATTCGATGATCTGGTCATCGATGACGACGCGGCCCGCGTCCTGCGCGTTCTCGCCATAGATCTGCTCGGAGATCTGGCTCGCGACGCGGCTCAGGATGCTGGAGCGGATGATGCGGGAGAACTCGTCCTGCTGGGTCGTGGCCCCGTAACTGAAATCCTGGGCCGACGGGTCCTTGTATTTGTCGATGGCGCTGGCGATGCCGAGCAGATGGGCGGAGTTGCCAGGATAGCCGCCGAACGAGGGATTGACCGGCTGATAAACCAGCTCTCCTGCGGAAGCCGAAGCGATGCCGGCGGTCAGAATGAGAGTTGAAAGCAGAGAGTATTGAGCGATCTTAGCCATCGTCGTCCCTATTTTTTATAGTTACTGACCGTTTACTGTCAGTACCGGGTCGATTTTGATTGCCGGACTTGGTTGTTCGTCGTCACCGGCATGACCAAGACATTACCGATTAACGGCATTTTAGCCAAATGCCCGTGTGAGGATAAAAAACATATAAAGTTTTATACTTTCTCGGAACGGAACCACTCCCCGGAGCTTCCCGTCGTGAGCGCCAACCGCTCCACAGGTTAACAAAGTGTAAATACATATCGGGGTAGCCGCGCCCGGTCGCGGTTCCCTTCCGGCAGGCCGGGGTCGTACCCCTTGGGGGCCGCGCCATCACAAGGCTTCCGAGGGTCGTCCGCCAACTGGACATCATATCCGGTTGGCCGCCTTCTCCCGAAACTGATTTTCCGCATGGCAGGAGGCTGACCGGTCTGTCCGTTTCCACGGCTTCGCCAAGGAACCCGGAACTTCCCCAACCCGTTCTCCGGGTTCCGGCGCAAGGCGCCTTGGTGGGAGATTAGGGATCATGAGAAGCACAGCACTAGGCGCTGCCTTGGCCGCGGGTGTCCTGGCGGTCTTCGCTCCGGGCGGGGCCCGGGCCCAGGACGTCAAGGAGACGGTCTGCGCGCAAGGGACCTATTCGGAGCCGTGCCCCCAGGTGATCTGGTGTCCGGCGTCCAATTGCGGGATCGGCATCCCGCAGCCCGACGGCCAGCTCGAGATCATTTCCTCGACCGAGAAGAAGATGGACGGCACGCAGCGCCGCCCGGTCCAGGCCGGCAAGCCGATGACGCTGGAAAGCATCACCGGCCGGGTGATCGTGTTCGAATGGGAGGATGCCGGCCAGGTCGAGCAGGCGGGATCGGACCTCACGATCAAGGACATCCTGTACGTCGTCATGCCGCCCGCCGGGTCCGGCTGAGCGTCGGATTTAACCAGGCGCCCGGCTCCGCGCCGGGGACGGTCCATGAACGGCATTCGAACGGGAAGAGAATCTGATGATCAAGTTGCGCATCAACGGGCAGGAAAAGCAGTATGACGGTGACGGCGAGATGCCGCTGCTGTGGTACCTGCGGGACGAGCTGGGGCTGACCGGCACCAAGTTCGGCTGCGGCATCGCGGCGTGCGGCGCCTGCACCGTCCATCTGGAAGGCGAGGCCGTCCGGTCGTGCCAGACCCCCGTCAGCGCCGCCGAGGGCATGTCGGTGACCACCATCGAGGGCCTGGACCCCGAGGGCGAGCATCCGCTCCAGAAGGCGTGGCGCGCCCAGGCCGTTCCCCAGTGCGGCTATTGCCAGACCGGCCAGATCATGCAGGCGGCGGCCCTGCTGAAGCAGACCCCGGACCCTACCGACGAGGATATCGACAGCGTGATGTGGGGCAACATCTGCCGCTGCGGCACCTATAACCGCATCCGCAGCGCGATCCGCGCCGCGGCGAAGGAGGCCTGAGATGGCGGCCACCCGACTTTTCAATTTCAGCCGGCGCGACGTGCTCAAGGGCATCGTCGCCGGCGGCGGCCTTGTGCTGGCGGCGCGGATCATGCCTTTGGGCAGCTCCGTCGCCCAGACCGCCGGGGCCTATGGCGCCGCCGCCATGCCGCACGGCACGGTCAACAACCCCAACGCCTTCATCTCGATCGGCAAGGACGGCATCGTCACCATCGTCTGCCACCGTTCCGAAATGGGCCAGGGCGTGCGCACCGGCATGCCGCAGATCGTCGCCGACGAGCTGGAGGCCGACTGGGCACGGGTGCGCGTGGTCAACGCGCCGGGCGACGAGGAGAAATTCGGCAACCAGGACACCGACGGGTCGCGCAGCACCCGGCATTTCATGCAGCCGATGCGCGAGGCGGGCGCGGCCGCCCGCATGATGCTCGAGGCGACGGCGGCCAAGCGCTGGGGCGTCGAGCCCGGCGAGGTCGAGGCCCGCGACCACGAGGTCGTCCACAAGGCGTCGGGCCGCAAGCTCGGCTACGGCGAGCTGGCCGAGGAGGCGGCGACCCTGGAGGTCCCGGCCAACGACCAGCTCCGCCTGAAGAACCCCGAGCAGTTCCGCTACATCGGCAAGGCGATGCCGCTGGCCGACGGCTTCGACATCACGGTGGGCAAGGCCCAGTACGGCTTCGATACCTGGATGGAAGGGATGAAATACGCGGTGGTCGCCCGGCCGCCCGTGTTCGGCGGCAAGGTCGCCTCGGTCGACGACAGCGCGGCGCTGAAGGTCCCCGGCGTCGAGAAGATCGTCCGGATCGAGGGCACCCCGGCGCCCGCCAAGTTCCAGCCGCTGGGCGGCGTCGCCGTGATCGCCAGGAACACCTGGGCGGCGATGAAGGGCCGCGACGCGCTCAAGATCACCTGGGAGGACGGACCGCACGGTTCCTACGACAGCGAGGCCTTCCGCAAGCAGATGGAGGAGACGGCCCGCAAGCCGGCCAAGGTGGTGCGCGACGACGGCGACGCCGAGGCGGCCCTGGGCAAGGCGGCGAAGAAGGTCGAGGCGGAGTATTATATACCGCACTTGGCCCAGGCGCCGATGGAGCCGCCGGCCGCGACGGTGCGGATCCAGGACGGCAAGTGCGAGGTCTGGGCCTGCGTCCAGGCGCCCCAGGTCACCCGCACCGACGTGGCGGAGCGGCTGGGCATGAAGGTCGAGGACGTGACGGTGCATGTCACGCTGCTCGGCGGCGGCTTCGGCCGCAAGTCCAAGCCGGATTTCGCGATCGAGGCGGCGCTCCTGTCCAAGGAGATGGGCGGCGCCCCGGTCAAGCTGCTGTGGACCCGCGAGGACGATATCCGGCACGGGTATTATCATACCGTCTCGGTCGAGCGGATCGACGCCGGGCTGGACGACAAGGGCAAGGCGGTGGCCTGGCGGCACCGCAGCGTGGCGCCGAGCATCACCTCCATCTTCATGCCCGACGCCAGGCACCAGGGGCCGTTCGAGCTGGGCATGGGCCTGGTGGATGTGCCGTTCGACATTCCCAACCTGCGCTGCGAGAACGGCGAGGCCGAGGCCCACGCCCGGATCGGCTGGTTCCGGTCGGTGTCGAACATCCCGCACGCCTTCGCGATCCAGTCCTTCGCGGCCGAACTGGCGGCAGCATCCGGCAAGGACCAGAAGGACTATCTGCTGGAACTGCTGGGGCCGCCGCGGGTGGCGGCGCTGGAGTCGCTGGACACCCTGTGGAACTACGGTGAATCGACCAAGGTCTATCCGGTCGATGTCGGCCGGCTGCGCAACGTGGTCGAGCTGGTGGCGGAGAAGTCGGGCTGGGGACGCCAGCTGCCCAAGGGCCACGGCCTGGGAATCGCGGCGCACCGCAGCTTCGTGACCTATGTCGCGACGGTGGTCGAGACGGTGGTGGCCGAGGACGGCACCCTGACCATCCCCCGGGTCGACGTGGCGGTCGACTGCGGCAACGTCGTCAACCCGGAACGGGTGCGCGCCCAGATGGAGGGGGCCTGCATCATGGGCCTCAGCCTGGCACTGTCGAGCGAGATCTCCTTCAAGGAGGGCCGCGTGGTCCAGGGCAACTTCGACGACTACCAGGTCGCCCGGATCGATCAGGCCCCGCGCGAGATCAACGTCCACATCGTGCCGTCGAACTGGGACCTGGCGCCGGGCGGCGTCGGCGAGCCGGGCCTCCCGCCCTTCGCGCCGGCCCTGACCAACGCCATCTTCGCGGCGACCGGCAAGCGCATCCGCCGGCTGCCGATCGGCGACCAGCTCAGGGCCTGACCGCCGGGGAACGGAAGACGGGAAAGGCCGGGCGCATCCAGGGGCGGCACCAGGGATATTTGAACAGCTGTTCAGATTGACAGGTGCCGCTACCGGCACTAAGGTGCCCCCGACCATTGGGGAGTAGCCACCCTCCTGCGGGAGGGGTTCGCGCCAACAGACTCGGGGATAGCCCGTGGCGCGTGCGGCAACCGGGCGTCAAGTCCGGAGGCTCGGCGAGACTGATGGCACGACCGCCGCCCGAAGGCCAACCGGGTGCGGGCGTGCTATCCTGTTTCGTCTGGCCGGAGATACCCGGATGTTCGGCGCCACGTCGTTCGCGCTCGCCTTCAGCCTTTCCATGGATTCCTTCGCCGCAGCATTGGGACGCGGCGCCGCCCATTCGCGGCCCGGCCTGCCCGAGGCGTTTCGCGTCGGGGCCACTTTCGGCGCGTGCCAGCTCCTGATGTCGGTGGTCGGCTGGGCGGTCGGCGTGTCCTTCGCCGAGGCGGTCCAGGGCGTCGACCATTGGATCGCCTTCGCGCTGCTTCTTCTCATCGGCGGCAGCATGGTCCGCAACGCGCTGGCGGGAGAAGCCGACGACGGTGCCGCGGCCCGGCGATCCGGCTGGCTGTCTCTGCTGGCGACCGGCGTCGCCACGAGCATCGACGCCAGCGCGGTCGGCGTCGGCCTCGCCATGGCCGACCTGGACATCGTGGTGACGGCGACGATCGTGGGTCTCGTGACTTTCCTGATGGGGTTCGGCGGCGTCATGCTGGGCCACATGGCCGGCCCGCTCCTCGGGCGCCGCGCCGAATTGATCGGGGGGCTTGGCCTGATCGGCATCGGCACCAAGATCCTACTCGAACACCTGAAGTCATGATGCATATTGTCCGGTACCTATCGGACGCGAGACCATCAAGAGCCTGGAGATCCTGCCATGTGCTGCCGCCCAGCCGTCGAACGAGCCTTTTCCGAGATGAAGGCGTCCGGAGCCCCCGACCGGCACGCGCTCGAGGCCGCACTGATCATCCACCGCTTCCACCATCCGGAGATCCCGTTCGACGAGGCGCTGACGGAAGTATCGCGATGGACCGTCGGGCGCCTGGTGCATTAGGCGCCCGGTCCGGGCGGGCGTGGGAAGCAACAGGGGCGGCAGGTTGCGCCGCCCCTCCGATCCGATCCGCTCCTCAGGAAGCGACGCTGTCCAGTTCCCGGCGGCGGGCGTCGGGAATGTTCAGGCGGCTCGCCAGGAAGTCCAGGTAGCGCCGCTCGGTCTCGGAACCGCCGCGGATCGCGATCTCCGATGCCAGATAGACCTGCTCGGCGGTGTCCTGGTCCCTGACCTGGCGGATGATGTCGTCGGTCGAGCGGGGCTGGCGGATCTCCTGCTCGACGATCTGCCGCTCCTCCGGTCCGGCGCCGGCCTTGTCCAGGTGCTGCACGATGCGCTGGCGCTCCTCGGCGGTGATCTGGCCGTCGGCGTTCGCCGCGGAGATCATGGCGCGAATCAGCAACAGGGCCTGGTCCTCGTCCATGCGGGGTTCCGCCGGCACTTCCTTGGTCGGCTGGAACACCCCCAGGGCGTCGAAGATCGGGGCGAAGGGACCGCTGGCGCCCGTCTTCTGCGTCGGCTCCGCCGGTGTGGACGCGGCCTGCCCGCCGCTGCCGCTGTCCCGGTAGGCCTTGTAGGCGAGATAGGCCAGCGCGGCCATGCCGGCCTTGCCGCCCAGGCCCATGCCGGCCTTCGTCCTGCCGCCGCCGAGCAGCATCGGCGCGGCGGTCGCCAGCGCGGCGCCGCGACCGCCGGTCCGTCCCGCGAGCCCGGATACCAGCATCGTGCCGAGCACCTTGGTCAGATTGGCCATGTCAGCCTCCCGTATCTTGTTTCGATGGATCGTTAACGATTGCCGGGCTCCGAGGTTCAGCATGCCCCGGGGTTCCACGGCCGTGGGTCGTAGGTCGGCTAGAGCGAAGCGGCAGCCGACCTACGGTTGAGTGTCATGGTCGCCGTTTCCGCGGGCAGCGATCACCAGCGCCACCATGGCGGCCAGCGGCGGGACCAGGGCGTCGGAAGCTCCCATCGTCCAGAGCGTGGCGCCGCTGACCATGCACCACAGGACGGGTAAGACCATCAGAACCCACCGCCACGGGCCGGACGCCAGCGCCACGATGCCGAGCGTGCCGACGGCGGTGGGATCGGGCGTCATGGCGAAGACCTCCACCTGCGACCAGTCCCGTCCGGCCAGCACGCCGGCGAGCGGCTGCGCCGCCAGGGCGAAGGCGAACAGGCCGAGCCGCCAGGGGCGGCCGGCGGCGAGGTCCAGCTTGCCGCCCAGCGTGCCGGCCAGCACCAGCAGCGCGGCTTGCGCCAGGAACAGGCCCGCGAACCAGGTCGCCGCCCAGTTGATCGTGGCGTAGCGGGTGTAAAGGAAGCTCCAGGCGACCCACGCCCAGCAGGCCGCCAGCAGGGCCGCGGCGATGCGGCCCCTGGCCGGGCCGCCGCGCGCAGCCAGCGCCAGGATCGCGACGCCGACGGCGAGCGCCGCCAGATGCGCCGGCCACAGGTCCGCGTTGTGAAGCTCGAACAGGCGGTGATATGTCCGGGACGAGAACAGCAGGAAGTCGGAGAGCGTGTAGGTCCACCACTCCGACATCAGAGATCCTCGACATGGGCCGCCATGCGCCGGCGCATCGCCTCGTCCGGCATCGGTCCCCGCGCGGCGGCCATGTTCTCCCGCACATGGTCGACCCGGGTTGTCGCCGGGATGGCGCAGGTCACCGCCGGGTGCGAGACGATGAACTTGAGCAGCAGCTGCGCCCAGGTGTCGCACCCGATCTCAGCCGCCCAGCCGGGTAGCGCCTCCCCCTCCAGCCCGCGGGTCAGGGCGCCCTGGCGGAACGGACGGTTGACGATCACCCCGATGCCGCGCTCGGCGGCCAGCGGCAGGATGCGCTCCTCCACTTCGCGGTCCAGCACGTTGTAGCTGACCTGGACGAAATCGAGCGGGTGGTCGCGCATGATCCGCTCGAACTCGCCGTGGCGCCGGCCCTCGGAGGTCGTGATGCCGACATAGCGCAGCCGGCCCTCCGCCTTCATGGCGAACAGGGTCTCCAGGTGCCGCTCCCACGAGAGCAGGTTGTGGACCTGGAGCAGGTCGAACCGGGGCACGCCCCAGTGGCGGCGCGACTCCTCGATCTGCCCGGGACCGGCGGCGGGGGACGAGATCCAGACCTTGTCGGTCGAGAACAGGGCCGGCGGGTGGCCGAGCCGGTCCAGTCCGTGGCCGATCACCGCCTGGGACGAACCGTACATGGGCGAACTGTCGATCATCCGCCCGCCGGCCTCGAAGAAGGCGGCCATGACGTCGGCGCACTCGTCCCGCAGCACCGGGTCGTCGCCCACATTGAAGGTGATCCAGGAGCCGAGGCCGACCATCGGCATCGCCTCGCCGCTCGACGGGATGGGCCGGGTCAGCGGCGGCGAGGGCGGAGGCGAGGCCTGGGCCCTGCCCGGGGAAGGCGTCAGGACGGCCGCAGCCCCGGCCGCCGCCATCAGTCCCAGCAGGGAGCGGCGGCTGAGTCTCGGCGTTTCGGTCATCGGGCAGTCTCCATCTCGGGGGGAACCGTTTCCCCTGAGATGGACCTCCGGGCCGCCGGAGTCAGGCCGGATCGTCGGGTTTCTTCGGGGCGCGCCCCTCCGGCACCGACTTTTCCCCGGTCCGGGCGCCGGGCGACCTGTTCCTGGGCGGAGACAGGACCTTGAACCGTTCCAGCTGGTCCGGCTCGTTGTAGCCGCCCAGGAACAGGTCGCCCAGCGCCCGGCGGCTGAGCGCCCGGACACGGTTGCGGATGGCGTTGCGCAGCGCCTCCTGGCTCATCTGACAGCGCTGGCAGAGCTTGCGGAGCTTGCCGCTGACGTCGCCGGACAGCCGCACGAGGCGGACCGTCACCGGCATGTCGCGGACCTCGGCGTACTCGACCACGTTCGGCCAGGCCGCGCGGCGCCCGCGCCGGTCGCGCCAGGTCTGGTCTTCGGCATCGAACCAGCGCCCATCCGCCAGGCAGCGTACCACCGTGCCGTGCTTCCGCCCGCAGTCCCGGCAGCGCTCGTTGGCGCTGACCGGTGTCGTGTCCGTGTAGCGCACGCTCTCGCCCGAAGGGTCGAGCTGCGGCCGGTATGTCGCCTTTCGCCGTCCTGCGCTGCTCAAACTCATGTCCCCTTGACCACCGGGCCACCATGTCACACCTACGCCGCGGCGGCCATGCGCCTCCGCTCGCACGAGGCCTATGCCATTAGCAATAGGCGGACGCTCTGAAATCTGTCCATGCGTACAGCTTCGGCGGTTTTCCAGCAAAATGCACGCAGGCGATGCACGATTCCACTTGAACCGGAGGCCGATCCCTCTCATGTTGCAGTGCAGCAAGAGACGGGATCGATCGTTCCTCCAAACGGACGGGCCCGGCTCCTCGACACCATCAAATCATCATCTTTTTGGGAGACGCTTTCATGAATACGTTCACTCCGTTCAAGGTTCCCGGCTTCGAGCAGTTCAAGGTTCCCGGTTTTGAACAGTTCAAGGTTCCCGGCTTCGACTTCAACGCCGTGTTCGACATCCAGCGCCGCAACATCGAGGCCCTGACCGCCGCCGGCCAGACCTTCGCCCAGGGCATGCAGACCGTTGCCCAGCGCCAGGGCGAGATCGCCCGCCAGTCCATGGAGCAGTTCCAGGGCCTCCTGTCGAACGCCGCGCCGACCGCCAAGGTCGAGGACAACATCATCAAGCAGGCCGATCTGGTCAAGGCCGCCTACGAGAAGAACGTCTCGAACGCCCGCGAGCTTCAGGACATCGTCTCCAAGGTCACCAACGAGGCTGCGGACATCCTGAGCCGCCGCGTCGTCGCCAGCCTGGACGAGATCAAGGCCGTCGCCCAGCCGAAGAAGGCCCCGGAGCGGACCGTCAAGGCCGCCTGAGGCAGGGTTCCGGGCCTTTACCGGGCCTGATCGGGAACCGGGAACCTCAGATTGCACCCATTTTTAGCGGTGACAATGTGAGGTTCTCGGTCCGCTTTGCTGGAATAGTGACTCGGTTGTGGTAGTTTCCACTGACCGAAAGGATACTGGGGGACCGGTTTCCGGCCCTGATTTTCACCGCGACGCGGCACCTTGCCAGGAGCCGGGGATCCATAGGGAGAACATGATGCGCGACATCGCCATTACCCTCGAACAGGCCGCCCATTGGCTGAATTGCAGCACGGCGAAGGTCAAGGAATATCTGGCGGCCGGCCGTCTGCGCGCGTTCGAAGGCAAGTCGGGCGATGCCGCCAAGGTGATCTCGCTGAACGCGACCGTGATCCTGGCCGAAAGCCTTCCTCCGGAAGCCGGCATCTTCCAGATCGCCGAGAAGCGCGACTACGACTCCGCGCCCCGGCCGCGCCAAGCCGGCATGGGCCGTGAGCGTCCGCCGCTCGAAGTCGTCCGCGCCTCCGGCCCGATCGTCGAGCGCCGCCCGCTGCGGCCGTTCGTGGCCCGCTGATATTTGCAGTACCCGACGCATGGATCGGCCCCGTCTTTGGCGGGGCCGATCCATTGTCGTTATGATGATCCTTCGGAGTCGGCCTCCGGCACCAGCGAGATGCCGTTGAGACCCGCCGTGATGTCCGACAGCATCGGCACGTAATCGTCGCCGTGCCCGCCGGTGACGGCCAGCGCGTAGGAGTTCCGGACGGCCGCCCCCAGCGGGTTGGCGATACCGGCCGCGTTGGCGAAGGACGACATGTAGGTCATATCCTTCAAAGCGTTGCGCAGCGTGAAGCGGTGGGCGTTCCGGTCGCGCTCCAGCACATATTTGAAGAAGGTCTGGTAGAAGCCGCAGTCCATCCGGCCGCCCCGGATCACGCTGTCGAACACCGCCGGCGTCAGGCCCGCCTTGGCGCCCAGGGTCAGCGCCTCCGAATAGAGCGCCGCGTAGCCCATCGACAGGAAATTGTTGAGCAGCTTCATCGTGTGTCCGGTCCCGGTCGGCCCGGTCTCGATGACCCGGCCGGCGAAGCAGTCCAGCACCGGGCGCGCCCGCGCGACGGCTTCCGCCCCGCCGCCCACCATCACGTCGAGCGTGCCTTCCCAGGCGTCCTTGGGCGTCCGGCCCAGCGGCGCGTCGATCAGGGTGATGCCCTTGGGCTCCAGCTCGGCCGCGAGGCGGGTGGTCACCGCCGGCTCCGACGTCGAGCAGTCTATGATGAGCAGCGGCTTGCCGGCCGAGGCCAGGCCGTCAGGCCCGTTGATCACCGCCTCGACCTGCGGGCTCCCGGTCACGCAGAGCACGACGATGTCGCAGGCTTCGGCCAGTTCGCGGGCGCTGCCGGCCTCGGCCGCGCCGCGCCGCTTCAGGTCCTCGACCGGCTCGCGGTTGCGGTGGCCGAGCACGGTCAGCGGATAGCCCTTGCCGACGATGTTGGCGGCCATGCCGTGGCCCATCAGCCCGACGCCGATGAAGCCGATTCTTTCCTTGCCCATGGATGTCTCCCCTCGATTGTTCTTTGTGGATGGGTGTTCAACGCCTGTCAGAGCCATCCGCTCCGCTTGAAGCGCAAATAGAGCCACAGGCAGACCGCCGCGATGACCGCTACCGTCGCCGGATAGCCGTAGCGCCAGTGCAGTTCGGGCATATGCTCGAAATTCATGCCGTAGAGTCCGGCGATCGCGGTGGGCACCGCCAGGATGGCGGCCCAGCCGGCCAGCTTCTTCATCACCTCGTTCTGCCGGATCGAGACGATCAGCAGGTTCGCCTCCAGCGCCGAGGCCAGCAGCTCGCGCAGGTTCTCGATCCGCTCCGCCAGCCGGGTGGTGTGGTCCTGCACGTCCCGGAAATAGGGCTTGAGATCCTCGTCGATCAGCGGCACCTCGACCCGCGCGAGCCGCCCGGCCATCTCGATCAGCGGCGTCACCGAGCGGCGCAGCACCTGGAGTTCGCGCCGGATCTCGTAGATGCGGGCGATCCGCTCCGGCGAGAAGGCGGCGGTCAGCACTTCCGCGGCGGTCTCCTCGACCTCCGCCTCCAGCGTCTCGACGATCGGGAAATACTTGTCCACGACGAAGTCGATGATCGAGTAGAGGACGAAATCGACGCCCTTGCCGAGCATCCCGGGCACCGTCTCGCAGCGCTTGCGCAGTTCCGCGTAGGAGGACGATGCGCCGTGGCGCACGGTGATGACGTAGCCGTGCCCGATGAAGACATGGGTCTCGCCGCACTCGACCCGGCCCGACTTGAGCTCGGCGGTGCGCAGCACGACGAACAGCGATTGCCCGTAGGCCTCCAGCTTGGGCCGCTGGTGCGCCCGGTGGGCGTCCTCCACCGCCAGGTCGTGCAGGCCGAACCGGGACTGGACGGTGTGAAGCAGCTCCTCGCTGGGCTCCAGCAGCCCGATCCAGACGAAATGGTCCGGCTGATCCGGCGGCTCCGCCTGGTCGATGCTCACCGAGCGGTTGCGATGCCCCCCGATATAGAGGGCGCTGTCGACCACCATGTCCATGGAGCTGTCCCGTCGCGCGCAAAGCGCGATCATAGGCACGTATGCGTCGACCTGTCGAGCGACGGCGCCGCGCGCCTCACTTCCGGCCCGACAGCGCCGCCTCGAAGTCGCCCAGGAGCTCGATCATATCCTGGTGGCGCTCGGCGCCGCGGAGCGACAGGCCCTTCAGCAGGACCTTCTCCACCGCCGGCGGGATCGCGACGCCCAGGCGGGACGGCGGGACCAGGTCGTCCTGCTCGATCCGGGCCAGCGCGTCGGCCGGCATCTGGCCGGCGAGCGTGCGGTAGAGGGTGGCGCACAGGGCGTAGACGTCGGTCCAGGGTCCCTGGCGGCCGCCGGCGTTATACTGCTCCAGCGGGGCGTAGCCGCGCTTCAGGATCACCGTCAGGTTCTGCTCGCCCTGGGACAGCGCCATGCGGGCGGCGCCGAAGTCCAGCAGCTTGGAGCGCTTGTCGTTGGTGATGTAGATGTTGTCCGGGCTGATGTCCCGGTGGAGCACGTTCTTCTCGTGGACCCGCGCCAGGCCGCGCATCACCGGCAGGATCACGCTGAGCGCCTCGCCGAACGGCAGCTTTCCGCCCCGCTCGTTCAGAACCTCCTGCAGCGAGCGGCCCTCCAGGTATTCCATCACCATGTAGGCGGTGCCGTTCTCGGTGAAGAAGTCCAGCACGTCCACGATTTCCGGCGTGGTGCGGAACTGGGCCAGCAGGCGCGCCTCGTCCAGGAACTTCTCCATCCCGGTCCGGTACGGCCCGGCCTGCTCGGCCCCGCTGGGCGCCACCAGCGCGCTGGCCGGCATCCGGACCGAATACATGGAGGGGTAGTATTCCTTCACCGCGACCAGCGCGTGAAGCCGTTCGTCGCGGCCGACATAGGTGATGCCGAAGCCGCCCAGCCCGAGCACCCGTCCGATCCGGTAGCGGCCGGTCAGCATGGTGCTGGGGGCCAGGATGAAGCTGTCGCGCTGGCTCGGCACGTGGCGGTAGCCGCATGCGGGGCACATGTCGGTGAATCCCGGGGCGAAGCAGCTCGGGCAGACCCGGACCTCGACCGCGGGCGCCCCCAACCGCGTGGCGCCGGAGCCGGCCATGGCGCCGTGATCGAGCAGCCGGGTCGGCGCCGGCTCGGCGGGCTTCGAGTCGACGCCCCGGCCCGCCACCCAGTCGCCCCGGCCCTCGGTGGTCCGCGGCTCCGGCTGGGGCACGGCGGCCAGCAGTTCCTGGAGGGACGCCAGCTCGCGCTTGCGCTCGGCCGGATCGGTCAGGTCGGACACCACCAGCGTCTCGAAGCCGTTGCGCGCGACCAGGGCGAACAGCCGGGTGCGCGCCATGTCCAGCGGTCGGCCGGGGGTCAGCAGGCCCTGGGTGCAGAGCTGGGCCAGCTTGATCACCCGCTGCCGCAGGCTCAACTCGGGATTGTCCAGCTTCTCCAGGATCCGGTTCTCGGTCAGGAACTCGGTGAAGACCGTGTCGACCATATGGAGCAGCTTGGACCGGATGTCGCCGGGAAGCTGGGCGGCGCTCAGCAGGGCGTGGGTGTTGCTCAGCACCTTCATCTTCTGGACCGGGTGCGACCCGCTGTCCACGAAGCTGCTGATCAGGCGCGGCCGGGCCGCCATGTCGTCCAGGGCTTCCAGCATCAGGCGGGGCTGGCGCTGGGCCAGCGACGATTGGGCCAGCGCCTGGATATAGTTGATCTTGCGCGCCGGCTCGCCCATCAGGGCCAGCAGCCTCGCCATCGCCTCCTTCAGGCCGGCTAGACCGCCCTGTTCCTGGGTCCGCGCGTGCCGCGAGGTGATCGCCTCCGCCATCTCGGGCCCGCCCTCGACTCCCTGCTCGGTCACCAGCCGGTCGAGCAGCGCCATGAAGGAGGAGGCCTTGGCGTCGCGCGCGGACGGGCGGCTGTCGCCAAGCTGCACCTGGATGTGGAACAGCGCCGCCCGGCGAGCCTGGGGCAGCCGGCCGGCGTCGAACTGGTGGGCAAGCGCCCGCAGGTTGTCGGGCAGCGAGGCCAGCAGGGCCGAGGTCTCGTCGCCCCGGACCACGTCGTACAGCCGGCACAGGCGGAGGCTGGGGTCGGCATCGGGTCCGAACAGCTCGCGGACGGCGGCACCCGACGCGAACAGGTCGGCGACCAGCCCGTCCAGCACGGCCGCCGCCTTGTCGTCGACCGGTTCGTAGAGCCAGTCGGTCAGCCGCGACAGCTTGCCGGCCCAGTCGCGGGCCCCCAGCAGCTCGGTGCAGGCGGCATGGGTCAGGGCGAAGCGGGCATCGTCGGGCCTGCCGGCCGGTTTGCCTCCCTTGGCCGTTCCCTTGGCCCCGCGCCCCGGGTCGCCCGACCCGGCCTTGCCGAACCGCTCGGCCAGCGGCGCGAAGGCCTGGCGGGACTTGAAGTTCCGCTGATAGGTGCCGCGCGCGGCGCGGGCGCGGGTCGCCAGCTCGTCGATCCGCCGGTTCAGCGTGTTGCGCGCCCCGGCGGCGTCGCTGCCGGTCAGCCGGGCGTGGCTGCCGGCGGCGGTGGTCACCGCGCTCTTGATCAGCGGGATCACGGCCAGCAGCTTGTCCGCCTCGTCGGCGCAATGGAGCACTTCGCTGACCAGCAGCATCTTCTGGTCGAGATAGTCGGCCAGCAGGCGGCGGATCGTCAGCCGGCTGGGGAGCTCGTAGTAGTTTTCCAGCGACTCGCAGAACGGCGCCTCTATGCCGTCGGCGATCCGGACCTGGGTCAGCGGCATCGACGTCTTCATCACTTCGGAGACGACGACGCCGACGCTGCCGCCGTCCTGCCGGAGGATCTTCTTGGTGACTCGGACGCCGGCCGTGGTCGGCTGGAGCATCAGCCGGTCCGCAGCGCTCTTGGCCTGATCCTCGTCATCCAGCAAATGCTCCAGCATCCACTGTTCGTCGCGGAAGATCAGAACCTCGTAAGCGGACTTCTTTTTGCGCAGCATGGCCGGACAGAAGGAACTGAAACGCCGACCGGGCACGGAAGCCGTTGCACCTCCCTCCGGGAGATCCCTTCGGGCGATTGCACCGCGACAAGTCGAATCAATTCCAACTTATTGTTCCGGGATCGAACAGTAAAGCGCCGCGTGACGGTAGCGGCCGGCTTTCGCCGATTAGCCGCAGGCGAAGCCCGTGTTACCCGGATCGGTAATCGGCTTTCGCCCGCGCCGCCCCCGTCAGTGGCCGTGCCCGGCCTTGGCGCCCGGCTTCAGCTCGAAGCGGCGTCCGCAGTAGGGGCAGTCGGCCCGGCCCGATTCGCTGAGCGTCAGGTAGACCATGGGATGGCCGAGCGCGCCGCCGCCGCCGTCGCAGCCCACAGTTTCCGTCTCCACTTGAATTGTTTCTGTCGGCTGCATCACCTATGTCCCTGTCTTGAATCCGGCGCGCCGCTGGAACGCCGCCCCGGCATGTCCTGACGGCCGCCGGGATGATACAAGACGGCGCTGCCCGATCAACGCGATTGTTGGTACCCGCGTACCGGGGTCGCAGCCCGCGGCGCGGCCTTGAACGACGCCGGGCGGAGAGAAGCCGCCCCGGCACCCCTGAAGTGGAACCGATCCGATCATGAATTCGCCCTCCCCCTCCGTCCAGGCCGCCGAACCGACGATCCCGACCACGCCGCTGCCCGCCTGCGCGGTCGAGGTGCGCGGCCTGACCAAGACCTACAAGGCGGCGGGCCGGGCGCCCGCGAAGGAGGCGCTGAAGGGGATCGACCTGGCGATCCCGCGCGGCTCGCTGTTCGGCCTGCTCGGCCCCAACGGCGCCGGCAAGTCCACGCTGATCAACATCCTGGCCGGGCTGGTCAACAAGACCGGCGGCGAGGCCCGCATCTGGGGCCGCGACATCGACCGCGAGGCCCGCGCCTCGCGCGCGGCGATCGGCGTGGTGCCCCAGGAGCTGAACATCGACCCGTTCTTCACCCCGCGGGAGCTGCTGAACCTCCAGGCCGGCCTGTACGGCGTGCCCAAGCAGGAGCGCATCACCGAGGACCTGCTGAAGGCGGTGGGTCTCCAGGACAAGGCCGACGCCTATGCCCGGACCCTGTCGGGCGGCATGCGGCGGCGGCTGATGGTGGCCAAGGCGATGGTGCATTCCCCGCCGGTGCTGGTGCTGGACGAGCCGACCGCCGGCGTCGACATCGAGCTGCGCCAGATGCTGTGGGAGCAGGTCCGGGCGCTCAACCGCGCCGGCACGACGGTGCTGCTGACCACCCACTACCTTCAGGAGGCGGAGGAGCTGTGCGACACCATCGCGATCATCAACCACGGCCAGGTGGTGGCGATGGACAGCACCAAGGCGCTGCTGCGCCGGCTGGACAGCAAGGCGCTGGTGATCCAGCTCGACCGCGACCTGACGGCGGTGCCCGCCGGGCTGGACGGCCTGCAGGTCGAACTGCCGGAACCGCGCCGGCTGGTGGTGCGCTACAAGCCGAGCCGCACCCGCGTCGGCGACGTGCTGGCGGCGATCCAGGGGACCGGGCTGACGATCCAGGACCTCAGCACGGTGGAGGCCGACCTGGAGGACATCTTCCTCCAGCTGACCCGCGGCTCCCATGATGCCGAGGCCGGCGATCCGACCCTGGTTCCGGGATCGCGGCGCTGACCGGGGCCGCGCGCGGATGGCGCCGCCGTCCCGGGCCGGACGCCCGCGGGCGCGGATCGCGCTCCTTGCCGCGCTGCTGCTGGCGGCGGGGTGCTCCGCCACCTTCCAGCCGAGGGGACCGATGGTCCGCGCGCCTGACCTGACGGCGGAGCGTATCGTCACGCCGGACGGCGTGGCGCTGCCGATGCGCCTCTGGGCGCCGGAGCCGGACGGGCCGCCGATCCGCGCGGTGGTCCTGGCACTGCACGGGTTCAACGACTATTCCAACGCGTTCGAGGGGACCGGACGCTTCTTCGCGGCCCACGGCCTCGCCACGTACGCCTACGACCAGCGCGGCTTCGGCGCCCATGACAGGCCCGGCATCTGGCCCACCGCGGACACCCTGGTCGCCGACCTGCACACGGCGGCGGCGCTGGTGCGCCGGCGGCATCCCGGCCTGCCCCTGTACCTGCTGGGCGAGAGCATGGGCGGAGCGGTGATCCTGAGCGCGCTGGCCGGTCCGCCCCCGCCCGGGTTCGAGCCGCTGGAGCCGGCGGGCACGATCCTGTCGGCCCCGGCGGTGTGGGACCGCGACTCCATGACCACGCTCCAGCGCGCGGCGCTCTGGGTCAGCTACCGCACGGTCCCCTGGCTGCGGCTGACGGCGCCGCGCGAGCTCAAGATCAAGCCCTCGGACAATATCGAGATGCTGCGCGGGCTGAGCCGCGACCCGCTGGTGATCAAGGGCACCCGGGTCGACGCGGTCGAGGGGCTGGTCCGGCTGATGAGCCGCGCCGCCGCGGCGGTGCCGAGGCTGCCGGCGCCGGCGCTGGTGCTCTATGGCCGCAACGAGCAGGTGATCCCCCGCGCGCCGATCGAGAAGGCGCTCGCGGCCATGCCCCGCCGGGTGCATGTCGCGGTCTACGACCAGGGCTACCATATGCTGATGCGGGACCTCCAGGGGGAGACCGTGCTGCGCGACATGGTCAGCTGGATCGGCGATCCGTCCGCGCCGCTGCCCAGCGGTGCCCACCGGCAGCCCTTCTCCGAACCGGCGGGCACCGAGATGGCCGGCCGGTGAATGGACCTTCCCGGCACGTCGCGGGTTTCCCCTTGACTGCATGGGACGATGGAAGGAAGCGCAATGGCTGACACGCTACGGGACGGCACGGGAGCGGCCGGCCGGGATCCGGCGTCGCGAAGGTTCCGGCCGCTGGCCGGGTTCGTCGCCGGGTTCATCGGGGTGCTGGTGTTCCACCAATTGATGCTGGCCGTGCTCAACCTCGCCGGGCTGACCGCCGGTCAGCCCTGGGCGCTGCGGCCGGCACCGCCGCTCGGGATCCCCGCCGTGCTGTCGGCGGCGTTCTGGGGCGGCCTGTGGGGCATCGCCCTGGCCGCGGCGGAGCGGTTCTTCCCGCGCGGGGCGGGATACTGGCTGGCCGCCTTCCTGTTCGGCGCGGTCCTGCCGACCCTGGTCGCCTGGTTCGTCGTCTTCCCGCTGAAGGGGATGCCGGCCGGAAACGGGTGGCAGCCGGCCGGCATGCTGACCGGCGTGCTGGTCAACGGCGCCTGGGGATTGGGCACGGCATTCATCCTGTCGCGGTTCTCCACCGGGCGACGGAACCTTACCAAGGCGGTATGACGGGATCGGATGCTCCGGCCCGGGATCGCTTGAACAGTTGAACAATCAACTGTTTTTCGGGAAAACTGCGCGCATCTTCCAGAACATCCCCGTGCGCCCCCGACATGATGCATACCGTTACGAGCCTCGGCGATTCAGGGCTGCTGCTGCCCGCTTCCGTCTGCGTGTTCGCCTATCTGCTGTGGCGCGGCGCCCCTTCGGTGGCGCTGCTGTGGGCTGCGACGCTCGCGGTCGGGCTGGGGACCACGCTGGTCGCCAAGCTGGGCTTCATCGCCTGCGGAAGCTCCGTCGGCCTGGCGGCGCTGGAAAGCCCGAGCGGGCATACCAGCTTCGCGGCGATCTTCTTCGGCTGCTGCGCCCTGATCGCCGGGTTCGGCCGGCCGGCCTGGCAGCGGCTCGCCATCCTGGCGGTCGCCGGGACGGTAATCCTGCTGGTGGCGGTCAGCCGGGTCGCCCTGCGCGCCCATACGGCGGAGGAGGTCGTCGGCGGCCTGGCGATCGGCTGCGCCTGCGTCGGCCTGTTCGCCTGGGCCCACGCCCGGATCGATCCACCCGCGGTGAGGCTGCGCCCGGTCGCCGTGGTCTTCGCGGTGCTGGTGGTCCTGCTGAATGGCCACAGCCTGAGCGCCGAGCCGCTGATCCGCGACATCGCGCACAAGCTGCGCATCACCATGGATGTCTGCGGTTAGGGATCAGGGAGCCCGCTGGCGCGGCGGCGGATAGGAGATCGCGACCACCTCGATCTGCTCCGGTCCGGCGGGGGTGCGCAGGTCGACGACGTCGCCGACGCGCGCCTTGAGCAGCGCCTTGGCGACGGGGGAGATCCAGCTGATGCGCCCCCGGTCCAGGTCCGTCTCGTCGATGCCGACGATGGTGACGGTGCGTTCCTCGTCCCGTTCGTTGGCATAGGTGACGGTGGCGCCGAAGAAGACGCGGTCGCGGTTCTTCTGGGCCGAGGGGTCGACCACCTGGGCCGCCTCCATCCGCTTGGTCAGGAAGCGGATGCGCCGGTCGATCTCGCGCAGGCGCTTCTTGCCGTAGATGTAGTCGCCGTTCTCGGACCGGTCGCCGTTGCCGGCGGCCCAGGAGACGACCTCGACCGTCTTCGGGCGCTCGACCCGCATGAGCTGCCTGAACTCGTCCTGGAGGCGCTGGAACCCCTCGGGCGTGATGTAGTTCTTGACGCCCGCCGGCCGGGTTTCCTTCTCGTCCGGCAGATCCTCATCGGCGTCGCTTTCGCGGACGAAGGCCTTGCTCATGGGTTGCGGCTTTTTCCAACTGGTTGACACGGTCCCGGCCGTGCAGGGTGCCGCCCCGTGTCGTGCCCGCGCAAGGGATAATCATGCCGGATGGAAAGCTTGTCCAGGCACGACGAAGCCTCCGGAGGAGCGGGCTCCTCCGGAGGCTTCGGACCGGATGCCCGGTCGGATCAGATCTTGGCCGCTTCGCCGCGCGAGCCGATCTCGATGTACTTGCGGGTGATCGGCTCGACCAGGTCGGCGACCTGGCGGGCCATGGTGACTTCCTCGTCCAGCGACTGGCGGAGGCCGGTCAGGTTGTTGAAGCCGGCGGCCTCGCCCATCACCAGGAGGGACTTGTACGAGGCGATCTCGTAATTCTCGAACGCGGTGTTCGCCAGCATGTTCTTGATGATCTCGTCCGACGCCACGGAATGGGCGATCGCCGCGGCGTTGCCCATGAAGCCCTGGACGGCTTCCTTGAGGGAGGACGGGCTTTCCGCCAGCTGGCTCATCACCTCTTCGAGACGGACGCGCTGCTGCTCGGTTTCCTGGATGTGCCGGCGCAGGAGCTGTTCGAGTTCCGGATAGTTCTCCAGCCGCTCCACCTGCCGGTTCATGATCTGAAGCGCCTGCTGCTCGAGGGCGTGGGCATTGTGCAGGCCGGTCGTGAAGATATTGCGTGCGGCATCCGTATTCGAAGCCATGGTAGGAACCCTCCGTTGATGTATCTGGGTGCCTCAACCGCCCGGGCCTCCCGTGGTTCCCGACGAATCCGGGTGATTTTCCGCCACTTGCGCCTGTTGCGGTATCCAGGGGCCGAACCCCTTTCCATGGCCGGCCGTGGAGATACATCCCTTCTCCCCGATGATCCTGAAAAGGAGGAACACCATGCTGCCGCTTCCCTTGCCGCCGAACCCGCTGAATCCGTTCGGCATCGTGTCCGGCGCCGTCGCCGTCACCGCGACCGTGGCGGGACTGGGCGTCGGGCTGGCTCTCGGCGCCGCGATGCTCGCCGCCGGTTCCGCGATGTCCCGCAACCGCTGAGGAGCCCTGCCATGATCCGGACCATGATGAACGGTGCCGTGCATTTCGGGGGCGGGATCGTCCTGGGAGTGCTGACGATCTTCGCCCTCAAGGGAATGGCGGACCGGAACGAGGGGCGGATGACCGCCGGACCTGGCCGGGGGATGGGCGCCGCCGGCGGAATGGGCGGGACGGGAACCGTGCCGCCCCCGGACTCGGCCGCCGGCCGAGGCTTCGACAAGGCCGAGGGCATCTGAGGCGGGAACCGCCCGGCGTAATCCGTTGGCGACGTATCCCTGAGGGAGTCCGGGGTGGATTAATGCCGGTCGGATAAACGACTGGCGGTTCCCGAAAGCACGCCATGCCGATAGCGGATCTCCTGGCCGAGTATTTCACGGTGACCGGCGACGTCATCATGGTGACGGAGGCGGGGCCTCTCGACGAGCCCGGCCCGGTGATCACCTATGTGAGTCCCGCCTTCGAGCGCCTGACCGGCTATCCCGCCGAGCACGCCGTGGGCCGGTCACCCCGGTTCCTGCAGGGCGACGGGACCGACCGGGCCGCCCTGGCGCGCATCCGGAGCGCGCTCGAACGGGGCCGGCCGGTCCGGGAGGACCTGCTCAACTATCGTCCCGACGGCAGCCCCTTCTGGATCGAACTGGCCATCCATCCCATCACGGACGCGCGCGGGAAGCTCCAATGCTTCCTGAGCGTGTTGCACGACATCACGGAGCGGAAGCGCATCGAGGCCATGCTGCGGGACGCCGAGAGCGAGGCGCGGCAGGCCCGGCGGGTGGCCGAGGAGGCGACGCTGTCGCGGTCCAGGTTCTTCGCCGCGGCGAGCCACGACCTGCGCCAGCCCTATCAGGCGATCCGGCTGCTCCATCAGCTCCTGGCGGACCGGCTGGAGGATCCCGCCCAGCGCGCCCTCTCGGAGAAGCTGGGGGAGGCGATCCAGGCCGGCGAGTCCCTGCTGAACGTCCTGCTGGACGTCTCCGCGCTCGAGGCGGGAACCATCCTGCCGCGACTGGACGACGTCGCGGTGGACGTCCTGCTGACCCGCCTCGCCCACGAGATGGAGCCCCAGGCCCAGGCGGCCGGCCTGCGGTTCCGCGTCCACCCGTGCCGGGCCTCGGTGCGGAGCGATCCGGTGCTGCTCCAGCGGATGATCTCCAACCTCCTCAGCAACGCCCTGCGCTACACGCCGTCGGGAAGCATCCTGCTCGGCTGCCGGCGGCGGGGCGACGCGGTCCGCATCGAGGTCTGGGACACCGGGATCGGGATTCCGGAGCATCTTCTCGGCGAGGTGTTCGAGGATTTCATCCAGCTCGGCAACCCCGAGCGCGACCGGACCCGGGGACTGGGGCTGGGGCTGGCGGTGGTCGCGCGCATGGCGAAGCTGCTGGACCATCCGGTCGAGGTCCGCTCCGTACCGGGACGCGGCTCGATGTTCGCCGTGACGGTGCCGCTGTCGGAACCCCGAGCCGCCGCGCCCCGCGCCGAACCCGCGCCGGGGAAGCGCGGCCTGGAGGGCGGGACCGCGGTCGTGGTCGACGACGATCCCATCGTCCTGGAGAGCCTCGGCCTCCTGGTCGAGAGCTGGGGCATGTCGGCGGTCCGCGTCGCCAGCCTGGACGAACTGCCCGCCGCGCTGGCCCGCACGCCCCGCCCTCCCGACCTGGTCCTGGCGGATTACCGGCTCCAGGGCGACCGCAGCGGGCCCGACGCCGTGGAGATGGTGCGCGGCCATTACGGGACGCCGGTCCCGGCGCTGCTGCTGACCGGGGACACCCATCCCGACCGGCTCCGGGAGGCGGCGGCCCACGGCTACCGCCTCCTGCACAAGCCGATCCATCCCGGCGCCCTGCGGGAGCAGGTGGAACTGCTGCTCGATCAGGCCACCTTGCCGAGCGGGACGGCCGCCGTCCCGTCCGCCCCGGACTCGGCCGCCGCGCGGGCATCCTCCGAATCCACCGTGACATAGTCGAACCGGCCCTCCGGCGCCGGCCCGCTCCGCAGCAATGCCAGCCCGGACCGCATGTCGCGCCCGCCGGCGGCCCGGCGGTCGCGGACCGACGCGGGCGAGAAGTCCAGCGTCTTGACCGCCAGCTCGTGGGCCGCCGCCTGGTAGGCCAGGTGGAGCAGCCGGGCCGAGGGGCCGTCCGGATCCTGCTTCTCCAGCAGGGCGAACTCGCGCCGGAGGGCGGCGACGCTGCGCCGGGTGGCGCTGGAGAACAGGATGTCCTGGGTGCGTTCGAGCACGGCGTCCAGGGAGGCGGGCCGCGGGCTGCGCAGGCTGAACAGGTCGACCGCGATGACGGTCAGGTCGCGGCGGAGCGGCTCCCGGAACGGGTAGTCGAGCGGCAGGTTGTTGGTGTAGCCGGGATCGCACAGCAGCCGGCCGCCGATCTCGACCGGCGGGAAGGCCGGCGTGATCGCGGCGCTGGCCAGGATGTGCTCCGGTCCGATCCGGTCGCGGACGGTGTCGAAATAGACCTCGTCGCCGGTTTCCAGATCGACGCAGGCGAGAGTGAACCGGACCTCGCCGCCGTTGAGCCGGTCGAAATCCACCAGGCGCTCCAGGGTCGCGCGGAGCGGCGCCGTGTCGTACAGGGCGACGTCGTTCGGAACCCACGGCAGCGCCGACCACAGGCCGGGATAGCGGTGCCGGAAGATGTTCGGCCGGCCCAATAGCGCCGCCAGGGCCGCGTTCATGCCGTTGTAGAGCTGGCGCGGCTTGACCCCGGGGAAGAGCGGCATGCGGGAGGTCGGCAGGGTGGCCTCCTCCCAGAAACGGGTCAGCCTGGCGATCCTGTCCTCCGGCGCGTTGCCCGCCAGGATGGCTCCGGTGATCGCCCCCACGGAGGCGCCGACGATCCAGCCGGGCCGGACGCCCTGCTCGTGCAGTTCCTCGCAGGCGCCCGCCAGATAGGCGCCCAGTGCGTTGCCGCCGCCGAGGACGAGCGCGATGTCCCGGTTTCCGCCCGGGATGGAGGAGATAGGCATATCCGACTCCTTGTGCATTCCTGAATGGTCGGGTCTGGGAGGTGCTCCGTGAAGCGCCTTCGCACCTGCGAGATGGCGCCCGCGGGGGCAACAGGCAAGCCCCGGGGTCGTTCCAAGGGGCTAGCCCCGACGCCATGGCCGCTCCGACCTTGTTCCTTAAAAATTTATTTAAATCCTGGATTAGCCTCGATCGCGTAGGAGCACCCGTTGAAACTTCCAACGACTGGAGAGGCGCGATGGAGAACGAGGATCTGGAGAAGGACGCGGGCGACAGGCTCGAGATGGAACGGCGGAAGTTCCTGGGACAGTGCGGGCGTTTCGCGATCGCCACGCCGCCGGCGATCACCCTGCTGATGTCGACCAGCCTGACGTCGCAGGCGATCGCCAAGTCGGGCGGCAAGGGCCATCCCGGCAACGGGTACGGCCACGGCAACGGCCAGCATGGCGGCGTTCCCGGAAATCCCTGGAAGAACCACGGCGACAAGTACCGCTGAAGCCTCCCGGCCCCGTTTCGAGACGCACCAGTGCAGGGAAACCATCTGATGATCGCCGAGGGCGTATCCCTTGCCTCCATCGGCGGGCACAGGGTGCTCTTCCACGAGGCCAGGCAGGAACTGTACGAACTGGACGACGGGATGGCGTTCGTCTGGAACCGCCTGACCGAGGGGACCGCGATCGACCGCATCGCCGAAGAGGCGGCCGGTCGCGGCCTGCCCGAGGGGCAGGTGCGCGCCTGGCTGGACCATGCCGTCTCGGAATGGACCCGCCTGGGACTGCTCCGGCCGGCGGCCCTCCGCCAGCGACTGAGTATCGGCGGGGTCCGCATCGAGATCCGCTACGCGACCGCCGCGCTCGCGGAGTTCGTCGCACCCGGCTTCAGCCATCTGGAGGCGGAGGACGGACCGGACGGTCAAGACGGCTGGGCGGCTGATTGCCAACTCGACTTGGCGGAGGAGGACGGCGCGACCGTGATCCGCCGCGGCGCGGCCGACCTGGCGACCTGCCGGCGGGACGAGATCATACCAGCATTGAGGGGAGCCCTCACCCTGGAGGCTGTCGGACGGGGACGCCACGAGGTGGCGCTCCATGCCGCGACGGTCGCCGCGGGCGGTCATGCCCTCCTGCTCAGCGGCTGCCCGGGGGCCGGCAAATCGACGCTGGCCGTGGCGCTGGCCTATTCCGGCCTGGGCCTCGCGGGGGGCCTCGCGGGGGGCCTCGCGGGGGACGACGTCGCCCTGCTGGGCGCCGACGGGCGGGTGACGGGACTGCGGTTCGCGCCGGCGCTGAAGCCCGGGTCGTGGCCGCTGCTGGCGGGGATGCGTCCCGACCTGCTCGACCTGCCGGTCCATGTCCGGTACGACAGCCAGGGGGTCCGTTTCCTCGACGGCGTGCCTGCCGCCGACGACGGCCCCCTTCCGGTCCGCTGGATCGTCAGCCTCGACCGCCGCGACGGGGCCGAACCCGCGCTGCGGCCGCTGGACCCGCTGGAAACCCTGCGCGACCTGATCGGCGGCGCCGCCTCCGCCGACGACCGCCTGGGCACGAAGGCGTTCCACGCCCTGGCCCGCGTGCTGGATGGGGCCGGGTGCCATCGGCTCACCTATTCGCGGCTGGACGACGCCGTGGCCCTGCTGGCCGGGTTATGCGGGTCATGACGAAGATGACCGCCGCCTCCCGGTTCGACGCCCTGGTCTCGTGCCTGCGGGGACGGCCGCCGGCCGATGCCGACTGGGTCGGCGTGGTCGAGGAGGCGAACCGCTATCTGGTCGTTCCCGCCGTCCGGGCGGCGCTGGCCGGATGGGCCGGGCCGGAGGTTCCGCGGGACGCCCGGGATTACCTGGACTTCATCCACGGGCGGAACCACGAGCGGAACCTCAGGCTGCGCGCCCAGGCGGTCGAGGCGGTCGAGGCGCTGAACCGCCGCGGCATCGTGCCGACCCTGCTGAAGGGAGCCTGCACGCTGCTGACCGCGGCCGAGGACCGGCTGGGCGACCGCATCCTGTGCGACCTGGACATCCTGGTCCCGGAGGACGGGGTCCCGGCCGCGCTGTCCTGCCTGTCGGCGATCGGCTACGAGGTCCAGCCCGGCGAGGCCCAGGACCACGCGCCCGCGGCGCTGGCGCGGCGGCGGGACGTCGGGATGATCGACCTGCATGTCCGGCCGCCCGGTCCGGCCAGGTTCCACCACCCCGGCAGGCTCGCCCGGAGCGGCCGCGTCCTGGCGGTCGGGGCGACCGGCCGGGCCGTGCTGCCGAGCCCGGAGTTCCGGGCGCTGCACCTGATCGCGCACGACATGTTCCACGACAAGCTCTACCTGAGCGGCGACTTCGAGCTGAGGCGCCTGGTCGACCTGGATGGAATCGTCAAGGCCCATCCCGGCCTCGACTGGAAAGAGGTCGCCGCCCTGCTGGACGGCCGCGCGGCCCGGCACGCCCTGGAGGCCCAGCTGGTGGCGCTGCGGTCCCTGCTCGGCGCCAACGTCCCCGCCGTCCCCCTCAGCCACGCCGTTCCCCACTTCCAGCACTGGCGCCGCCTGCAACAGGCCCGGCACCCGGGTTTCAGGACGTTTCTGCGGGGGATCTACCGGTCGTCGCGACGGCTGGGGGGCGGCGGGACGCGGGGATTGCTGACGGAGCCCCCCGGGGGACTGTAAGCAAATGTCTACAAATGGGGTGGCGTCGGGCTGGCGGCGTGATCATGGCATCCGGATCCGACCCGGCCGGACCGGCGCTTCCGGCGGGAAGCGATGCTGACATCACCCCCCGGGGAAATGTCATCTCGACTTTGGCCATCCTAAATGGGACTACGAGCGGCTTCGGATTGGTTTTGATAGGTCAGGGGGCATAAGCGGCGGCCTGGACGAGCCTGACGTAGACGGTGCGAGGAATTTGGACGGTTTCGCCGGGATCCAGGGCTGTGACGAAATTCAGGTCGGTCCACAGGGCGATGCGTACGGCAGCCAGGGCGTCGGCGAAGGTCGGGGCGGTCTTGGGGTACCAGGCCGCCCGGCGCGGGGTCAGGTCGAGTTGGCCGGCGAAGGCCTGGACATGGAGCGCGACCAGCGAGTACAGGCCGAACAGCACCGGGGTGGTGCGGAACACCGCCTTGTCGGCGTGCTGGCGCTGGGTCTCGACGCCGAGGTGGGCGCGCGCCTCTTCATAGGTGAGTTCCATCAGCCAGCGCCTGGAGAACCAGCCGAGGATGACCAGCGGGTCGGCCGTCAAGTCGGTGCACGCCAACGCGTCGGGGTCGCGCTTGGACCCGGGATAGCGCACCAGGATCCAGCGGACCGCGACCGGCGGCTCCCCCGGGTGGTGCCACAGCGCGGTGCCGGAGATGAACTCCGCCTCCCGCGCGTGGCGACGCCCGGTGCGGACCAGCAGGGCGAAGCGCTGCCAGGGCTCGCCCGCGTCGTGCCGCCGCTTGGCCAGCTTGGTTTGGGCCTTGCCCTTGGTGGCGGGCCGACCGCCCCGGCCGGGCGGGCGCGGGGCCGGGAAGTCGAACAGCCGGGCGTCCAGGCGGAGCCGGGTCACCACGGTCATTGCGCGGCCCAACTCGCGCAGCAGGCCGACCGAGGCGAACTCGCCGTCCATCACCGCGACCATGGCGCGCCCCGGCAGCCAGCGCCGCACCAGGCGCAGCAGGCTGAGCGCCCACGCCGTGACCGGCCGGTATCGCCGGCCCTCGGCCTGGCAGAAGGCTTGGCTCGGCGCCAGCGCGCTGAGCATCGGCAGCGCCCAGACCTTGCGGGCGAACGGCACCTCGGCCAGCAGCATGGCCGAGACCCAGCGCAGGCCGCGGCTGGTGACCTTGCGCCCGCGCGAGGAGCGCACCGGGTCGTAGTAGTGTGCCGCCGGCCGGACCCGGGGACCGCGCCGGCGCTCCAGGGTGTGGTCGAGCCCGACCACCACCGGGCCGAGCGGGGCGAACACGCGCACCAGCGCCCGGGTGAGCCGCCGGGCCAGCGCCAGCCCGGACCACACGTCGCGGCTGAGCACCCGGTGGAAGGTGGCGAAATCGGCCCGTCCGGCCAGGCCGAGCGCGCGTAGCGCGCCGGCCACGGTGCGCGGGCCAAGCGCCAGCAGGGCGCCGACCGCCAGCGCGGCGGCCTGGGGCCGGCAGGTCGGCGAGAACACAGCGAGCGCCGGGGCGAGCCAGCGGCAGAACGCCTCGGGCAGCGGCGGGTCAGGGCGGTCCATGGTCCCCTCCGGGCGGTTGGAGTGTTGGACCCAACAGTCCCGCCCCGCGGAGATCGCCATGGCCGCCAAGACCGACCCCGTGCTCCAGCGCATCCACGCCCACCCCTGGCCGCAAGGTGGCGTCCGCGCCCGGCGCGCCGGTCACGGCTACTCGCTGGTCAGCACCCGCACCGGCGCGCCGGTCGCCCGCCTGTGCCCGACCGGCGAGGACGACGAGGTCGAGGTCCTCTGGTGGCGACGCGACGCCTGGGGACCCGCCGGTCCCTTCGGCGCCATCATGCCCCTTGATGACGCCCTCGACTTCATCGCCGAGGAACCCTTCTTCTGGATCAGGGCCTGATCAAAGTCCCATTTAGGATGGCCAAAGTCGAGGTCAGCATTCGTCATGAAAGGCCGGGACGCCGAGCGCGGGGCGTCGGCCCCGGAAGGGTGCCGTGGGTTTTCGTATTCACGCTCCAAAGATCCGGCACCGGGGTGCGGAGGGAAGTCTGGCACGAAGTCATGAAGGAATACTTTCCTTCATGAAGAGGGTCCCGGGGTGCCGTCAGGAAGCCCGGATACGGTCGATGATCCAGGACCAAACGGCCAGGAGCTGGGCCATGACGGCGGGATCGGCAAGCTGCTTCAGCGAGACGCCGGGTTCGCCCTTGATGGCGCTCGCAGTCATCTGCATGCCGGGGATAAGCTTGAGCCGGTCCAGCAGCTGCTGACGCAGTTCCTCGCTGTCGAACGGGGGCTTCTCCTTCAGCCAGACCAGGCTGGTGGCGGCCCTGTCATGGGGTTTCAGGAACACGGGGTAGTATGTGCGCTGGGCATGGTTCACGCGCATCAGGATCGAAGGGTCGTTGGCGGTCGTCGTGGTGACGTGATCGCCATGCTCGGCCATCCAGTCCACCAGGAGGCGCGCTGTCCTGACATGCTCGTCGCCATGGCGGGCCCGCTGCCGGTCGAACCATTGCTCCACCGAAATCCTGTTGATGGCATCCTTGCCCTTGCGCCGCTGGGCCTCGGCGGTGCGTCCGATGACACGCGGAACGAGGGTGCGCATATCGTCCGCGACGAACTGCCTTATTTCGAGCGCCAGCACCTCCGCCGGGTTCATCTGGACGTTCAGGAACTCGACGATGCGCTGGAGTTCCGGATGGATCTCGTCGGCTATGAAGACCATGCGGATGCGGCCGGCGCGGAGATTGACGTCGGCCTGCCGCCAGAAATTCTCCGGATCGGCATCCGCTCCCAGGAAGCGGGCCAGGATGCCGGCGGCCTCCTCCTCCGGCTGCTGGGCGGCGCAGGTCCTCTCGAACTGGAGCTTCAGCTCGTCCACGGGCCAATAGACGACGCCGTTGGCGGCGTAGTCCAGCATCTGGGCGACCACTTCCCGCCGGCTCCGCGTATCGGTGGCGCGCTTCACCTCGACCAGCGTCGGCACGGCGTCCTGGTCGATGAACAGGTGGTCGAGCGACCAGCGGCCTTCCCCGCCATCCTCGCCCGGCACGGCCTGCTCGCGCGCGATGAGAAGCCAGCGCCGCGGGTTGTCGGGATCGACCTGATCACCGGCTATCAGGCTGGGATGCGTGGCCAGCAGGCGCTGAAGCAAGTCCTCGGTGGCGTAGGGAGCCGCCCGCATTTCAATGAGGCCGCCGTCGTCGCGGACGAGATAGATGCCGTTACCCATGGCGTCTCGTTCTTTTGATATCCTGGCTGATCGGCCAGCCGAAGCGACTGACGATGCAGCATGACGTCGGAGGGGTTAAAATTCTCCCGATACCAACGTGGACGGTCCCGGAGGATGATTCCTACCTTCAGTACCTGACGCCGTCACAAGGCAGGAGCCCAGCCATGGCAGACCCCATCAACCTCGCCCGGAAGCTTGGCCTGTTCCAGGATCACTGGTCGCCCAGGATCGTCGCCGGCTTCAACGGCCACGACGTCATGGTGGTGAAGGCCGAGGGGGAGTTCGTCTGGCATTCCCATCCGGACACCGACGACTTCTTCCTGGTCCTCAAGGGCGACCTCACGATCGAGCTGCGGGACTCGGAGGTCAAGCTGGGTCCCGGCGATCTCTACATCGTCCCGAAGGGCGTGGAACATCGGCCGGTAGCCCATGGCGAGGTCCACCTGCTGCTCATCGAGCCGCGCGGCACGCCCAACACGGGCGACGAGGCCACCGCCGCGAAGAAGGTGCACGTCTAGCACTACAGCCTGCCGTTCCACGTGTCGCGATGCGTTGGGCCGTGGCCCAACGCATGTGATCGGCTGTCCCGGCCGGATCTACCTGACCGGGTGCCGCTTCCGCGGTCCCGCACGGTAACGTCAACGAGTTCGGTGGAATGTCGATGCACGGCGCCACCGAAACTCGGAGTTGCCGGGCAATCCATCGTAGCGCACCGCTCCCGCCCCTCTCCGGGGCCGCCTCAGCTGTCCCGGAGAACCTGGGGCAGGATCTGCTCCAGCGCCTCGATCCGCGCCCTGGGCGCCGGGTGGGTGGATATGAAGGCGGGGGCGGTCCGTCCCCCGGCGCGCTCCATCCGCCGCCACAGTTCCACCGCCTCCCGGGGGTCGAAACGCGCCCTGGCCATGGTCAGCAGCCCGAGTTCGTCGGCCTCCAGCTCCTGGCGCCGCGAGTAGGGCAGTTCCAGCCCGAACTCCACCCCGACGCCGAGCAGCGCCGCGATCTCGTTGGCGTAGGTCACGTCCCCGATCTGGAGGGCGGCGCTGACCAGCCGCAGGCCGAACTGCTTGGCCGCCGCGACGCTCAGCCGTTCCTGGGAATGCTCGGCCTGGTTATGCCCGATCTCATGGCCGATCACGGCGGCAAGCTGGTCCTCGTTGGCGGCGACCCGGAACATGCCTTCGAACACGCCGATCTTGCCGCCGGGCAGGGCGAAGGCGTTGGGCTCGTCGCGGGCGAAGACGACCATTTCCCACCGGGCGGGGTCCTCGCCGGCGGCCTGGAGCAGGCGCCGGCCGACCATCTGGAGAGCCTGCTGCAGGTCCCGGGCCTGCGACACCGGCGTCTGCGCCCGGATGCGCTGCCAGCTTTCCACCCCGAGCTGGCGGACGGTCTCGTCGGAAACGAGCTGGATCGGAAAGCCGCCGATCTCGTCGCAGCCGGCGACCAGAGGCGCAGCGGCGACGCCGGCGAGCAGGCCGAGCATGCGGCGGCGGTTCAGCGGCGGAGAGCAGGAGCACATGGGATGGCACATCGTCTGACGGTGGGGTGAAGCGGAGTGAAGTGATGCGGAACCAAGCCACCAACGGGCGGACGGACATGCCGGTTGCGTGGGCCGTTTCCGGCGCTCGGGTCCTTCCGGGATCGTTCGCCCGGGCGGCCCCCCAAGGTGGTGGGGTATGCAAGCGTGCTGGAGGCCGGGGCGCGGTCGGTTGCTGGCCGTGTGGATGCTCCTCGGTAGTATGGAATCGGCATCGTTCGAAGCTCATCCCTCCGAGCCCTCATTCCAGCCATCGCCCATATTGACAACATGATGTCAATTTAGCATCATGTCTACATGTCAGATATTGCCGCTGTCACCGAACTGATCCTTGAATGCTTCCGCCTCAACGGGCGCTTGCTCGCTGCCGGAGACGCCTTGGTCCGTGACCTTGGGCTGACCAGCGCACGATGGCAGGTATTGGGAGCCGTCATGATGTCACCGGTCCCGTTGCCCGTGGCCCACATCGCGCGGAACATGGGTCTGTCGCGGCAGAACGTGCAGCGGTTGGCCAATGAGCTCGAGGGGCAAGGGGTTGTCCGGTTCGCACCCAATCCGCACCATCGGCGGGCCAAGCTTATCCTTCCGACGGAGCAGGGACGCGCTCTCTATGAGGCCGCCATCACGCGCCAGAGACCATGGGCAAGCGCTCTGGCCGACGGCCTGCCTGTCAAGGACATCGAATCCGCGACCGAGCTGCTGCGGATCGTTCGCGGCCGGCTCCGAACCGGATGTGAAGATGACGACGATCCGTAAAACCAAGACCGAGCGCTAGGGCTCGTCGATGCTCCATGGAGATAGCGATGCTGACTGGTCAATTGGCTCTTCTCACGGCCGCCATGTTCACCGGCGCGGCTTTCTACATCAATGTGGTCGAACAGCCTGCCCGCTTGGGGCTGGACCACCGCTCGCTGCTGGCGGAATGGAAGCCCGCCTACAAACGTGGCGCTGCCATGCAGGCTCCCCTGGCGATAGTAGGCTTTCTCTTCGGATTGGCGGCGTGGTGGCAGATAGGCCATGTCGGATGGATACTTGGAGCGCTTCTCATGATCGCGAACTGGCCCTTCACATTCCTCGCCATCATGCCCACGAACAACCGGCTTATGCTGCTTGAGGCCACGATGGCGGGTCCTGAAAGCCGGAGGATGATCGAGAAATGGGGCTTGTTGCACGCCGTGCGGACTGCGCTCGGATCCGGCGCCGCCGCCGCGTTCCTATGGGCTTCCCTCGCCTGAGCGGAACAAGGCTTCGGCGCCGGACGAGTGCGGCCGCGACGCTTTGGTAGGCGAAAGTAGCGTTGGCGAAGGTGGACCCGATCCGATTCGACCGCACGACCTCTGCCGCAGGACCCTCGCGCCACTCGCCACGCGAGCGGCACACCGCCGGCACGAAAAACACGTCCACCAGGCATTGCGCGGCGGCTTGGCATGGGCTATGGTCCTTCCCGTCGCTGGACCCGTAGCTCAGCTGGATAGAGCGCTGCCCTCCGAAGGCAGAGGTCGTACGTTCGAATCGTATCGGGTCCGCCACTTTTCCGGCCTTTCCGGGTCTAACATCCCGCTAAAATCCCACTACGATGGGCGAAGCGCCCCCGTCAGGTGTCAGTGAGCGCTGGAGCCTTCCTTGGGATCGTGCTAGCCATCGAAAAAGCTATCCTTATGGCGTCAGCGAATTGGGTGTTAAAGACGCGGGACGATCACTTCGGCACGACGATGGCGGCAGTCGGATAATGACCGGCACGTTGCTTAGCATTACAGTTGCAGCAACGAATCCTCTTCCCTGTTGATCGAGTTTTGGGGGAGGGTTCGATGTCTGGTGTTGCCATTGAGGATCTGCTGGAGCTCTGGTCTGCCGAACTTCGGAAAGCGAAGGCCCGTCTGAGTTGGTTGATCGGGCATCCGAGTGTTGTGGCTTCGGCGGCGGCTTTTCTGGACACGCTTCTCGGACCGGAGCGGCGCAAGACGGGATGGATGCGAGCGGAGGCCGCTGGCGATGCCGGTCCCTGGCGCCAGCAGGCGGTGCTGGGGCGCAGCCACTGGAATGCCGACGCCCTGCGCGATGTTGTGCGTGATTATACGCTTGAGACGCTGGCCGAGGGGGACGCGGTGCTGGTCATTGACGAGAGCGGCTTTCTCAAGCAGGGCACGGCATCGTGCGGCGTCCCCCGCCAGTACACCGGCTCGGCGGGCAAGATCACCAATTGCCAGGTCGGCGTCTTCGCCGCCTACGTCTCGACCAGAGGCCACGCCTTCATCGACCGGCAGCTCTACCTGCCCAAGGCCTGGACCGACAGCCCGGAGCGCCGGGCGGCAGCCCATGTCCCCGAGGCTGTCACGTTCGCGACCAAACCGCAGCTCGCGGTCGCGATGATCGAGCGGGCAATCGGCGCCAGAGTGCCGTTTTCCTGGGTGGCAGCGGACAGTGTCTACGGCGTCCGTCGATGCTCCCATCGCGCGGGTCATCAGCCGGGCCATGGAAGAGGCCGGCGTCCGCCCGGCGCTCGGCCAGCGCCGGATCGGCGATTATGAACTCGGCAAGATCCTCGACGAAGGCGATGGCTGGCAGGACTGGGATGGCGTCCACGTCAGCGCCAAGGTGCATCGGCGAATCCGGGTCTATCCCTTCACCACCTCGTCGTCGGATGAAGCCCGCAAGTCGCTCGGAAGGCTCGCCGCCCGCGAATTCCAAGTGATGGAAGGGATCGATCATCCCGGCATCCTGAAGGTGCGCGACTTCAAGGAAAGCGAGCGCGGCCCGGCGCTGGTGTTCGATCACGATCCCAAGGCCAAGCGCCTCGACTTCCTGCTGCGCGAACATCTGGACCTGATGGGCGTCGAACTGCGGCTCCAGTTAGTGCGGCAACTGGCGGAGACGCTGAAATACGCCCACGGCAAACGCCTCTGCCATCGCGCGCTGTCGCCGCAGAGCATCTTGGTGCGGGACCCCGATCAGGCCTATCCGAACCTCCAGATCATGAACTGGCAGTCTGCCGCCCGCGACGCCTCGACCGGCGGAACGTCGCTCGACACCAGGGGTACCGAACACCTGGAGGATTACGTCGAGGATCTGGCCAAGGTCTATATCGCTCCGGAAGCACTGCATGGCGGTGTCGAGACCGGCGCGCACCATGACGTGTTCTCGCTGGGCGCCATAGCCTTCCACCTGTTCGCCGGACAGCCGCCGGCCGCGTCCCCGCTGGATCTGGCGACCAAACTGCGCACCGACGGCGGCCTGCGGATCTCCGACATGATCGACGGAGCCATGCAGAGCCTTGTCGATCTGATCCGTCTCAGCACGCATCCGGATGTCTCGAACCGGATCGGCTCGATGGATGAGTTCCTGGACTATCTCGGCGAGGCCGAGACGGAAATGCGGCTCGGCACGCCCGAAGACACCGTCGATCCGGCCGTGGCGAAGCCTGGAGACCGCATCGACGGCGGTTTCACCGTCGTGCGCCGGCTTGGCCGGGGCGCGTCGGCCGACGCCCTGCTGGTCCGTGCCGACGACGACCCGACGGAAGAGGAACTGGTGCTCAAGGTGGCGCTGGACCCCGCCAACAACGACCGGCTCCAGGCCGAAGGGGCGGTGCTGCTTAAGCTCCACTCCATCACCAGAACGTCGTGAAGGCGCGGCGTACGCTGACGGTGGCCGGGCGGACGGCGGTGCTGATGGAGCACGTCAACGGGCAGACGCTGGCCCACCACCTCCGGCGCGAGGAACGGCTGTCGCTGGACCTGATCTGCCGGTTCGGCGAGCAGCTTCTGAGCGCCGTCGATCACCTGGAGGAAAAGGGTGTCGCCCACCGCGACATCAAGCCGGACAATATCGGGATCACCGAGGGCAAGGAGCGCAAGCGCCTCATCCTGTTCGACTTCTCGCTGACGCGGACATCGCCGGACAACATCCAGGCGGGAACGCGTCCCTATCTCGACCCTTTCCTGTCGCTGCGGCGGCCGCCGCGCTGGGACCTCAACGCCGAACGCTTCGCCGTGGCGGTGACGCTGTACGAGATGCTGACCGGCACAGTCCCGTCCTGGAGCGACAAGCAGAGCGATCCCGCCGCGGTCGGCGCCGAAGCCGTGATCGAGGCCGACCGCTTCAATCCGCACCTCCGCGACGGGCTGACCGGCTTCTTCACCAAGGCGCTGCGGAGCGACGCGCGCGAGCGGTTCGACAATGCCGAGGACATGCAGCGCGCATGGCGGCACGTGTTCGACCAGCCGGCGCTGGAGAGGATCGAGGATACCGGCTTCGACGCCGTCGCCCGCCGGGCCACGGCGCAGACCTCGATCGCCGAACTGGGCTATGGGATCGAGGCGCAGGACGTGCTCGATCGCATGGGCATCCATACCGTGCGCGACCTGCTTGCGGTACACCGGCGCACCTTGCGCTATCTGACCGGCGTCGGCGACTGCATCAGGCGCGAGATCCGCGAGAAGGCGAAGCGTCTGGCGCAGCTCCGTCCCGATCTGGTGCCGAGGACCCCGGCGCCGTCCGAACCGGGAACGGTGTCGGCTGGCGTCCGGGTCAACGGCGCGTGGACAAAGGAGCCGCAACGGTTCAACCTCAATCCGCTCCACCAAATGGTGGGACGGAACTTCTAATTGGCGCATGACGGCGGAGTTGGTTGAATGCTCCTCTCGGTTAGGCAGCACGATAATCCGGAAATCCGAGATTACGGTGAATAGTCGCTTCGCTTTATGACCTGTAAACGGTCACCAGATAAACATCATGACAGGACCTCTGTCCCATATGGGCCATCTTGCTGCAGATTGGCAGTTAGAGCGAGTGCAATCCTCGTCGCTCGAGCCCGCGAGAGCATGGGAGCACCTTTAGAAGCGCTGATAATAAATTTTACATATCCCATGTCCTGCAGGACAGCAGCTATGATATCTATAGAGCCGGCATCGACGGTGTCGTTGCACTCGGCATGCTTGATGATGTTGCTCATGATCTTGTCCCGGTATAATGTGCCAAGCTGAACATAGTCTTAAGAATGTAAGCGTGACCTATTCATGATAAGGCTTTTTAGCATCATCGCTACGCCGTATGCGATGTTCCTGAAAGCTCCTAGCCTCAAATTAAGCCTAAATTTTGGCTAATTAGCCAGATTTGGGTTTTGGCTTTTTCAATGATGCTTGACCAAGCCAACGCATCTGATCGCGCTGAATCGATCTGGTTTACAGGCTCATCCAAGAGGATAGATAATGACGTATGGTCTGCAATCATGATTGTCGCACAAACCAAGCAATTTGATAATCCAGAACTAAATAAATAAGACTGTGCTGATTCAAATGGGTATAAAATATCTTTCCCATTATTGATCCACCAAGAAGCTTGTTTATTTTCCATAAACATCTGAGTGAGTAGTTGGATTTGGACAACATCTTTCGGAAAAACCGATTTTAGAACAAATTCTGTTCTACTTATAATTGGTTTCATGAAGTGGCGAATCACTATCGCTCGTTGTATTTCACTCTCTTGCCCATTCATTATCTATCTCACTCGTATTCGGGATTTTCGATAACCTCACCCGAGCTGACGCTGGTACAAGAAATCAACATAACGAAAATATATTGTTGTAATCATAGGTTGAGATTTCATTGCGAGCGCGAGAGCGGCTTATTCTATCTTTAAGGTGAACCAGATAGACCGTTTTAGTGAGACCACTTGGAGCCATTTTACTTTCTGTTCCTACTGGCTGATAGCGTCAGTCGAGCGCCGAGATCACCACTCTGCCACACTCCTAATGCAGAACTTGTCGTTTACGCTGGTTCAACCAATTTTTTCCTCATGGATATCACGCCAGACACACGCCTCAGGTTCATGCCCGCCCCTAGGTCACTCGCATGCATGTCCCGCCTAGTTTTAGCAGGCGCAGGATACCCGGCAGCCATGAAAGAATTCATAGACTATCTGATCGAAGTAGCGGAGTGGAGTGACGGCCACTTAGCTGTGCCAACTGCTGTTTATGATGAAGAGCCAGAAATTTTGGATAATAGTATGCTGCACGCGCATGTTGGTGGCATGGCTGAACACTTGGCGCGGTTGGTGGGCGGCAATACTCCGCCGTGGTGCGAGAAGCCCTGCTATTTTCTGCAAGGTACGTACTTCTTGTATGGAGAGCGGTCGCGGCTGTTCCTGCTCGAATCGACCCCGGAAGCTTTTCGCCGTCGCGGACTTTTCTGTGGCCCCGTTTTGCAAAAGCTGGTCACAGCCTTGAAGATTTCTGCCCCTAATGCACACATCCCATAGGTGTCGATACGAATAAGGGACTGACCACGAAAACGTCGTCCTGCCCCTTTCTTTTATGCATACGCGCAATAACCTTTGGTTTGGTACGGTATAGAAGTTGTATCCTGTATAGTTTTGTCAGAGGCAGCGTTGTTCCTCGATCCGAAAGAGAGAAGTGCTGTAGGTTCCGAAGAACAACACAGGAATATCCTGCTGTTTGCCTACGTGGACGGCGAATTGGATGCGGCGCAGCGGCGTCTTGTCGAAGATTTGCTTGCCCGCGATCCGGATGCTCGTCAGCGGATCGCACAGATGCGTCAACTCAATGCCTGGCATTGATGCTGTCCCGAAAATTAGTGGCGGGGGCCGGGCACGCTGGAGGCAGGTGGTCATGCGGCGACCTTTGGGCGGAGGAGAACGTCGTATCCGAGGTTGTTGAGGCGCCGGACCAGGTTGGTCGTGGTGCGCGTCCGTGCCTGCTGATCAAGGAACGCCTCTCCGAGTTCCTTGAAGGGAACGATCCTGGCGAGCATATGGAACACCGCCACCAGGATCTTGTGCGCGATGGCCATGGCGGCCCGCTGCGAGCCTCGGCGTGCCTTCAGCCGGTGGTACTTGTCCTTGTAGTAGCTGCCCTTGGTCCGGGCGGCGCAGACCGCGGCCTGAACGAGAGTCGTCTTGAGGTGAATGTTGCCCTTGCGGGCGGCCGTGCTCTTCTTCTTTCCGGCGCTCTCGTGATTGCCGGGGCAGACCCCGGCCCACGCGGCCAAGCGCCTGGCGTTGCCGAACACGGTCATGTCAATACCGATCTCTGCGATGATCGCTACGGCGATCCGGTCGTCAACACCAGGGATCTGCCGGAGCAGACGCCGCTGCGCCGCGTAGGGCTGGGCCTTCTCCTCGATGCGCTCGTCGAGCGCGCGCAGATCCGCCTCGATCGCCTCGACCCGCCGGAGGTGGAAGGCCAGCAGGTAGCGGTGATGCTCGGTCAGCCGGCCGTCCAGCGCCAGGGCCAGCGGCTCCAGCTTACGGCGCAAACTCCGCTTCGCCAGGTCCGCCATCTCCTGCGGCGTGGCGGTGTTTTCGATCAGCGCCTTCAGCATCGCCCGGCCGGACACGCCAAACACCTGGCTGACCACGCTGGCCAACTTGATGTTGGCGCTCTCCAGCAGCTTGAGCGTGCGGTTCTGCTCGGTGGCCAGTGCCTCGGCCAAGGAGCGCCGTAGCCGGACCAGGTCACGCAGGTCGCGGATGGGCGGTGGTGGCACGAAGCTCGGCTTGACCAGGCCGTGGCGCACCAGGTCGGCGGTCCACTCGGCGTCCTTCACGTCGGTCTTGCGCCCCGGCACGTTCTTGATGTGATGAGCGTTGGCGACAATCAGCTCGAAGTGGCCCTCCAGGATCGTATGGACCGGCTTCCAGTAAATCCCGGTGCTCTCCATGCCGACATGCGTCACGCCGTGGCCCTTCAGCCAATCCCGCATCGCCTCCAGATCCCGCGTCATCGTCGAAAACGTCCGGATCTCCTTGTGCGGCTTGCGGTCGGCCTCGCCGATCAGCACACAGGCGACCACCGTCGCCTGATGGACGTCGAGACCGGCACAGCGTTCGATGATTGCTTCCATCATCGCCTCCGTGAAGCTGTTGCCGTGGCGATCGCCGCACCGCAAGTCAAAGACAGAAGCTGTCCCCCGTGCTGGCCCGAACCGGGTCGCGACTCTCGGTGATGCCTGGATGCGGTGCCGGTCAATCTCCTATGCGGGATGGATCACCTATCAGAATCCAACCTCCCTGCGATCGCCGTCTCATAAATCGACACCGTCGGCGATCATCTCCAGCGGCTTCACCATATTTTCGTGAACCGGTGGTGCGCGCCCGCGCGCAGGGAATCTCCTATATATGTCAACCGGCATTTTGGTCAGATGGAGCGGGTTTGGATGAATGGCACAAATGGCCGAAGATTTCCCGCACCACGAAGCGCTTGAGACAGCGCATGATCTCGGGCTTGCTCTTTCCTTCCGCGATTCGGCGCCGGACGTAATCGATCGTAGGCTGGTGGCCGCGCATGCGCACGACGACCACGCGGTGAAGGGCGGCGTTGGCCTGCCGGTTGCCACCGCGGTTGAGCCTGTAGCGGGTGACCTTGCGGCTGGAGGCTGGGATCGGGCAGGCGCCGCAGAGCTTGGCAAGAGCGCCCTCGGAGTGGATCCGCTCCGAGTTGTCGCCGACCAGGATCAGCATTTCCGCGGCGGTACCTGACTTGATGCCATAGGCCTTCACCAGCGTCGGGGCGCAATGCTCGACCAAGGCCTCGAGGTGAGCGTCGTGGGCCTTGATCTCGGTGTCAAGGTCGAGCCATCGACGCGCGAGGGCGCGCAGGCTGGCCTTGGCCGAAGCGGTTGGGGACGTCATCGCCCCCGGACGCAGCGCGGCGAGATGACGGACCAGCGCCATCGTGCCCGTGATCGTCTCAAGCTTCTCGCGCAGGCCAGCCGGCACGACGATTATGACGGCCTTCAAGGTCAGCATGGCCTGGGTTCGTGCCTTGACGGCCGTGTCTCGGGCGACCTTCAGGTGGCGGATCATCTCGACCCCGCCAGTGGACGCCTTGTGCAGGCCGGTGGCTTGGCCACTGAGCACGGCGCGGGCGGCGCCCTCCACATCGAGATGATCGGTCTTGCCGTGCTGGCGCCGCAGCCGCCGGTCGGGGCGGCTGACCTCGTGAACGGTGTAGCCGCCGTCACGAAGGGCGCGGGCGAGACCGGCGCCGTACGAGCCAGTGCCCTCGATGCCGAAGGCGTGGATGGTTCCGAGCGACGCCGCCCAGGTTTCAAGCTGGCGGTAGCCATGACAGCCGACCTTGATCGTCAGCTCGGCCACCCGGGCGCCGAAGCCGGTAATCGCCACAGCGGCGTGGGTGTGCTTGTGGGTATCGACACGCTTCGTCTCAATGCATGCCGCCACCTACAATACCTTCAACCTGCAGCGCCATCTGATTTCCCGCCGCACCCTGCGCACCTTCCGGGCCCAGGCCATGGCCGATTGGAATGCTGCTGCCACTGCTGCATGAAAGTTGTCAAAGGTTCAGGGCTTCTGCGCGGTGGCCAAGTTCACGTGACAATGCTCCAATATGGTAAAACACTGCTTTGTTAACTTTTTCGAAAAACAACATTTGTCAAACGGATTATTATTTTTTTGAAGAATACCACCGGTTGTCCTTTTGCGAAATATTCTAATCGTTTTAGGAGATAAAGCGAGGCTCCGATCTCAAACCGTAATTAATAAAAAAAGGCCCCGGACTCCAAAAGATTGTACCGGCGCCGCTCTCTCCTGCTTTCCGCGATGCCCGCCACTTCTTAAAAAAACATGAGGTCTAATCACGGCTTAACCGGCCCTGGACATTTTGAGTCGTCCGACCCGCGGGTCTAAGCAGCCTGCGCGGGTGGACGGAGCAAAGCACTTTTCTCGAGGTCTGACATGTCTCTCGTTATTGATACCGGCTACCAGCAGTTCCGCAGCGCCGACGTTGGTCTCTCTTATTTCAGCGATGCCAGCAAGGACGGCGTCATCCCGGCGCAGAGCTATTCCTTGCGTACCCGTGACGGCCGCATCGTTTATGACGCCATCAGAACTGACGGCGTCGTCTTCGACATTTACGACGGCGGTCTAAAAACCGGTTGGTGCCGCAGCACCGGCGAAATCGGCCTACCGCCCGATTGGCGTTTCAATGCCAGCTTGGGCAAGTTCGAGCCGAAGCCCGAAGGCGAGGGCTGGAAGCGCGGCTTCTCGATCCCCGTCGCGATCACGAAAACCAACTTCGCGCTGTGGGAACAGGCCCAGACCGCCAGCTTCCAGGCGGTGTGCGACGTCGCCGTCAAGATCAGCCGCATGGAGAGGCCCGATGGCAAGCTGCCAGTCGTATGCCACACCGGATTCCGCGAGATCCGCCTAGCCAAAGGGCCGCTCCAGGTCCCGGTGCTGGAAGTGGTCAAGTGGACCCAGCGCCCGACTTGCCTGCCCCCGCTCGGCTACTGATCCATGAAGCCGTTCTGGACGATCCAGGCAAAGGAGCCGCGGGAAGCGGCTCCTTTGCTTGCTAAGATGGGTGTCTCGTTCATTCCACTGGGACACAACAAAAAGCCCCTGGGTCCTTGGAAGGAATACCAGAGCCGGCCACCGAGCGTCGCCGAGGCTCTGACCTGGGCAAAAAACCTGAGGTACATGCAGATCGGCCTGGTCACCGGCCGGGTCAACGACATCTCCGTCGTCGATTTCGATCATCCGCAGGCCGAACAGTGGTGGCTCGACCAGGGCTACCCACTGAGCGAGATCCAGCAGCAGACCAGACGCGGCCGGCATCAGATATTCCGTTTTTCCGAAAATACCCGGACCGGCAAGGGTTTTGGCCCGCCGTTCGAGGCCATCGATGAGGAGGGCGAGGTCACTGTCGCCGGCCGGCTCGACATCCGCTCCGAGGGCGGCTACATCGTGTGGGCGCCGTCGCACATCAACGGCCACACTTATAAGGTGATCACGCCGGATGATCTGCCGGAGGATTTCCAGCCGCGCGCGCTTGACTTCCTGCTGAAGGGATTTTTCCAGACGATTGCTCCGGAGCGGGCCCCGCCGCCTCAGGCCAGCCAAACCGCGGCGCCGCGCCAGGCCCATGCCCCCGGCGAGGTCGTCGAGGATGGTCTCGGCCGCGCCACGGAGGGCAGGGAGACCCGCCTGCGTGAGATCGTGCTCAGCCATTTCCGAAATTTTGTCGATCAGCACGGCCGCGCGCCGCTGTCCAACGAAGAGGTCGGGCAGGTCGCCGCCGATGTATGGGACGAGTTCCAGCTGCGCATGAAGCCGCGGCCGGGCGATGGCAACAAGTACACGCTTGACGGTGTCCGCCGAAAAATCCTCAGCACCCGGACACGCTATGAATCCGGTGCTTTGAAGTTCAGCCGCGACAAACAGGAAGTGCCGGCGGATCCGGCCCAGGCCCTGCTGGCCCTGGCCAATACCGTCCAGCAGCAGCCCTTCATTGCTTTCGATCCCGAAGCCGGCGACGACGGTGACGATGGCTGGACCGGCTCCGGCGCGCCTGCCCAGCGGACGGCGACAGCGACAGTGGCGCTGACGGCAAACTGGTTCGATCCAACCTACATCATTCCGCGACGTAGCTGGCTGATCAAAAATCTTGCCGCCAGGAAATACCTGACATTCATCTTGGCGCCTCCCGGCGTCGGAAAAACCACGATTAGCGCCGATCTGCTGGTGACCTACGTTTCCGGCGCCGAAGAGTGGTGTGGCTATGAGATCACGGCAACGCCCGAAGGCCGCAAGGCATGGTTGTATAATGGCGAGGATGAAAAGGACGAGTTGTATCGTCGCGTCGCCGCAGCCGCGCAAGCGCGCAAGGTCAAGCCGGAATATCTGGCCGGCCGGCTCGCGGTGGACAGCGGCGCCGATCGGCCGATCAAGATCGCCAATCTCGCCCAGGACAGCAAGGTCCGCAAGCTGGTCAAGACCGGCGACGTCGAGGCCCTGGTCAAGATCATCACCGATCTTGGCATCGACCTGGCAGTTTTCGATCCGCTCCAGGAGGCTCATGAAGCCAACGAAAATGACAACCTGGAAATGAAGTTTGTTGCAGCAACATTCCGTGAGGTTGCTCAGAAATCGGACTGCGCCATCGTAGTCATTCATCATACGCGCAAGATGAATGACGATGAAGGTGCCGGCAACTTCGATATTGGTCGCGGCGCATCGGCAATATCCGGCGTCGCCCGCTTTATTCTGACCTTGCTCAATGTCGCTCCCGATGCCGCCGCCATGGTCGGCATTCCTCTGGCAGAACAGCATAAATTCGTCAGACTCGATGAGGCCAAGTCAAATTTGTCAATGGTGACCAAGGATACCAGATGGTTCAAGCGCATCGGCATCGATATCGGCAATGGCGCCGACGGCGGCCTGCCGGATGAAGTCGGCTATCTGGAACAGTGGCACCCGCGGCCGGTCGGCGGCGAGCTGACGCCGGAGATCGTCACGCAGATGCTCGACGAGGTCCAAGCGGCGGCCCGGGAAAACGATCCCTACAGCGCACACCCGCAGGCAAAACGGAACATCATTGGCATGATGGTCTACCTGTCAAATGACCTGCTCGACAGCAAGCGGGCCAAGCTTTTGTTCCAGAAGTGGATCAAGGAAAAGGTCCTGCTTTCCGGCGAATCCTACTCGGCATCGAGGAAGTGCCGGGTGCCGGCGATCCTGGTTGGAAAACGCCCCGAGTAGGGGCGTTTTTCATGTCTGCCAGGCGCGGGTCTAGGCGCGGGTCAGGCGCGGACCGCGCGGCCCGCGGGTAGGATATATAGTAAACTATAAGCACCGTACGCAGGCCTTTAGGGCCCCGCGCCCCGTGCACTGGTCGGGGTTGGCAGTGGACGGTGCGGCAGCCAGGGATCGAGGCGGGACAAGCCCGCCACTGGCAGATACAAAAGACGACACCGCCTGTTTCAGCCATTCCATCAAGCGGAACAACCTCAGCGGACCCAACCCGGAAAAACCGATGCCTGTATAACAGGGAATCCGCCGCAAAAACGGGCATTCTATATATGTATGTGCAGGGGTAGCCGCGGAGCCGCCGACAATACTCTCAGAAAAGCCATTTAAAACGATCGGTGATTCCGGCCCTGGGATCTCGCCGGGAGCGATCTCACTACAATCGAGTCTCATCACATCGCACGCGATGATATGGTGCGATCGAATCCGGCTAAAGCGGGGCGAGGCGGGACATTTCCTGGATCAGGGCGAGTCTGCCCTGGCCTGTACCGCCACCAATAGATTGGACACCGGCGAAGGGTTACAGGGTGGTTGGTCTGGGTTGTGGGCTTCCGACCTGAAGGAAGGATGCCACCGTGCTCGGCCCGGTCAAGCACAAGCCGCTGTCGCGGGGGCCTGCGGCCCTGCTTGACCGGTCCTGCGTGCGGCGGCCTGCCGAGTGGCAGGTCGGGACGGCGGGATGGTCAGCCCTCGATCGAACATCGGGATGGATCATGCGGCAAGGCTTTCCGGCTGGCGGTATCGGTTCCGGTAGTCGCGCGGGCTGAGATAGCCCAGCCGCTCCAGCCGCCAGGCGGCGTTGTAGCGGGCCACGAAGTCGCTGACCGCCGCCCGGAACTCGGCGGCGGTGCGGAAGCTCCGGCCCCAGATCGCCTGCTCCTTGAGGGTCCGGAAGAACCGCTCGATGACGCCGTTGCCTTGTGGCTGGTGCGGGAAGGCGTAGCTCAGCGCCATGCCCCAGTGGCCGATCTGCTGGGAAAAGTGGTGGGATGTATACTGCGGCCCGTTGTCCAGCCGCAGCGACACGCCGCGGGCGGCATCGGCCGCGATCCCGCCGAACCGGGATGTCACCGCCTGGCTGATCGGCTCGAGCGCCGAGAAGCGGGAGCCGTCGGTCGAGACATGATGCCCGACGACCTCGGAGTTGAAGTGATCGATGGCGGCGAACACCCAGACCCGGCCCTCCTCGGATGTCTGCACCAGGGTGGCGTCGGTGCCCCACAGGACGTCCGGGGCCTTGGTCAAGATGGTGCCATCATGGTCGTTGGCCGGGCGCGGCGGCCGCCGGAACGGTGAAAGCAGCTGGTTATCGCGCATCAGGCGCAGCACACGGTTGCGGCCAACCGGCAGGCCCAGGCCGTAGTGCAGGCGCGCCCAGACCTTGCGGTGGCCCTCGCCGGAGAACGGCGAGGCGGCGAGGTGGGTGCATATTTCGGCTGAATCCGCCCTCTGAGAGGGTGTTGAGATGAATTTATCGTTCACTTAGCATAAGCTTTTAACCCGTTTTGAGTGAATATATGGCCAGCTAATGCTATGAAACCGAGATCTCTTGATCACGCCTCCACAATTTACATGTTTTGGTCGGATGTGCTGACCGAGAGACTACGCCTTATTCATGTATGATGTCTTTCGTTTTCTTCAGCGAGTTTGTGCCCGACAATGTACGACCACGTTTGCTGCACACATACATGTATGCACAACCGAGCTGTAGGTCGATAGACTTCAGCTCAACACCCTCTGATTTCGGGTTCTTCCGCACTTCCGGTGCACACGTAAAGAATGCAAATCGACCACAGCATTGCTGTGTGTTCTCTGCCGACTTCGTCCAGCAGTCGGCTTGATCATGCAGCGGCAAGGACCCGTTGCCGGAGAAGGTCGTATTTCGCCCGGCCGTACATCTGTCGCTTGATGGTTTTTACCCGGTTGATGTGCCCCTCGACCGGGCTGGTGCTCCATGGGTCGGTGAGCGCCATCCGAACCGCGGCAGCGTCGCGGTCAATTCCCTCAGCGAAGGACCGCAACTCGCCGGCGCGGGCGGCCTCGAGCCACGCCTCGAAGCCGGTGTCGTGGTGGTCGCCCACCATCGTCGTGAAGCTGTTCGCCAGGATGGCCGCCTGGATCAGGCTGGGAGCGGTCTGGCCAAGATGGTCGATGAACCTCCTCTCATTGGCGTCAAGCTTCTCCGGCGCTGTGGTCAGGAGCCGGGCACAGCGCCGGCTCGACGGCGCCTTCCACCGACCGGCTGTCGTGGCGGCAATCACCTCGGGCGTGCCGGCGCCGCGCAGCCGACGGGCCGTCGCCCAGCGTTTCACCGTGGTGACGCTGATTGCAACGCCCTGGTCGCGCAGTTCCCGCCACAGCCGCGTACCATTCCGGCATCCGTCAAGCCATCGCTGCTCCAGGATCCCGGACCAGGCGTCCAGCAGCTTGGGCTGGGCCGGTTTGTCGTGAGTGGCGGGGCCGCCGCTCTTCAGCCACCGCTCGACTTTCTGCCGGCTCACGGCCAGGGCACGGGCGATCGCGCTGATGGTCATGCCGTCGGCATGCAGCCGGCACATCTCATTGTACAGGTCCTGTCGGGTGGTCCGCTTCGCCGTCAACCGGGCCTGTTCGGATGTCGGCTTGATCTTCTGGTCACTCTGGTGCTCGGCCAAGCATCCGGCGACCTGCCGTGCCGCTGACCGAACCGCCCCGCGGTGCCGATCGACGGCGGACCGCATGGCGTCGCCAAGGTTACGAAGCAGATGCCACCGGTCGGCGGCTTGCCGTGCCGCCGGGGCACCCTGGCGGGCGCCGTCGGCATAAAGACCGCTTCGGTCGCGGACAACGATCTCGACGCCGGGGTGCTGGCGCAGCCAGGCCGCGAAGCTCCCGGCGCTGCGGTCGGGCAGGAGATCGACGACGCGGCCCAGTTCAAGGTTGTAAGTGCCGGGTGAATACTGGTCCATCCGCATTCCCGGTGCAGGGCGAGTGCGCCAGAGGGTGAGGATAACCATATGAGGAGAAACGCTTTTCCCCGAGAGTGCCGTCTTCTCCGTGTCCAATTCGTTGCTGTCCCTGCTCCCTGCCGGTCTCGCGGTTGAGCAGGTTGTCGTCCACCCTGATCGTGTCGTCGTCGCCGTTCGTGCTCGCGCCGCCACAGCGTCCTGTCCCTTGTGCCGGCGCCGCTCGCGTCGCGTCCACAGCCGCTACATCCGGCATCTTGGGGATCTCCCCTGGCAAGGCCGGATAGGCCATCTCGATCTTCAGGTCCGGCGCTTTCGCTGCTCCGCCCCCGGATGCCCGCGCCGGATCTTCGCCGAGCGCCTGCCGGAGGTGGCCCTGCCGAGGGTTCGGCGGACCGTCCGCCTCGCCGAGGCGCAGCGCCGCATCGCCCTGCATGCCGGAGGCGAGTCGGGCGCCCGCTTGGCGGACCGGCTCGCCATGCCGGTCAGCGGCGACACCCTGCTGCGCCTGATCCGGGCGGCTCCCCTCCCGGTGGCACCGTCCCCGCGCGTCGTCGGCATCGATGACTGGGCCTGGCGGCGTGGCCGGCGCTACGGCACCCTCATCGTCGATCTGGAGCGCAGCCGCCCCATTGACCTGCTGCCCGATCGCGACGGAGAAACAGTCGCCGCTTGGCTGAAGGCACACCCCGGCGTGGAGATCGTCGCCCGAGACCGGGCCGGTGCCTATGCCGACGGCGCCCGGACCGGCGCCCCGGACGCGGTCCAGGTGGCTGACCGTTGGCATCTTCTGCGCAATCTCGGCGACGCCCTGGCCGGCGTTCTCGACCGGCATCACCGGGCCATCCGCACTGCGACCAAGGCAGCCACGGCGGTGACGACGGTTCCGGTTCCCAACGCTCCGCCGGAGTCCCGGCCTCTGACCCGCAGCCAGCAGCGCACGCTGGACAAGCGGGCGGCGCGGCAGGCCCGTTTCGAGGAAGTTGCAGCACTGAACGCCCGCGGCTGGTCCCAGAGTGCTATCTCCCGCAGCACCGGCCTGGACCGTGCCACGATTCGGACATGGCTGCGGGCGGGCCGGCCTCCGTCGTGGAGCAAACCGGCTTATGGGAGCACAATCGACCGCCATGCCGAGTACCTGCGGCAGCGCTGGGCCGAGGGCTGCACCAACACCGCCCGGCTGTGGCGGGAAATCCGTGACCGGGGCTATTCGGGCCGGCCCAAGACCGTGCAGGAATGGGTTCGGCGCCGGTTGCGGGGCACCGGTGCGGGGTCTGCCGACGCGGCGTCGTCCGCGACCGCCTGGAAAGCACCCTCCGGCCGGCGCGCGGCGTGGCTGGTGGTGGCCGATGCCGACGAGATCGACGACACCGCAGGGAAGTTCGTCGAGGCGCTGCTTGCCGGATCGCCGGACCTGACCGCGGTGATCGCGCTGGCGCGGGAGTTCCGTACGATGGTGCGGGAGAGGCGGGCCGACGGATTAGATCCGTGGCTCGCGGCAGCGCAGGGAACGGCGCTGGCCGGGTTTGCCGGCGGCCTGAAACGGGACTTGGCGGCGGTTCGTGCCGGGCTGTCGCTGTCATGGAGCAGCGGCCCGGTGGAAGGTCAGGTCAGTCGGCTCAAGACGATCAAGCGTACCATGTGCGGGCGGGCTGGCTTCGACCTGTTGCGCTATCGGGTTCTGGAGGCCGCATGACATCGGAGAAAACATGATGTGGAAATGCACTTACCGCTGGTGCACCGGGAATGCGGATGGACCCCATCCTGACGTCGGTTGACAGTAGTCCAGGGCGCGCTGCCGTTCCTGCTGACGCGTCGTCTTCTGGTGCTGACGAATCGACCAAAGGATTGCGGCTAGGGCCGCTGGCACGGCGGCGGCGGTCGCGGTCACAGAGGCTCGGGCGTCTTCCTGCTGAAAAGACAGGACCCACATTCCCAATGCAACGGCAGCAAAGATCCACAGTACCGTATCAGCGCCCCAGCGTAATGCATTCCTGCCTATGCGGTACAGACAGATATTGGCTCTCCTGACCATTCGCTGTACAAGGCGTCGGCGCCGAGAAATCGGAGACGGCATCATCGATTATACACTTTGCTTCCGGGAGGACGATCGACACACTGCATTTCCCGGTGCTGAAACTCGAACTCAAGCATCATCCCTTCCGCATAGTAGCGTCGTTTGAGGTTTTCGCAGGCCCTACCGGATGAGCATGCGGCGTAACCTGGATCGCGGTATCGGGATCAAGACATCCGGAACGATCCCGATTTTCAGGTTCCAAGTCATGATCGGGTCGAAGGGTTCAACATCAATGACGCACGCAGCCCTAAAAAATTTACTAAAATTGGTATAGTCAGTACGCTCATGCTCTCGCGGCAAGCTGCTCGCATAAAGAGCGTACCTTTAGATTTAACCCGCTCACCACCGTCGCGCCGCGCGCGACCATCCGGTCCATGTAGCTTGCAAGCGACTTGGCCGAAAAGTCATCGAGCACGACGAGCCCTCTTATCCGACTGCCCGGGAACGGGGTCACCTCATACCATTGTAAATCCTTTTGACCCAAAGACATAAATCTATAATGGCGTGATTGCTCACGGGGTTGGCGAAAAGGGTTGCGCTGCGGCTTGGAATATGAGTCAAGGATGGGATGGAGAAACCGCCGCGTTACCGTCTGAGTGAGGCTGAGAAGGACGCCCTGCTGGTCGAGCAGGCGGCGCTGATCGAGCGTCTGGCGGCGCGGGTTGCCGAACTGGAAGCGCTGATCGGGAAGCCGCGGAAGACGTCGGCCAATTCGCACATTCCGCCGTCGCAGGACGGCCCCGGCGGTGCGTCGCGTACGGCGGACGCCAAGCGCCGGCGCAAGCCGCGGCCGTCGCGCCCCGGAGTATCGCGCCCGCTGGCCGACGATCCGGACCGGACCGAGCGCCGCCTGGTCGAGGGCTGCCCGCATTGCGGGACGGCGGTGCCCGAGAGCGCCCAGCGGTGCCGGCACCGCTACGACCACATCGACCTTCCGGTGATCCGCCCGGTGGTGACGCGGGTCGAGCTGTTCGGCGGCCGGTGCGGCGATTGCGGGCGGCGCTACCGGGCCGCCCCGCCCGCCGCCATGCCGCCGGGCACCCCGTTCGGACCGGGCATCCGGGCACTGCTGGCCTATCTGCACCACAGCCATCATGTCGGCTTCGAGCGGCTGTCGCGGATGCTGGAGGAGTTGTTCGGACTGACGATCTCAGAGGGCGCCATCGCCAATGCGTTGCGCCGCATGGGCACGGCGTTCGACACGGCCTGCGCGGCGATCAAGGCCAAACTCCTGGGGGCTTCCGTCATCGCCTCGGACGAGACCACGACGCGGGTCAACGGCGTGATCCACTGGCAATGGGTGTTCCATTCCGGGCAAGCCGTGCTGCACACCATCGCCCCCAGCCGCGCCCGGGCGGTGGCCGCCGGGATCCTGGGCGGGCATCGGCCCGAGGTCTGGATCTCCGACCGCTACGCCGGGCAGCAGGAACTGGGACGGGTCCACCAGGTCTGCCTGGCCCACGTTCTCAGGGACGTGCAGTACGCCATCGACTGCGGCGACACCATGGTCGCACCCAGGATCCGCGATCACCTGCTCTGGGCCATCCGCGTCGGCAAACGAAGACCGGGCCTGAAGGACAGCACGCTTGCCGCCTACGCCGCAAAGGCCGAGCGCGGCCTCGATGCCCTGGTCGGTACCCCCGCCGCCCATCCGGCCGGACGCGAGTTGCAGCGGCTGGTCAAGGCATGGCGCGGCAAGTTCTTCGTCTTCCTCGCCGACCGCCGCGTGCCGCCGACCAACAACGCCAGCGAGCAGGAAATTCGCCCGTCCGTGGTCTTCCGCAAGGTCACCAACGGCTTCCGATCCGACTGGGGACCCGGCATCCACGCCGGGTATCGATCCGTGACAGGAACGGCGCGTCGGCAAGGTCAATCCGCCTGGACCGCCGTACGCCACCTCGTCGGTGGAACCTTCGCCGTCACCTGACGGCTCGCGATCCGCCAACCCCGTGAGCAATTACATAATGGCAGCGTTAATCCCGTCGATGAGCTGCTCTCTCCAGAATGGAATAGTAAATTTCCCGAGCTTTTCCATTCATCGGAGAGGGCGTAGGTGAGTGCAGGCGAGCCGATGATCGAAGTAATCGCCCCAGCGGGCATTCGCGACTCCGTCGCCATTCCCATGCCAGGCGAGACCGAGGAGGAGCGCAAGCGCCGCGACGATCTGTTCTTCGCCGTCCTTGACGTGGCCGGCCATCGATGGAGCAGCCGTTCCAGCTCCACCAGTTCGTCTGGAGTCAATTCTCTGGCGGTGCGTGCAGCCAGGCTTCTGGCAGCGCTCGATTACAGCAGCCATGTCGGGATTTGTCGTGGATGATGATGGTCTCCGGGGGAGTTCTGCATGCGCTCGGTGACGCTTCGGGAGCTTCGAAGCCGCTCGACCCACCGCATCCCACCTCAACGAAGTTGATGATCATGGTTCACCAGGAAGGGGCATCGACGTGACAGAGGGGCAGATCGGTATTCTGGTATCGGCTGCTGCGATCCTCGCGGCCGCTGGAGTGCTTTGGCGCCAGCAGGCCCTGAGTTCGGTGCCGCTCGTCGTCGCCGTGGTTTGCGTGCTCGTCGTTGCCGGTTTTCTCTTTCTGAGCTTCTGATCGGCTGGCGCCGTAGCATGTCGGCCTATGGAATTTGTTGTATGTCATGGTCTGTTGAATGGCTCCGCCAACGACCCCGCGAACATCTTGACTATCGCAACGGCATCGGCCGGCACCTCGACTCTGTGGTCTGTCTTTCCCTGTACGGCCAACATGAACCGCTCCGCATTAGCCGGAGACTTGCCGGGACTTTGGGAGCGAGGATCATTCCCATCTCTTCTAGCTTTACCCTGGTCTCAACAGGTTATCCAATCGAAGGCGTCCTCGTCGGCTTCTCGACGACAGGCAAGCCTACCGATGCCCTAACGGAGCTCCTCAGCCATGGCGAGAGTCGCATCTTGCAAGATATCCTGATCTGAGGGTTTGGCGAATCGCTTTTTCTGGGACAGCCAAGGACCAAACGTAACTTTTCATGGTTGCTGGGAGGCATTCTCACTCGCTTCCTTTTCCCGGCGCCTGGGCACGAATTCCCTTCTGTTTATGGTGCACTCACTGATGCAACTCTCTGATGAGCGTGCTGTTACATAAGCAAGGGTGAGGCTTGGAATTTCAGGGGGGATGATATTCAATGTCAAACTCGATGCACCAGGGAAAGTTGAGCGCGTTTGCAGTAGCGATCACCGGTATGGGGCTCGTCATGAACTATCCGGTTCATGCCCAGGAATCCCCGCCTCAAGCGCAGGAGCAGGCCCTTCATCTCGACGAGATGCTGGTCCAGGAAGCCATCCAGCGGGGTCTGGCGGAGATCGAGATGGCCAGGCTCGCCGAGGAGCGCGCCGAGGCGGACGCGGTGCATTCCTTCGCCGAACTCATGCTGGAACACCATGGAAAGCTGAACGAACGGCTGATCCAGGCGGCACGCGAAATCGGCGCGGAGGTCCCCTCTGGCCCGAGCGAGAGCGAAGCGTCGGTCATCGAGCGGCTGAAGACGCTCCGAGGCGCCGCCTTCGACGAGGTCTATGCGGTGGGCGTCGCCCAGGACCACATGCGGCACCATAACCTGCACGCGCGCCTGGCGGGGTACGCTTCCGCCCCGGTCCTGCGGCGGATCGGCACGGAAGCGGTGTCTATGCTGGAAGAGCACCTGGCCGCGGCACAGGCGCTGCGGGTCGAGGTCCGGCCGATCGCCCAGGGTCCGCTCGGGGCGGTGCCCGACCAGGCTGCCGAGCCGAGCGAGGCGACCCCGCAACGGCAGCAGGCCCCCTATTCCGACGAGGCCGAAGGGGCCGAGCCCTGACGGCCGGCACTCGACCGGCGCGGCGGTCCTACCGTTCCGCTTCCGCCAGCCAGTGGCCCAGCGTTCCCTTGCCGGCGTCCACCTCGCTCCAGCCCGGCGGCACGCCGTCCATGTTGGGCAGCTGGTGCGCGATGCCCTTGTGGCAGTCGATGCAGGTGCGCTCGCCCGTGAACAGGTATGCCTGATGGACCCGGGCCGCCCTGGCGCCCTGCTTCGTGATGTCCATGGATTCCGCCGAGTGGCAGTTCCGGCACTCCAGCGAGTTGTTGGCCTTCAGCCTGGCCCACTCGTGCTCGGCCAGTTCGCGCCGCATGGCGACGAACTTGTCGCGCGTGTCGATGGTGCCGAAGATCTTTCCCCAGACCTCCTTGGACGCCTGCATCTTGCGGGCGATCTTGTCCGTCCATTCGTGCGGCACGTGGCAGTCGGGACAAGTCGCCCGCACGCCGGACCGGTTGGAGAAGTGGATCGTCGTCTTCAGCTCCTCGTAGACGTTGGCGTTCATCTCGTGGCAGCCGATGCAGAACGCCTCCCGGTTGGTCGCCTCCAGGGCCGTGTTGAAGCCGCCCCAGAAGATGACGCCGGCGGCGAACCCGCCGAGCGTCAGGAAACCGAGGCTGAGATACCGGCTGGGACTGGAGAAGGTGCGCCACGGATGCACCAGGAATCCCGGCAGCTTCATCCTCATTTGTGCTCACCCCCGCCGGACGGCCTGCTGATCAGGCTGTCGATATCCTTGAACTCGTTCGGCACGAAGGGCTGCGCCGCCGTCTGGGGGACGTGGCACTGCATGCAGAAATACCGGCGCGGCGACACCTGTCCCAGCATCTGGCCGTCGCGGTCCATGTAGTGGGTGATGCTGATCATCGGCGCCTGCACCGCCTCGGTGAACTGCCGGCTGTGGCAGGTCAGGCAGCGGTTGGTGTTCAGGTTGATCTGGTAGTCGCGCACATTGTGCGGGATCACCGGGGGCTGCTCCGGATAGTTCCTTGAAACCCTGCGGTCGTCGGTCACGTCCGCCGGGATCGGGGGTGCCGGCAGCTCGTCGGTGAACGCGACCGGCGGGCGGAACGGGGTCTGGATCGGCTGCTGGGCCGAGATGACGGCCGGCACCAGGACCGGGAGTGCCGCGAGGGCGGCGTAGAAGAGTATTCTCATGAATGCCGCCCCTTACACCGCGGTTATCCTGACCGCGCATTTCTTGAAGTCGGTCTGCTTGGAGATCGGATCGGTGGCATCGAGCGTCACCTTGTTGATCAGGCGGGTGCTGTCGAACCAGGGCACGAAGACCAGGCCGCGCGGCGGCTTGTTGCGTCCCCGGGTCTCGACGCGCAGGCGGACCTCGCCGCGCCGCGACTGGACCAGCACCTCGGAACCCCGGCGCAGCTTGCGGGCCGCGGCGTCGTCCGGGTGCATGTAGACCAGCGCCATGGGCACCGCCTTGTAGAGCTCCGGCACCCGCATGGTCATGGACCCGGAATGCCAGTGCTCCAGCACCCGGCCGGTGACCAGCCACATGTCGTATTCCGCATCCGGCGCCTCGGCCGGCGGCTCGTACGGGAAACCGAAGATGATCGCGCGGCCGTCGGGGTTGCCATAGAAGCGGATGCCCTCCCCCGGCTTCACGTAGGGGTCCAGGCCCTCCCGGTAGCGCCAGCGGGTCTCCTGGTTATCCACCACCGGCCAGCGCATGCCGCGGACCTTGTGGTACTCGTCGAAGTTGGCCAGGTCGTGCCCGTGATGGCGGCCGAACGAGGCGTATTCCTCGAACAGGCCCTTCTGGACATAGAACCCGAAGGCCCGGGCCTCCCGGTTCTCGTACTCGGGGTCCATGTCCTCCAGCGGGAACCTGTTTACCTCACCGTTGGCGAACAGCACGTCGAACAGCGTCTTTCCCCGGTATTCCGGGTTCCGGTCCAGCGTCTCGGCAGGCCACACCTCCTCGGTCGTGAACCTTTTCGAGAACTCCATCATCTGCCACAGGTCGGAGCGGGCCTCGCCCGGTGCCGGGACGAGCTGGTGCCAGAAATGGGTGCGCCGCTCGGCGTTGCCGTAGGCGCCTTCCTTCTCGACCCACATGGCCGCCGGCAGCACCAGGTCCGCCGCCATCGCGGTCACGGTCGGATAGGCGTCCGACACCACGATGAAGTTGTCCGGATTTCGGTAGCCGACATAGGTCTCGTTGTCGGAGTTGGGTGCCGCCTGGAGGTTGTTGTTGACCTGGATCCAGTAGGCGTTGAGCTTGCCGTCCTTCAGCATGCGGTCCTGCTGGACCGCGTGGTATCCCGGCTTGTCCGGCAGCAGCCCCGCCGGCAGCTTCCAGATCTCCTCGGCTTTCTTCCGGTGCTCCGGGTTGGTGACCTGCATGTCGGCCGGCAGGCGGTGCGAGAAGGTCCCGACCTCGCGGGCGGTGCCGCAGGCCGAGGGTTGGCCGGTCAGGGAGAACGGGCTGTTGCCCGGCTCGGAGATCTTCCCGGTCAGGAGATGGATGTTGTAGATCATGTGGTTGGCCCAGACGCCGCGGACGTGCTGGTTGAACCCCATGGTCCAGAACGACATGACCTTGGTCTTGGGATCGGCGTACAGCTCGGCCAGGGCCAGCAGGCGCTCCTTGGGAACGCCGGTCAGCTCCGCCGTGTAGTCCGCCGTATAGGTGCCGACCAGCTTGGCGAAATCGTCGAAGCTGCTGGGCGTCGAGGCGGTGGCCTCCTTGGCGCCGGTCGCCCGCACCTCCAGCACATGCTCCGGCCGCAGGCCGTAGCCGATGTCCGTCTGGCCCATGCGGAAGTTGCAGTGCTTGTCCACGAACTCCCGGTTGACCCGGCCGGTCCGGATGATGTGGTTGGCGATGAAGTTGAGGATCGCCAGGTCGGTGCCCGGCTTGAACACCATGGGCACGTCGGCCAGCTCGTAGCTGCGGTGCTCGAAGGTGGACAGCACGGCGACCTTGACGTGGGGGGCCGAGATCCGGCGGTCCGTCACCCGGGTCCACAGGATCGGATGCATCTCCGCCATGTTGGAGCCCCACAGGACGAAGGCGTCGGCCGACTCGATGTCGTCGTAGCAGCCCATCGGCTCGTCCATGCCGAAGGTCCGGATGAAGGCGACGGCGGCCGAGGCCATGCAGTGGCGGGCGTTGGGGTCCAGGTTGTTGGAACGGAAGCCGGCGCGCATGAACTTGCTCGCGGCATAGCCCTCCCAGATCGTCCACTGTCCCGAACCGAACATGCCGACCGCCGTCGGCCCCTTCTCCTTCAGCACGCGTTTCCACACCTTGGCCATCTCGTCGAAGGCGCGTTCCCAGGAAACCGGCTGGAACTCGCCGTCCTTGTGGTACTCGCCGTTCCGCATGCGCAGCATCGGCGTCGTCAGGCGGTCCTGCCCGTACATGATCTTGGACAGGAAATAACCCTTCACGCAGTTCAGGCCGCGGTTGACCTCGGCCTTGATGTCGCCGTGGGTGGCGACCACGCGGTCGTCCTTGACCGCGACCATGACGCCGCAGCCCGTGCCGCAGAACCGGCAGGGCGCCTTGGACCATTTGAGCTTCGCGTCCTGCCCGGCGACCAGGGACTGCTGGGCTGCGGCCGGAAGGCTGATCTGGGCCGCGGCCGCGGCCGTCGCGGCCGCGTTGGCCTTGATGTAGTCTCTTCTCGTCAGTTTCACGATTTCCCCCTGACTTTCAATCCGCCGCATCCGGCCCGTCCACCTGGTGCCCATCCACCTGATGGAAGACCATGTTGACCGCCATGACCCCGTCCAGCAGGTTGATCTCGCTAATCCGGGCGACGATTTCCCCCTCGTCGGCGGTCTCCAGCGTGACCACCATCTTCCCCGCCTCCGCGGCGTGGACCTCGATCCCGGGCATGGCCGAAACGGCTCCCCTTGCGGCATCCATGAACTCCGGGAGAGCCTGGACGACCAGGCTCGAGATATGGACCTCATCGGACATCGCTTGCTTCCTTATGATTCCCGGCGGAAACGACCGTCACCGCCCCGGCCGGACAGGGGGAAACGCACGCGCCGCATCCGGTGCAGGCATCCGTGTCCACGGCGGGCCGGGACGGGCCGCCGAACCCGATGGTGAAATTGATCGCGCCGGTCGGGCACGCGTCGCGGCAGCTCTGGCAGACGATCCCCATCCTGGCGAAGCAGGTATCGGCGATGGCTGCTGCCTGGAACCAGGGAGCTCCCTGCGTCAGGTCGAACACGGGGGCCGGGCAGGCCTCGGCGCAGTCGCCGCAGAAGGTGCATTCGCCGTTCCGGAAATCGACCTCCGGGTATCCCCCGTCGCCCGCCGCGACGATGCCTTCCGGACAGGCGTCGGCGCACGCTCCGCATCGAACGCAGGCGTCGAGCACGCGCGCATCGGAGGCGTAAGGCGGCCGAACGGGCACCGGCCCGCGCCGCAGCCGCCCTCTCAGCAGGCTGCGCCGCCCGGGATCGATCCTGGTGTCTCGCATGATGCTCTAGACCGGCGGCGGCCCCGGGGGCCCGGCGACCATCTGGTACATCCAGACGATGAAGCCGTAGCCCCCCACGACCGCCACGGCCACGAACGGCCAGATGACGAAGGCGAGAAGCAGGAACATGAGGATCTCCCGGCGCCTTGCCGCAGGATCGACCGATATCTCGACAGGCTGAGACTGTGGCGGCAACGCTGTGCCGGCGAGAGGAGAACCGGGTTGAGTGGAGCTCATGATCTGTTCCCGAACAGTGGAGGTACGTGCTGTCGTCCTAGAGAGACCTTCTTCGAGACAAATTACTCAATTTTTCAATGGCTAACCGGGTGGTTAGTACCTCCGTATATTCACTTCCCAGTATGTCGCGCAAGATATTTCTACGGGAAAAGCAATCATGCTACACGGCGCGGCCCTCCGACATCCCGGGCCAGTTCGATCTACCGCTATATGAAGCATCCCGCCACTCAAGATTGTCGGCTGTCCCGGCCACCTGATCTCAGCATAGCTGTTCTCCGCAGGACGGACATCATCCAATACTCTATCGCCTGCTCCGACTTGACCCAGGTCAATACGGCCTCTTCCGTTTTGGGTCCTTATGATGCCACTCCCTGTCGGTATTGTTGGCCGGCCAGTTCGATGCGATGACAATGGAACCCCTGATCCTCTCCACACTCTTTCTGATAAGCAGTCACGTCGTTCCCGGATTGCCGGGGGTTCGCTCCTCCCTAGTCCATGCGCTCGGACGCCGGCTGTTTCTCGCTTTCTATTCGGCGATCTCGCTGGCAGCTCTGGTCCTGGTAGTCTGGAGCTACCGGGCGGCCAATAGCGGGGAGTGGCTGTATCTTCCTCCCGTCGAGGTGAAGATGATCGCGGTACTTGCGATGCCGCTCGCTCTTTTCCTGCTGGTCGGCCGGCTCACCACGCCGGCCGGAACGCCGGAACCTGTAGGCATCTATCGCATCACCGCCGTTCCTGGCAGCCTGTCGGTCCTGCTCTGGACGCTGCTGCACCTGACGGTGCTGGGGGGAGCGCGACAGGTGATCGTCTTCACCGGGATGGCCATCATCGCCCTGTTTTCCCTGGTCAGGAACTGGCGAGCCGCCTCGGCCGCCCAGCACCGGGCCGGCATCCTGCCATTTTCCGGCATCATTCGGGGTAGCGAGAGGCTGGTCTGGAAGGAGATCGGTTGGGGCCGGCTGCTCCTGCCCCTCGCTTTATGGGCGGCGTTGCTTCTGTTCCATCCTGTTGTGATCGGTCCCGATCCTCTCGCCTATCTGTTCTGATCCATTTCGCAACAGCAATACTGTCTCAGCAAAGAATCTTCGAAAGCTTGATCGGCGTCAAGAATTGGCCCGGCCCCTGCGGCATTATTGCGATCAAATCACTTGGAGATGATGATGAGCTTGCTGCCCCATCCCCTCACCCCAGATATGCTGCTGGTCGATGTGATAACCGAGCACCCTGGGGCAATTGACAGGCTAACCGGCCTCAACCCAGCTTTCGCCGGTCTTCTGGACCAGCCCCGCAGGCACGCCATGACCGGCCAGATTAGGCTGGGCGAGGCGGCGCGGGTCGCCGGCGTATCGTTCGAAGCCCTGTGCAGGGTGTTGCAAGGAGAGCTGCCCACATCCGAAGTTGCTCACCCGCCTGGGACTGACCGTCCTGTTCCGATGGAGCGAAAGACCGTCGGCGACTGGTTCGAGCAGGCCGAGCGCCTGTCCGCACCTCACCTGGATGTGCGGCCTCTCCTGGCATCGGGACAGGATCCGTTCGCCCAGGTGATGTCCATGTCCGCCCGGGTGCCGGCGGGCGGTTTCATGGTGGTCGATGCGCCGTTCGACCCGGCGCCGCTCCGCCGGGTACTTGCCGGCAAGGGATTCACCTCGCAGGGTCGCCAGATCGGCCCCGCCCACTGGCGCATCTGCTGGCGACGCGAAGATCCGACCGAAACCGAGCCGGTGACCGACAAGCCTATGCCGCGGCACGGGTCCGAGCCGTGGAATGCCGCTGACGGTACCCATCTGGACGTACGCGGCCTGCAACCGCCGGAGCCGCTGACCCGGGTACTCGACCTGATTGACCGGGGCGGAATTGACAGGCTGGTGCTCCACCATGACCGCGAACCGGTCTTCCTCTACCCAATGCTGGCCGAGCGGGGATGGTCGTGCCTGTCGGTCGAGCATTTGCAGGGTGAAGTCCGGATTGAACTGGCGCGGGATGCGTGATGATCGCTCCAGGATCCAAGCTGCTGCCGGCATCCATTCCGTTCCGCTTTCTGGCGGCGGCCTTGCTGTTTCACCTCTTGGGCTGGACCGCGCTGGCAGCCGGGGCGCCGGTCGTGGCCGGTGCCGAGGGCGGGCTGGGCCTACCGGTCGCAGCCCTCCACCTGATCACGCTCGGCGTGCTGACCGTCACGGCCGTCGGAGCCGGGTTCCAGCTGCTGCCAGTGGCGATCCAGGCCGATTTGCCCGGCGTGTGGCCGTGCAGGATGACTGGGTGGTTACTGCTCCCGGGGGTCGTGGTGCTGACCTGGGGCATGATGACGGCCGACCTGTGGCTGCTCGGCATAGGAGGAATTTCCGTCGCACTGGCCCTGCTAGTGTTCGCGGTGGTGGTTGGTATGGCTCTGCTCCGCACCGACCAAACCAATCCGCAGGTCCGGCTGGTCGTCCGCCACTTGTGGGCGGCACTGGCCTGCCTGATGGCATTGGCCGTCCTGGGTCTTGCCCTGCTCGGAGACTTCGCGCACGGCTACCTGGATGACCACCGAACCGTGGCCGTAATCCACCTGGTGGTCGCCTGCTACGGCTTCCTGGGCTTGCTGGCCGCCGGGTTCGTACAGGTGCTGGTTCCCATGTTCGCCCTGGTGGCGCCGCAACGTGAACGCCCAGCCACACTCGTACTTGCTCTTGCTGTCGCTGCCCTCATCCTGGCCGGCGCCGGAGCCCTCATCGGCGCGGCTTCCATTGGTCTGGCCGCGGCGTGCCTTCATGTCCATGGCATGGCGGGATTGATGCGCCGGCGAAACCGCCGTGATCTCGGAACCTCATTCCTCCTCGTCCGGCTTTCCTGGGCCATGCTGCCTGCCAGTCTTTTGCTGGGGCTGCTCCTGATTCTGGATCTTCTGCCGGCCTGGGGCCCTGGGCTGTTCGTGCTGACGCTGGTGGGCGGCTGGCTGCTCAGCCTCGTGCTCGGCATGCTCCAGCGGATTCTGCCGTTCCTGAGTGCTATCCACGCGGCAAGGGCCGGCCGACGCATTCCCAAGGTGTCCGAGCTCAGCGACAGTCCGCTCCTGCAGATCCAGGCATCGTGCCACGTCGCCGCACTGGCGGCGGTCGGGATGGGAATGGTGCTCGATCTGGAGGTTTTGATCCGCGGAGGCGCCCTGACAGGAGCAGGGGGAGCCGTCGCCTTCATCATCTATGCGCTCGATCTTTACCTGCGGATCAGGGCTCTGCCCCAGGTCCGCCCCGTCGCGGCGAGAGGAAAAACCGCTCCTTGATCTTCAGCGGGTGATCGTGTTAGTTGTGACTCGGAAGGCTATGGCGTGGCACTCATGCAATCCCTCACTTTTCACGGGATTGGGAGTGTCGCTGGAGGCAGAGCCTGCTGCGAAAATTTTATCGATCCAGCAATGCCATTCGCGAAACCCCTCTCCCGTCAGTGGGCCAGCAGAACTGGGCAGTCGATCGGGTGATTGAGCATGTACCTCGTTGCTCCATCCAGGATGATTTCACGGAGGCGGCTATGACCGTATCCGCCCATTACCAATAATCCAGCATTCATTTCCATGGCTGTCGCGGCCAGCGCCTCGCCGACCGACCGGCCGTCCCGCTTGATGCTCAGAACCGAAGCTTGGACACCATGCCAGGCGAGATGCTTGACGAGACGTTCGGCGCGTGGGTGCTGATGTCGGGCGATTGCCGCAGGTGAAGGCGCCCTGCCCTCTTCCACGATCAGGATGGTGACCACGTCCGCGCGCGCGATGAAGTCCTGAGCGCCTGACACCGCCCGGGCCGCCGCCAAGCTGTCATCCCAGGCGATCACAACGGAACTGCTTAGCCTCGTCAGATCGCCTGCCCTCAGGAGTACGGGGCGCCCGGACTCGAACAGGGCAGCCTCAAATATTTCCAGGTCCGCGGACTTGTCGGTTGGACGGGACAGCAGCGTCAGATCAGCCGCACGGGCTTCCGCAACGAAAGCTCGCACCACTGATTGCGTGATCTGTCGCCATTCAGCCGTCACGCCCCCGGCTTCCGTGAGTCTGGTAGCGACCGGGACCGAAGCAGTGGCCGTGAACTCCTCGAATGTCCTTTTGGCCGCGGAGGCAATCGTGTCAGCTTCGTATTGCGCCTTGCGAAGCATGGTTTCGAGCGTATCTGGAGAAAAGCCCTTGTCATAGAGCGGCATCTCCTGTCTCGGCTCCCATCCCACGTGCAGAACATCGACATGCGCGGAGAGCGGGGTCGCAAGCTTGAAGGCGTCCTCCAGAAGGTTCGCTTCCAGGCCGTTCGACGGAACGAGAACATGCTTTATCATCTGCCCCTCCTTGGTGCTGCCAGGTTGGTAAGGGCAGCTGCTGCAGAGTATCCGAAGCGGCATGAAACCATGTCAAGGCGCTACGGAAAGTCTATCGAGCCGAACCGAGCCTGAGTGAACTAGAGCTGTGCCCGATCAGGTTGGATAGCCTGAATTCCGGATCATGTTTCGGCATTCGTCCGGGCGGAGTAGCGTGAGGGACTGCCCGATGGCGTTCCAGAGGCCGTCTCGGGTGCGCTCGCCGGCCTTTCGCAGCATCGCCTTGAGTTTGGCGAAGGCCTGTTCGATGGGATTGAGGTCGGGGCTGTAGGGCGGCAGGTAGATCAGCCGGGTGCCCCTGCTTTCGATCGCCTGCTGGATCCCGGCGACCTTGTGGCAGGCCAGATTGTCCATGACGACGATGTCGTCGGAGCGAGGATCTGCTCGACGTAGGCGCGGAAGACATCGCCGTTCAGGGCGCCGTCGAGCACATAGGGCGCGGTGATGCCGGTGGTGCGCAGGCCGGCCACGAGAGTGGTGGTCTTCCAATGGCCATGGGGCACCGGGGCCAGCAGGCGCAGGCCGCGGGAGCACCGGCCGAGCCGCCGGGTCATGTTGGTCGTCGCCGAGGTCTCGTCGAGGAACACCAGGCGTTCCGCCTCGAGGGCGGGCTGGCGCCGGATGAAGGCATGACGCGCCTCGGCCACGTCAGGACGCTGCTGCTCGGCGGCGTGGAGGCTTTTTTTCCAGAACGGCAAAGCTGGCTTTCTGTTGAGGACGCAGTGAGGTTGCGAGTGGGGAGGCGGGAGAATGGGCCGGCAGTCGATGCGGCCGCTGCCGACGCGGTGGCGGATCCTGGAGACGGTAACACGACAGTGCCCGGACTGCGGGGGTCGGCTGCACTGTCAATACATCAGCCGACGCGCCGTGGTGACCCTGGACGGGCTGCTCGGCCTGCAGCTCAGGGTCCGGCGCTGCGTCAATCCGGACTGCGCCCGCTTTCACCGGGCGTTCCGACCGGAGGCCGAAGGCGCCCTGGCGCTGCCCCAGCAGGAGTTCGGCCTGGACGTCATCGCCCTGGTCGGCCGGCAGCGCTACGGCGCCCGGGCCAGTGTGCCGGAGATCCATGCCGAGCTGGTCCGGCGCGGCGTGGCGATCTCCCAGCGCAGCGTCACCAACCTGCTCGACCGCTACGACGAACTGGTCGCCACTGCCGCCGGCGATCCCGACCGGCTGCGGGCCCGGTTCAAAGACCAGGGCCGGGTCATCCTGGCGATCGACGGCCTGCAGCCGCAGATGGGCCACGAGGTGCTGTGGGTGATCCGCGACTGCCTGTCCGGCACCGTCGTGCTGGCCAGGGCCCTGCTGTCGGCAACAGCCGCCGACCTGGAGCCGCTGCTGCGCCGGGCCGCCGAGCTCGCCGGCGTGCCGGTGGCCGGGGTGGTCAGCGACGGACAGCTCTCGATCCGCACTGCGGTCGCCCGGGCCCTGCCCGGCGTGCCGCACCAGCTATGCCACTTCCACTATCTGCGCGAGGCGGCGCGTCCGATCTTCGAGGCCGACCGGCACGCCAAAAAGGAGCTGAAGAAGCGGGTCCGCGGCATCCGGCCGATCGAACGCGCGGCCGAGGCCCGCCAGGACGCCGGGGGCGATCTGATCCGCGGCTACTGCGCTGCGGTGCGCAGCGCCCTGGGCGCCGACGGCCGGGCGCCGCTGGAGGCTGCCGGACTGACGCTGAAGGCGCGGCTGGAGGCGGTGTCGGACAGTCTGCAGCGGGTCGCGGCAAAGGGGGGGACGACCGGCAGGTCCAGGCGCTGAGCCGGCTGGTCGGCGGTGCCCTGAGCGACACCGAGCATCTGTGGCCGGACATCGCCCGGGCGTTCGGCTGGGTACACCGGGCGGCGCACATCATCAAGAACACCGGGGCGCTGCCGGCGCCGGCGGTGGCCCGGCGACTGGACGGCCTGTGCGGCGCGATGTCCCGGCACCGCGCGCGGGCCGGCGGGCTGTGCGAGGCGGTCGGTCACTTCCTCAAGGTGACCCGCAGCTATCGCCCCGGCCTGTTCCACTGCCATACCGTCGCTGATCTGCCGGGCACCAACAATGCGCTGGAAGGGCTGTTCGGCTCCTACCGCTACTGTCAGCGGCGCACGACCGGTCGGCGCGCGGCCTCATCGGCCACCGTGGTCAGCGGTCCCGCCCGTCTGGTCGCGTGGGTGGTCTCCCGCCTCGCGCCACTCGAAGCCGCTGATCTGGCCGGGGTCGATCGAACCCGCTGGCTCGCCCTGCGGGCCGATATCAGGGCTCGCCGTCTGCAGCGGACCAGAGGCAGCCGCTTCAGGCGCGATCCCCAGGCCTACCTGCGCAGTCTCGAGGCCCAGTATGCCGCCAAAAAGTGAGCTTTGCCGTTCTGGTTTTTTTGAGGGTGACGTCGTGCGCCTTGAGAAAGCGCGAAACGGTGCTCCGGCCAACGGTGATGCCGTGCCGCTCGACCAGTGCTCCGCGGATCTCCTCCAGCGTCAGGTCCGGCTGGTGGGCGATCAACGTCAGCTCCGCTTCCCGATGTTCCGTCAGCCGCGAGCGATGGTCGCCGCCCATGGCCCGAGCCTCGACATGGCCTTCGGTATGCAGGCGCTGCGCCCATCGGATCGCCGTGCCGATCCCGACCCCGAACCGGTCGGCCGCTTTCCGGGCGGACGAACCGCTCGAGATCGCCCAAGCAACACGGGCGCGAAGATCTTGGGAGTAGGGTGCCGGCATACGTCCTCCAAAATTCAGCTGGGCTTGGACTTGATCATGAAATCCGTCTTGAAAAACCCTCCTCACGAATCAACGCGGTCGGGTACGGCTCTAGGGCCGGCAGAGACCTAGCCGATCTCCATCGGCGCCAAACACAGCAGCAGGCATGCCACCTGTTCGAGCCGCAATTAGTCTCTTTTGAAACCTATTACTTGACAGCGGGCGAGCACTCCCGGATATTCCTGCGTATTCTGCGGGAGAGAGAGGCGATATCCGCCTCCGCCGAAGGCGCAAACTCCCATAATCGCTCAGGCATGCTGAACCGCAGAAACATTGTGCCGACTGGAGAGAGGCCAAGGTGCCGTACCATGCGCGCCCTGGCCCACCGAAGGGGCAGGCTCCGTCCGGAGCCGAAACTCTCAGGTAAAAGGACAGTGGGAGAGGCGTACAGGATCCGCAACAAAGCGTGCCCTGTCTCTATCAGGAGTCTCCCCCAAATGTATCCACTGTTACCCTCAGCATCCATTCCGCCGCCGCTTCCCATGCTCGGGGAATCGACATGCTGATCGTCGTCTACCTGATCGCCATCACCGTCGAGGCGATGTCCGGCGCCCTCGCGGCCGGGCGCCGCAACATGGATATTTTCGGCGTTGCCGTCATCGCCTTCGTCACTGCGCTGGGCGGCGGCACCATCCGTGACCTGATCCTCGGCCACTTCCCCATCCGCTGGACCCAGCACCCGGAATACATTGTCCTGGTGATCTCCGCCGGACTGCTGACCACCGTGCTCGCACGCTGCATGCATCATTTGAAGCGTGTCTTTCTCGTACTCGATGCAATGGGCCTGATCGCGTTCTCGCTGATCGGCTGCAGTGTCGCGCTGGCGATGGATTACTCCATCATCGTCGCCATCATGGCAGGGATGATGACCGGCATCTGCGGCGGCATGCTGCGTGACGTGCTGTGCAACCAGGTACCGCTGGTGCTCCGGCGTGAGCTCTATGCCAGCGTCTCACTGATCGTCTGCGCCCTCTTCATCGGCCTGCGCGAACTCGGCATCGACACCGACCTGAATACCGCAATCAGCTTCATCAGCGGCCTGACGCTCCGCCTGCTGGCCATCTGGGGCGGCTGGAAGCTGCCGACCTTCTCCTACCAGCAGCGCTGGGATTGATAGGCTGACCGGCATGATCGGTACCTCCGGTTGCCTGGCAATCCTGGTATCGGGAAACCGAAGTTCCTGGATCAGCAGCCTCACACAGACCGGAGAAGCCAAGCTACGATGGCACTGCTGCGTGGTTCCCATCCATGTCTGATTTCCGGCGCAGGTAAGATCAGGTCTCCAATCCTTCCGGTATCTTCCACCCCCATTCCCGATATGCCTCGATGATCACCCTCGCCATGACCATCGCTTCGTGCGACCGGTCATCGGCCCGGCGGCTCATGATGATCGGCGACGTGATGGTCTGCTCGATCAGCTCGCGGTAGACCACATCGTCCCGGCGCAGGCGCTGCACCGAAGTCGGGACGATGCAGATGCCGACCTCCGCCGCGACCAGGCCAATTGCCGTCTGAAGCTCGCGGGCCTCGTGGGCGATGTGCGGCTCCAGGCCGCGGTCGCGGAAGATCGAGATCACTTGATCGGCATAGCTCGGTCGCGGCACCCGGGGGTACAGGATCAGCGGCTCCCCGGCCAATTCCCCAAAGCTCAGCGGTCCCTCCCGCTGCAGAAGAGGATGGCTGAGCGGCAGGGCCACCACGAGCCGTTCCTCGCGAAGGACGTCCCGGCGCACCGCCGGATCGTCTAGGCGAATGCGGCCGAAACCGACATTGATCCGGCCATCCTTCAGGGCCGCGATCTGTTCCAGGCTGGCCATCTCGACGAGGCTGACGTCGAGCCCCGGCGTTTCCGCGCGGAAACGCCGGATCAGTTGCGGCAGGGCCGCGTAGATGGTCGAGGCGACGAAGCCGATGACGAACCGAGGTCGCTCCGCCTCGCGAAAGCGCCGCATCATCGTGCGCAGGTCGTCGAAGCGTTCAAGAACCAGGACGGCATGCTCGAAGAAAAGCCGGCCAGCCTCGGTCAGACGCAGCGGCCTGCTATCCCGGTCGAGAAGCATGATACCGACCTCATCCTCGAGCTGCTGGATCTGGCGGCTCAACGGCGGCTGGGCGATATGGAGCTTTTCGGCGGCCCGGGTGAAGTTCCGCTCCCGGGCGACGGTGACGAAGTAACGGAGATGGCGGATCTCCATTTCATACCTCCAGGGTATCGCTCAAGACCAATTTAGTATTTCCTTTTCCATAAGCCAAGACTTAGTTTTCTGGCCATAGGGAGCTCAGGGAGCATCAAAATAATGTTGCAGATCAAAGAGATCGAGACCTTTCTGGTCGATCTTCCGACCATCAGGCCTCATGTTCTCTCGATGGCGACGATGTATCGCCAGACGATCGTGATCGTTCGCCTCCACTGCTCGGACGGTATCGTCGGCATCGGCGAAGGCACGACCATCGGCGGCCTGAGCTACGGCGAGGAAAGCCCGGAGAGCATCAAGCTCGCCATCGATACCTACTTCGAACCCGTTCTCAGGACTTGCGACCCCTCCCGGGTCGGCCAGACCATGGCCAGGATCGGGCGTGTCGTCATCGGCAACCATTTCGCCAAGTCGGCGGTGGAAACGGCGCTGCTGGACGCCATGGGCAAGCGCGTCGGCCTGCCGGTCTCCGAACTGCTGGGCGGACGCCACCGCGATGAGTTGCCGGTCGCCTGGACGCTGGCCAGCGGCGACACCGCCAAGGACATTGAAGAGGCCGAGCATGTCCTGAGCCTGCGCCGCCACAACATCTTCAAGCTGAAGATCGGCAAGCGCGCGGTGGCCGATGACGTCTCTCATGTGGCATCGATCAAGAAGGCGCTCGGCGATAAAGCCAGCGTGCGGGTCGATGTCAACCAGGCCTGGGATGAGGCCAGTGCTTCCCGCGGGTTGGCGATGCTTGAAGATGCCGGTGTGGATCTGGTCGAGCAGCCGATCTCCAGGGCGAACCGCTCCGGGCTGGCGCGGCTTGCTGCCCGCTTCATCATCCCGATCATGGCCGACGAGTCCCTCCACGGACCGGACGACGCCTTCGACCTCGCGATCCAGGCAGCGGCGGATGTTTTCGCGGTTAAGATCGCGCAGTCGGGCGGTTTGCAGGCTGCCGGACGGGTGGGGGCCATCGCGGATGCCGCCAGCATCGGGCTTTATGGCGGCACGATGCTCGAGGCCGGCGTCGGCACGATCGCCTCGGCGCACCTGTTCGCGACGTTTCCCCAGCTTGCCTGGGGTACCGAACTCTTCGGACCACTTCTCCTCACCGAAGAGATTCTGACCGAGCCTTTGGGCTACGGCGATTTCGCCCTGAAGGTACCGGACAAGCCCGGCCTCGGCGTCGAGTTGGATCCGGACCGTATCGACTTCTTCCGCCGCGACCGGGCCGGCACACGGACGCACAGCTTTCCAGGAAAACTTTAAAAATACAGCGTTCTGGAGAAACAATAGAAGCGTATCTGCCCGGTGAAGTGTCAGCAGTCAACTATAACCATGGAGGAACAACAATGCTGTTCCAAGTCGAAATGGAAGTCCGCCTGCCGCACGACATGGCACCCAGCGCGGCGGACGAGTTGAAGCGCGTCGAGCGCGAGCGGGCCCAGCAGCTGATGCGGGACGGCAAGTGGCGCCATCTCTGGCGCGTGGTCGGTCACTACTCGAACACCAGCGTCTTCGACGTCGAGAGCCACGACGAGCTGCACGCGATCCTCACGTCGCTGCCGCTCTTCCCCTTCATGAAGATGAAGGTCACGCCTCTGTGCCGCCACCCCTCGTCCATCCGTGGGGACGACACCTGAGTTCGCAACCGGCGAGCAATCCAACAATCAATGCCAAGGGAGAGAAACCATGCAAAAGGAACAGATCAAGCAGCTCGTTGACCGCATCAGCGGCACCCAGATCAGGGAGCCCAACCCGCGGGTCAAGGCGATCGTCGATCGCATGCTGCTCGACCTCTTCAACGTCATCGACGACTTCGATGTCCAGCCGGAAGAGTTCTGGTCGGCACTGAGCTACCTGACCGAGCTCGGACAGCGCAACGAGTTCGCCCTGCTCTCGGCCGGTCTCGGCATCGATCACTATTTCGATGTCCGGCTCGACGAGAAGGAGGCGCGGGTCGGCATCGAGCCGGGCAGCACGCCGCGCACCATCGAGGGGCCGCTCTACGTCGCCGGCGCTCCGGTTTGCCAGGGCGAGGCCCGACTGGACGACGACACGGACACGGGCGAGATCCTGTTCATGGACGGCCAGGTGACCGACACGCAAGGCGCGCCGATCGCCAGCGCGCTGGTCGAAGTCTGGCACGCCAACTCGCTCGGCAACTACTCATACTTCGACAAGAGCCAGAGCGCCTTCAACCTGCGGCGCACCATCGTGACCGACGCCGAGGGACGCTACCGCTTCCGCAGCATCATGCCGTCCGGCTACGGCTGCCCGCCCGACGGTCCGACGCAGAAGCTCCTGAACCTGCTAGGCCGCCACGGCCAGCGCCCGGCGCACATCCATTTCTTCGTCTCGGCACCGGGATTTCGGCAGCTCACGACCCAGATCAACATCCAGGGCGACAAGTACATCCACGAGGACTTCGCTTTCGCCACGCGGGACGAACTGATCCCCGACGTGACGCACCACACCGACGAAGCGGCACTCCGCGACAAGGGCGTGGATCGCCCGTTCGCCACGATCACCTTCAACTTCGCGTTGCCGCATGCCGTCGAAGGCGTGCCCAGTACCCTGATCGACCGGCCCCGGGCCGCCGCCTGACCCTTGCACTGCCCCTCCCGCTTGTCGGCGAGAGGGGCGGGACTAACAAAGATCAACGGAGGAAGCACCATGGATACCCATCTCATGGAACGGATCGACGCGGCCATCGTCGAGGACAAGGAGAACGGCCTCTACCGCGCCAAGCGCGACATCTTCACCGATCCCGAGCTGTTCGAGCTGGAGATGAAGTACATCTTCGAGGGCAACTGGATCTATCTTGCTCACGAAAGCCAGATCCCCAACAAGAACGACTACTACACGACCCACATGGGCCGGCAACCGATCTTCATCGCCCGCAACAAGAACGGCGAACTGAACGCCTTCATCAACGCCTGCAGCCACCGCGGCGCCATGCTGTGCCGCCACAAGCGAGCCAACAAGGCGACATATACCTGCCCGTTCCACGGTTGGACCTTCAACAACTCCGGCAAGCTGCTGAAAGTGAAGGACCCCGAGGGCGCCGGCTACCCGAAGCAGTTCAACAAGGACGGCTCGCACGACCTGACCAAGGTGCCCCGGTTCGAGTCCTACCGCGGCTTCCTGTTCGGCAGCCTCAACCCAGACGTGCCGCCGCTGGCCGAGTACCTAGATGAATCGGCCAAGATCATCGACCTGATCGTGGACCAGTCGCCGGACGGGCTGGAAGTGTTGCGCGGCTCCTCGTCCTACATCTATGACGGCAACTGGAAGCTCCAGACCGAGAACGGCGCCGACGGCTACCACGTCAGCGCGGTCCACTGGAATTATGCGGCGACCACCAGCCGGCGCAAGACGGCGGTCAACCCGGACATGACCCGCGCCATGGATGCCGGCGGCTGGGCCAAGCAGGGCGGCGGCTTCTACTCGTTCGAGCACGGCCACCTGCTGCTGTGGACCCGCTGGTCTAATCCCGAGGACCGGCCGCTCTACGAGCGCCGTGACGAGCTGGTCGCCCAATACGGGCAGGCGCGGGCGGACTGGATGATCGGCATCTCGCGCAACCTGTGCCTCTACCCCAACGTCTACCTGATGGATCAGTTCGGCTCGCAGATCCGCACGTACCGGCCGATCAGCGTCGATAAGACGGAAGTCACCATCTACTGCATCGCGCCGAAGAACGAGAGCGCCTCGGCCCGGGCCCAGCGTATCCGGCAGTACGAGGATTTCTTCAACGCCAGCGGCATGGCGACCCCGGACGACCTGGAGGAATTCCGCTCCTGTCAGATCGGCTACATGGGCAAGGCGGCCCCCTGGAACGACCTGAGCCGCGGCGCCGAGCACTGGGTTCACGGCGCCGATGAGAACGCCAAGCAGATTGGCCTGCGGCCGCTGATGAGCGGCAAGCTGACCGAGGACGAGGGTTTGTTCGTCGTCCAGCACCAGTACTGGCAAGACACCATGCGGCGCGCCCTTGAGGCCGAAGCCGCTGAAAAGAACGCAAAGAAGTCGTAAGGGAGGCCGACATGACGATCACGTACGAAGACCTGCTGGCCTTCCTTTACCGCGAAGCCCGCCTGCTCGACGACAAGCAGTGGGAGGAGTGGCTTCAGCTCTACGCACCGGACGCCGAGTTCTGGATGCCGGCCTGGGACGACGACGGCACCCTGGTGACCGACCCGCAGCGCGAGATCTCGCTGATCTGGTACGGCAACCGCGGCGGCCTGGAGGACCGGGTATTCCGCATCAAGACCGAGCGATCCAGCGCCACGTCACTGCCGGAGCCGCGGACCTCGCACAACATCACCAATGTCGAGATCCTGGAGCAGCAGGATGGCGTCTGCAAGCTGCGCTTCAACTGGTTCACCCTGAACTTCAGGTACAAACTGACCGACACATATTTCGGAACCTCGTTCTACACGCTTGACACTTCGGGCGGGCGGCCGCTGATCAAGAACAAGAAGGTCGTGCTGAAGAACGACTACATCCATCACGTCATCGACATCTATCACATCTGATCGGGCATATCCGATTGGCCACATCTGATCAGCATTTTTTCGGATGCCGTGATCAGGGAGGATGACCATGAGCTTCAACATCGCGCTCAACTTCGAGGACGGGGTCACCCGCTTCATCGAGAGCAACCCCGGCGAGACGGTGGCGGACGCCGCCTACCGCCAGGGCATCAACATTCCGCTGGACTGCCGCGACGGCGCCTGCGGCACCTGCAAGAGCTTCTGCGAGTCCGGGCGCTACGACGGCGGCTCCTACATCGAGGACGCCCTGACCGACGAGGAGGCGGAAGAGGGCTACTGCCTGACCTGCCAGATGAAGCCACAGACCGATCTGGTCCTTCGCATCGACGCCGCCTCAGAGGTGTGCAAGACCCAGGTCACGGACTTCCAGGCCGAAGTCATCAGCGTTGAGCAACTGTCCGACAGCACGATCAGCCTGTCGCTCAAGGTCGAGGACGCCGGCCGGCTGCATTTCCTGCCGGGCCAGTATGTCAAGATACTGGTGCCGGGCGAGCTGGATAGCCGTTCCTACTCGTTCAGCTCACCGCCGGGCTCGGATGTCGCGACCTTCCTGATCCGCAACGTGCCGGGCGGGATGATGAGCGGCTACCTGACCGGGCGGGCCAAGCCGGGCGACAAGCTGACACTCAAGGGACCCTTGGGAAGCTTCTATCTCCGCGACACGAAGCGCCCGGTGCTGATGCTGGCGGGCGGCACCGGGCTGGCGCCGTTCCTGTCCATGCTGGGCAGGGTGGCGGAGACCGGCTGCGAGCAGCCGATCCACCTGGTCTACGGCGTCACCACCGACGGCGACCTGGTCGAGGTCGAGACGATCGCCGAGTACGTCAAGAAGATCCCGAACCTCACCTTCGCCACCTGCGTCGCCGACAAGGGCAGCAACCATCCGCTCAAGGGCTACGTCACCCATCACCTGGAGGCCAAGCACCTGAATGCCGGCGATGTGGACGTCTATCTCTGCGGTCCGCCGCCGATGGTCGAGGCGGTCCGGACCTTCTTCCGGGAGCAGGGCGTAAACCCGGTGAATTTCCACTACGAGAAGTTCACGCCGAGCGAAGGGGGTGCGTCATGACCGGCACAGGGCAAGTCAGGGGGCGTTCCGGCGGGCGTTTCCAGGGCAAGGTGATGGTCGTGACGGGTGCCGCACAGGGCATCGGTCGCACCGTGGCCCTGGGGGCCGCCCGCGAGGGCGCCTCCGTGGTGCTGGTGGATCGGGCGGAGATCGTCCACGAGGTCCGGGCGGAACTGGAGGGTCTCGGTGCGCCGGCGCTGTCGGTGACGACTGACCTGGAGAACTACTCCGGTGCCGACAGCGCCATGGGCCAGGCGCTGGACCGGTTCGGCCGGATCGACATCCTGGTCAACAATGTCGGCGGCACGATCTGGACCAAGCCCTATGGCGAGTACCGCGAGCCGGAGATCGAGGCCGAGGTCCGGCGCTCCCTGTTCCCGACGCTGTGGTGTTGCCGGGCGGTGCTTCCCGCCCTGCTCAAGCAGGGTGGCGGTGTGATCGTCAACGTCTCCTCGGTCGCCACCCGCGGCGTCAACCGGGTGCCCTATGCGGCGGCCAAGGGCGGCGTCAACGCGCTCACCGCCTCGCTCGCCTTCGAGTATGCCGAGCATGGCATTAGGGTCGTCGGCACGGCCCCCGGCGGCACCGAGGCTCCGCCCCGGCGCATCCCGCGCAACCCGACAGTCCAGGACGAGCGCGAGAAGGTCTGGTACCAGGGCATCGTCGATCAGACGATCTCATCCAGCCTGATGAAGCGCTACGGCACGCTGGAGGAGCAGGCGGCGCCCATCTTGTTCCTGGCCTCCGACGAGGCCTCGTACATCACCGGCACAACCCTGCCGGTCGCCGGCGGCGATCTCGGCTGAAGAAGCTGATCCGACTGTGACCTAAGGGGGCTCTCCAGCCACACGGATAAGAAGATCTACTAGAATAATAAAAACAAATATTGGATGGCGTCTGAGAATTCATCACGCCAGACAACGTCCAGGGTGAACAGAACCTTGGCGCACCGCCCGAGGTGCGCTCGCCCCCAAACTCACGACAACAAACACTTGCAGGGAGAAGGGATATGGCGCCAACACGCCCCATTGACGTCCAGGACTTCATGAACCACCACAAGCTGTCGTCCTACCAGATCAGGATCATCGCACTCTGCTTCCTGATCGTGGCGATCGACGGCTTCGACACCGCCGCAATCGGGTTCATTGCCCCGGCTCTCAGAGCTGAATGGGGTGTCACGGCGGCCCAGTTGGCGCCGCTGTTCGGCGCCGGGCTGTTCGGCCTGATGGTTGGAGCCTTCATCTTTGGCCCACTGGCCGACAAGATCGGGCGCAAGTACTCGCTCATCCTCACCGTGATCTTCTTCGGCGGCGCCAGCCTGGCTTCGGCCTGGTCCACCTCGATCACCGAGCTGACCATCCTGCGCTTCCTGACCGGCATGGGCCTGGGCGGTGCGATGCCCAACGCGATCACGCTGACCTCGGAGTTCTGCCCCGAGAAGCGTCGCTCGTTCCTGACCACCCTGATGTTCTGCGGCTTCACGCTGGGATCGGCATTCGGAGGCCTCGCCGCCGCCCAGCTGGTGGCGGGATATGGCTGGGAGTCGGTCCTGCTGATCGGCGGCATCCTGCCGCTGGCGCTGGCTCCGGTCCTGTGGCTGACGCTGCCTGAGTCAGTGCGCTTCCTGGTGCTGAAGAATGCGCCCGCCGAGCAGATCACGGCGGTGCTGCACAGGATAGCCCCCGAGGCCGATCTCACTGGTGTCGCCTATACCGGCGTTACCAAGCCCAAGGGCTCACCGGTGCGGCAGCTGTTCCAGCCGGGCCTGGTGACTGGCACTCTGCTGATCTGGCTCACCTTCTTCATGAGCCTGCTGGTCTTCTATCTCCTGGCGAGCTGGCTGCCGACCGTGATCAGCAGCGCCGGCATGACCCTCAAGGAAGCAGCACTGATGTCGATGATGCTGCAGCTCGGCGGCACCGCGGGGGCCCTACTGATCGGCGCCCTGATGGACCGGGTCAACCCGCACACCGTGCTCGGCTCCTTCTACGCCCTGGCTGCCCTGTTCATCGCGTTGATCGGAAGCTCGACGGCGTCGCCGTGGTTGCTGTCCTTTGCCGTCTTCGGGGCGGGGTTCTGCCTGGCGGGCTCGCAGGTCGGGGTCAATGCGCTGGCGGCCGGATACTACCCGACGGCCAGCCGCGCCACCGGTGTTGCCTGGGCGAACGCGGTCGGCCGCAGCGGCTCGGTGCTGGGCTCGATGTTCGGCGGCGCCGTCCTGGCCAGCGGCCTGGGCCTGCCCGTTGCCTTCGCGATCGTCGGCATCCCGGTCATCATCGCCGGCCTGTCCATGTTCCTCAAGGGCCAGCTGGCGCCGCAGCCGGTGCACCACACGGCACCAGGGGCTTCCGATGGCCTCGACACCGGGAAAGTCGCTTTGCAGCATTAAGGCGGTCCCCAGGAGGAAGTGCCGGGCACCTTCAAGGTGCCCGGGAATCCAGGGTTTCAATCAAGAAAGTGGAGGAAGATCATGAGGCCAGCCGTCATCACCGTCGCGATTACCGGATCGGTTCCGCGCAAGAAAGATAATCCCGCCTTGCCGGTGACCGTGTCCGAGCAGATCGAGTCAACCCACGAGGCCTTCGAGGCAGGCGCCTCGCTCGTTCATATCCACGTCCGTAATCCGGATGAAAGCTCTTCTTCGGACCCTGCCCTGTTCGCCCAAGTGCAGGATGGGATCTGCAAGCACTGCCCCGGCATGATCGTGCAATTCTCGACAGGCGGCCGGGGTCGCGATCAGGCGGCACGCGGCAGTGCGCTTTACCTGAAGCCCGACATGGCGTCGCTCTCGACCGGCTCGGTCAATTTCCCGACCATCGTGTACGAGAACTCGCCGGCCCTGGTGGTCGATCTGGCGACCCGCATGAAGGAGCATGCCATCCTGCCGGAGATCGAGGTCTTCGACCTGTCGCATCTCCATGGTGCTCGCCGGCTGGTCGATGCCGGGCTGATGAGTGAGCGTCCGCACGTCCAGTTCGTCATGGGCGTCAAGAACGCCATGCCGGCGGAGGAACATCTGCTGGACATCCTGCTCGCCGAACTGAAGCGCGTCCTTCCCAAGGCAACATGGACTGCCGCCGGCATCGGGCGCCATCAGAGCCAAGTCATGCGCTGGGTGCTGGAGCGCGGCGGTGATGGCGTCCGCACCGGTCTGGAAGACAACATCCGCATCACCAAGGACCGGCTGGCCGGCAGCAATGCCGAACTGGTCAGGATGGCCGTCGATCTCTGCGCCGAGTACGATGCCCGCCCGGCGACAGTCGCTGAAGCGCGGTCGATGCTGGGACTCGCAGCCTGACGGTGAGGTTGATAGCTGCGGATGAAGGGCAGGTGAGTTCGGAATCCGACCCCACCTGCCCTATCCTCCCAACCAAAAACGTAATCACGGGAGAAACCGGGAATGAAAAAAGTATGTCCTGACGCGGCCTCGGCACTGGCCGGGTTCCTGAAAGACGACATGACGATCATGGCCGGCGGCTTCGGCCTGTGCGGCATTCCGGAAACTCTGATCGAGGCGATCCGCGATTCTGGGGTGAAGGGCCTGACCGTGATCTCCAACAACGCGGGCATCGACAATGTCGGCCTGGGCATGCTGCTGGAAACCCGCCAGATCGCCAAAATGATCTCGTCCTATGTCGGCGAGAACAAGACCTTCGCCAGGCAGTACCTGGCCGGCGAACTGGAGATCGAGTTCAATCCCCAGGGCACCCTGGCCGAGCGCATCCGCGCAGGCGGCGCCGGCATCCCCGCCTTCTTCACCAGGACCGGCGTCGGCACCTCGGTCGCGGACGGCAAGGAAGTCCGCGAGTTCGACGGCGAGCAGTACGTGATGGAGACCGGGCTGGTCGCCGATCTGGCCGTGGTCCATGCCTGGAAGGGCGACACCGAAGGCAACCTCGTCTACCGCAAGACCGCGCGCAACTTCAACCCAATGATGGCGACCGCGGGCAAGGTCACCGTGGCCGAGGTCGAGCACCTCGTGCAGCCCGGCGAGATCGATCCGGATCACATCATCACCCCCGGCATCTTCGTCAAGCGCATCGTCCACGTGCCCGATGCCGAGAAGCGCATCGAGCAGCGCACCGTCCGCAAGCGCGCCTGAAGAGCCGAGCAACTGAAAATCAAGAAGAGGATAGAGATCATGGCATGGACACGTGAGGAAATGGCGGCGCGCGCTGCCAAGGAACTGCAGGACGGCTTCTATGTAAACTTAGGCATCGGCATCCCGACGCTGGTCGCCAACTACATCCCCGAAGGGATCGAGGTGACGCTGCAGAGCGAGAACGGCATGCTCGGCATGGGCCCGTTCCCCTACGAGGGGGAGGAGGACCCCGACCTGATCAACGCCGGCAAGCAGACGATCACGGAACTGTCGAAGACCAGCTACTTCAGCAGCGCGGACAGCTTCGGCATGATCCGCGGCGGCCATATCGACCTGTCGATCCTGGGCGCCATGCAGGTGGCGGCCAACGGCGACCTCGCGAACTGGATGATCCCGGGCAAGATGGTCAAGGGCATGGGCGGCGCCATGGACCTGGTCGCCGGGGTCAAGAAGGTGGTCGTGGTGATGGAGCACGCCTCCAAGGACGGCGAGCCGAAGATCCTGAACAAGTGCACCCTACCGCTGACCGGGGCCGGCGTGGTCGATCTGATCATCACCGACATGGGCGTATTCCAGGTCAATGAGACCGGCGGCGGCCTGACCCTGATCGAGATCGCTCCCGGCGTCACCGTGGACGACATCAAGGCCAGGACCGAGGCGGAGTTCAAGGTCGTGGTCTGACACCCGGTAGTTTTTTGAGAAGGCAGACCAACGGATCATCCAAGGTCTGTCCTTGCCGATATCCAGCAAATGCACCCGGGAAAGGTGGTTCCATGCCTTCGATCACCGTCAACGACGTCGATCTGCACTATGCGCTGAGTGGTCCCGAGGGAGCGCCCGTCGTGGCCTTTTCCAACTCGATCGGCACCACGCTGGAAATGTGGGATGCGCAGGCACAAGCGCTGTCCGGGCACTACCGCTGCCTGCGCTACGACACCCGCGGCCATGGCCGGTCCACGGCCGTTGACCGTTCCACCACCATCAACGATCTCGCCGATGATCTGGCCGGTCTGCTCGATGCTCTCGGTCTGCCCAAGGCGCACATCGTCGGCCTGTCGCTCGGTGGCATGACGGCGCAGGCCTTCACGCTGGGCTATCCGGAACGGACCACAAGTCTCACCCTGATGGCGACCGCGGCTTACCTGCCGCCGGCCGAGGCCTGGGAACAGCGTGCCGTGACGGTGTGCCGGGATGGCATGGCGGCGATCAGCGATGCCGTCATTGCCCGCTGGTTCACGCCTCCATACCCGCAGGCCTTCCCGCAAAAGGTGGCATCGGTGCGCGAGCGCTTCCTGCACATGGATCCGGGCGGCTACGCGGCCTGCTGCCGGGTCATCCGGGACATGGACCTGCGGCAGGATATCGGGCTGATCACCACACCGACCCTTATCATCGCCGGGGCCGATGACCTGGCAACGCCGGTCGCACTGATGGAGGATATCCGCGCGCGCATCGCTGGCTCGGAACTTGTGATCCTGCCGGATGCGGCGCACATCCTGGCGATCCAGCAGGCCGACCGTGTCAACCGGCACCTGCTCGGCTTCCTCGGTGCCGCCGTGTCAGCCTGATGCTTCCCGCGCCAGCGCGAACTCCTGCCAGAGGATGGTCATGCAAAAATCCGCCGCCGGTACCGAAAATACGGAAACTCCCGGAAAACCGACGCTGAGCCGGGACTGGTCGGTGTCCGCCATCGCGGCCGGGTTTCTCGCCGTGCTGATCTCATACTCAGGCCCGGCGGTGATCTTCTTCCAGGCGGCGGACGTCGCCCATGTGTCCGGCGACATGATTGCCTCCTGGATATGGGGCATCTCGATCGGAGCCGGAGTGTCGGGCATCCTCCTGAGCTGGGCCTTGAGGGTGCCGGTCATCACGGCGTGGTCGGCTCCGGGCACGGCATTGCTGATCACACTGTTTCCCGCCATCACGCTCAATCAGGCGGTCGGCGCCTATATCACCGCCGCGGTGATCATCTTCCTGATCGGCATCTCCGGCTCCTTCGACAGGATCATGCGGCGTATTCCGCCGGGCATCGCCGCGGGCATGATGGCCGGCATTCTGTTCCAGTTCGGGGTCAACGCCTTCAAGTCGGCGACCACCATGCCGACGCTGACATTTGGCATGGTGGTCGCCTATGTCGTGTTCCGCCGCCTGGTGCCGCGCTACTCCATCGTTCTGGTGCTCGCATCCGGCGTCATCCTGGCAATGCTGCTGGGCACCACCAACATCGGGGTCCTCGAACTGCAGCTGACGACACCGGTGTTCATCAATCCGGAATGGGCCTGGGGCACCACTCTGAGCCTCGCCCTTCCTCTGGTGCTGGTGAGTTTGACGGGGCAGTTTCTGCCCGGCATGGCGATCCTGCACCTTTCCGGCTACCGCACGCCGGCGCGGCCGATCATCACCGCCACCAGCCTGGCATCACTTGGAGTGGCGCTTTTCGGCGGCATCACCATCGTCGTTGCGGCCATCACCGCCGCGCTGTGTACAGGGAGGGATGCCCATGAGGACCCTGCCAGGCGCTATGTCGCGGGGATCGCCAATGGCGTGTTCTACCTGATCGGCGGGACCTTCGCCGGCACGATCGTGATGGTCTTCACCGCACTGCCCAGAGAGTTCATAGCCGTCCTCGCCGGGCTCGCTCTCACCGGCGCGATCGCCGCCAACTTCACCGCGGTGGTGCGGGAGGAGGACCATCGCGAGGCCTCCGTCATCACCTTCCTGGCAACGGCATCGGGCATGAGCTTTCTGGGCCTAGGTTCCGCTTTCTGGGGGGTAGTAATCGGCGGTTTTGCTTACTTGGTGCTCAATAAAGCTTAGCATTGCCGGCCACGGCACTTTGACCTTCGCGGACATCGGCTCCGGCATGTCATGGCGAACCTGTTCTTCAAAAACTACGAGCGAGGAGGAAACTTAATATGTACTGCGCGCAATATATCTCGACCTTCGCCCTGGCGGCGGCAGTGTTGCTCGTCTGCCCGCACGCCGGAAAGGCGGATTCCGTCTCCCTGGAGGCGGCTGTCAGGGACAAGACCGCCTCGATAGAGGGAAAGCTGATCGCTTGGCGCCGGGATATCCACCAGCATCCCGAACTCGGGGACCAGGAGACCAGGACCTCAGGTATCGTAGCCGATCACCTGCGGAGCCTCGGGCTTGATGTGCGGACCGGCGTCGCCCGGACCGGCGTGGTCGCCGTCCTGAAAGGGGCAAAGCCCGGCCCGACAGTGTCCCTGCGCGCCGACATGGATGCCCTGCCCGTCAAGGAGCCCGAAGGACTGCCTTTCGCCTCCCGGGCCAGGTCCCGATACCTGGGCAAGGAGGTCGATGTGATGCACGCCTGCGGGCACGACGCCCATACCGCCATGCTGATGGCGACGGCCGAGGTGCTTGCAAGTCTCAAAGACCAGCTTCCCGGCACCGTGCAGTTCATCTTCCAGCCGGCCGAGGAGGGCTCGAGCCTGCATCCACCTGGGTCGGACCAGATCTCGGGCGCCAAGCTGATGGTAAAGGAAGGGATATTCGCTGACACCAGACCGGATGCGGTTTTCGGTCTGCATGTCATGCTCGGAAAGTCAGGCGAGATCGCCTACCGCGCCGGTGCAGTCCTGGCCAGCAGCGACAATCTCGAAATCAAGGTGACCGGCAAACAGGGCCATGGCGGCATGCCCTGGCAGACGATAGACCCGATCACGACCTCGGCGCAGATCGTCAACGGCCTGCAGACCATCGTCAGCCGGAAGGTCGATCTGACGACTTCCCCTGCCGTGGTCACGATCGGCACCATCAATGGAGGGACCCGCGCCAATATCGTGCCTGAGACGGTGGCGATGACGGGCACGATCCGGACCTACGACGAAGCGATCCGCGATCAGGTGCACCGCGACATCACCACTGTCGCTGAAAAGATCGCCGAGAGCGCCGGCGCCACGGCGGAAGTGTCGATCAGCCGCGGTTACGACACCACCGTCAACAACGATGAGCTGACCGGGCGCATGCTGCCGGCGCTGGAACGTGCGGCCGATGGCAGGATCCGTCGCTCCCTGCCGGTTGGCGCGTCGGAGGATTTCTCGGTGTATGCGAGCGAGGCGCCCGGCCTCTTCGTCTTCCTGGGAGTAACGCCGGACGGTCAGGATCCCACAAAGGCCGCTCCCAACCACAGCCCCAACTTCTTCGTCGATGAGGCAGCGCTCGTGGTCGGCGCCCGGACTATGGCCTCACTGGCCGTCAACTATCTTGCATCACCGACCAAGTGACGACGACCTCAAAACAACAAAGCTGACAGGCAGACTTCCTTGACGCGATCATCGGTTTCCCGGCCGAACCTCGGCCGAGGAGGTCACCTTGTTCAAGAACGGCGGCGCCTATCCCGACCTGATAAGTCGCCGTCCCGGTTTTTGAGATCAGCAGGAGGGGCTGATTGCAGCCTTATGCAGCGGGCGCCGACTGTTTGGCGTCCAGTGACAGACTCCCGCCAGCTTCTGATGTTGGACTTCTAATGTTGGACGGGGTTTATGGTGACGGGCGTGCTAAAGAGACAGCATTGCCAGAGACAGCGCTGCCGAAGTCCAGAACCCCTGAGGAGTTTGGCCGAATGCCGCCAAATCGTAAATCGTCGTCTAGGACCTTCAGGCGCCAGGGTCAAGGGTGTCATCCAAGGTGAAACCGACCTTGAGAGTTACTTGATAGTGCGTCACCTTCCCTCCCTTGATCTGCCCGCGGGTTTCGAGAACTTCAAACCAGCGAAGATGTTTCAGATTCTTTGATGCCCGTGCGATCGCGTTCTGTATCGCGTCCTCTACGCTGCTCGGCGATGAACCAACGAGCTGAATGATCTTGTAGATGTGGTCGCTCAAATTGGACCTCCTGTTAATGAAGATTTCTTCAGGATGTTCTGGCTAATCCGCGCGTCAACCTGGGTAAAGTCAGAGGGGGATCGTGGGCAACGACCAGTAAATCCACACGCCGGGCACTGCCGTTCGACATACAGACTTGGGGGCCAGGAACTGTCACAAGGATAAATCCAGCCTGTAGACTTGGGGTAACTATAAGTTCGGTGTGAGAACAAGTCCGGAGAGAGCGGTGGTGGGCTCCCGCCTCACTGCCTATGAACCCTTTGGCTCTCTCCGGGCCGTATCCGTGTCATGCCGCTATTCCGTGATCCGGATCTGTATCGCGGAAGTCGAGGCGGCCTCCTGCTGGGGCTTATCCACCTAACCTCCTATGGGCTACGCTCATCCCGATTGCCGCTCCCCGGCCGGTCGGATGTTTGCCGACGGGATCTACGCGGCGTTCTGTCCGGGTGGGATCATCGAACCTCCTGCCACGGCGGACTGCTTCGGCAAGAAAACGTCCTGGGGATACGTGCCTGCGAGGGTCATGCCGCAGCCGTCAGGAATTATGTTTCCTATACCTACTGAAGTTTATAGTAGTATTTCTGATGTGGCCGTCAAGAGGATAGTTTCCACTGATTGCCGGCTTTCGGCCCTGCTGCGGGCTATACTGCGCTTCTGCAAAAGACCCTCAGCCTGCATACCTGGTAGGTATAAAGTTAAACGTATAAAGTATTGGCGTCTACTGGATACGAACTGCGATAGTTCCCTCAGGATACGAATAGATCTATCCAAGAAAAAAAGCTGAGGGAGAGAGCAGTGTACGTCTGCATCTGCAACGCTTTCACGGAAAAGCAAGTTTGCACGGCGATCCGCAAAGGAATATCAACACCGTCCGGCCTGTTTCGCCATCTCGGTTGCGTTCCGCAATGCGGGAAGTGCGTACCCACCGTGCGGCACATGGTCAAAGGTCCCGAAAGTCTTTTGAGCCCGCCGGCGCGTCATGACAATATCTATCATGTCGAGCTGCAGGCTACTGGATGATGGGGGCAGTCTCCTGGCAACTATCCCAGGCGCCGACGACACTCCCCGGGATGACTTAATTGGCTGGAGCGCTAGGCTCGATAATCATCCATACTTCCCCAATCTGAAACGGCTTAGCTGTAAGCGGTGATGACTCATTGAATACCTCCCTGTCCTGGACGGCTTCTGGACGGGCAACAAACCAAGATTTGCAAGGCGCCTCGGTATCGAAGGCGCTCCATTCCTTCATCACCGAGGATACACCATGTCTCAAGCGGCTCGTCGAGCCCACGGTGACGCAAAAAGTCCGGAGTCGGTTTTCAAGGTTTGACAAAACATGAAGATGAACTAAGATGATCGGTATGTTTATCATCGTGTCCTTTGATCGTCTCCTGCATCGCGCAGGTCACCTCATCGCGGGCAACTAGCCCCGGGCTCGACGCGTGCCGCCGGGTCGCGGGCCCGGGGGCACTTTCAGGACACTACAACTCATCCAGTCTTTTGGAAAAGCGGACGTTTAAGGCGTCCGAAGCGGCGGCGTTTCAAAATATTGTGTCTGTTCCGTCTGGCGGAGAGACGCCTTGCAGGCTGCTGAGCGCCTGCAAGTTCGGCATGCAATCGCGTATCGTCGAGAGGAGATCCCCGATGGCGTTGAAACCGAAGACCCCTGCTAGCGAGTGCAATTCCGACCCTGGAGTGGAGTTGCCCGATGCAAAGGTGGTGAGATTGGCGCCGAAACTTCGCCCCCGCTCGCAGGGCCAGCAGATTGCTCCACAGGGCAGTGGGGACGACCCGGGTCCTGCCGCTGCTTGATATTGAAATGCCGGAAAACCGCACGACGATGGAGGATAAATTGAGGAAGAACATACAGGTCGGATCGCCAGCTGGTCGAAAGCAGCCCCGCATCACGCTCACGGCGGATGACCATGACCGCCTTTCGGCCCTGGTGCGCGCCGCCACGGGAACGATGCCGGAAGTCGCCTCCTGCCTGGCCGAGGAACTGGATCGCGCTTCCATTCTCCCGAGGGGGCAGGCTGCCGAAGACATCGTGTGTATAGGCAGCCAATTGGAGTACCGGGACGAGGCGGCGGGAACCGTACGGACGGTGACGCTGGTTTATCCCGGAGAGGCCGACATCTCGCAGGGGAAAGTTTCAGTGCTCACGCCGATCGGGATCGCCCTGATCGGTCTCAAGGCAGGACAATCGATCACTTGGGAGACGCGGAACGGGACTGTGAGAGAACTGACCTTGCTTGGGGTGCGGCAGCCCCAGGACGCCTGACCGCCATAGGCCAGGGACGCTGCGGCGGATATTGTCTCTTTCGGGAACTCTCGCCGATCCGGGGCGGGTGGCTTATTGAGGTCACGCGCGGCGAAAGGATCCTGCCGATGAAACAGCTGGAAGCCTTGGCTGCAGCCACGCGAGCGGCTGCAGCCAAGGCTGCGTTCTTGTGCGGATGGTCCGCCGCAGTTATCTGTTGGATCTATTCAGGTCCAAACTGCTGAGGTGAAAGGAAAAAACCGCCCCATGAATTCCGAACAAGCCATTTCTGCCGCATGGGAAGCCCTGGGCCAAGTCCTCGATCCCGAAACCGAGCTTAGTGTGGTCGATATGGGCCTGGTGTATGGTATCGAGGAAACGGCCGATGGGTTGCGCGTCCTCCTGAGCCTGACGCATCCGAGCTGCCCGATGGGCGACCTGATCGTGGAGCAGGCCGAGGCCGCGCTGGCCGAGGTTGCTGATCCCGATTGCCCGATGCGGGTCGAATTGACTTTCGACCCGCCCTGGACCCCGGACCGGATTACCGCCGAGGGTCGCCGCCAGTTAGGCAGATCAGGATGAGTCTACCGCAAATTTACGTCAGCCCATACTCCTGATCAGTCCTCCTCGAGGTCCTCGTCCTCCAGGCAGAACTCCCGCAAGACATCGATGTTAGCGATTGACACCACGGAGCCATGAACCTCGACGCCGACCGGGCGCAATTTCGCGAGCGCGCGGGAGAAGGTTTCGGGCTGGATGCCGAGCCGCCTGGCGACCAGTGATTTTTCCAGCGGCAGCTTGAAGGAAGCGTTGCCCCCGCCGGGCGGGCACAGCTTCAGCAGGAAGCTGCCGACTCGCTGGGGAGCGGACTGGACCTGAAGTTGCTCGACCTGCTGGACCAGCATGCGCAGGCGCGTGGACAGGGAACCCAGCATCGCGAACGCCGTCCTGACGTCCGCCTGGACGCAGCGGGCGAATGCCTTGGATGTGATCGACAGCACGCGCAGGTCCGTCACCGCCTGGGCGCTGACAGGGAAATGGCCCCCCGCAAACATGGCCGCTTCGGCAAAGCTCTCGCCAGCATTCACCATCCGGATCACGGCCTCGGCCCCGTCACGGTTGACCCGGTACAGCTTCGCCCAGCCTTCCAGCACGACAAAGAACCGATCAGCCGGATCTCCCTGCAAGAACAGGTCGGCTCCCCGCTCCACCGTCCGCACCGTCGCGGTCGCCAGCAGCGAGGCGAGATCCTGTTCGGCGAGTTGTTCGAACATTGGCAATCCGCGCACGAGATCAGCATCCTGCGGGGACAGACCGGCAAGTAATGTGGACATGATCGGGCTGCTCCTTAATGGCCGACAATCGACATGGTCGGAACATCAATAAGCGGAATTTTGATAAAATGCGATCCAGAGGTCACGAAACTTACCTTATCCCGGCCGGCCATCGATCCGGGCGCCTATAAGGATTGGAACATACTCGACAAGGTAGAGCAGAAAAGCGACTGCCCACAGCAACCCGGACAATCCAATCACGGGGGCCTGGAACTCCGGCGCTGCGATCGGGCCGAAGACCCGGACCAGGGCGGCGAGGTTGATGATGGTGAAGGCGGCGGTCATGAGACGGGTCGCCTCAAGCGGGCGTCCGGTATGGCCGCGGGCGGTGCGGGCCATCATGCCCAGGGTCAGGACGCCGATGCCGCCGATGGTGAAGGCATGATCGGGCGTGCTGACCGGCAGATCGAGTCCGAGATCCAGCGCCGCGCGCAGGAACAGCGCCACCGCGATCCAGGCGTGGCCGGCGTGCAGCACCCAGAGCATTGGAACACTGCGCGTCGCCCACGGTTTCCAGGGCAGCGCGCGGACGACCAGCAGTGACGCCGAAGCGAGGGCCGCGACACCGCTCGCCGGTGTTAGCGGCGCCAGGACGGAAAGCACCGCGGCCAGTGCGGTCGCCGCCGTGGCGAGGGTATCCAGCCGCTCGCTGCGGTCGGCGCCTGCCACAGGCAGACGGTTCTTGGTGAAGAACGGGATCACCCGCCCGCCCATGATCACCAGGATCACCAGCAGGGCCGCGAGCACCGCGCGCGTGGCTTCCGCCCCGAGCGGGGCGATGCCGGCCGCGTCCAGATGCAGGGTGAGGTTCGCCAATGCCAGGAAGATCAGGACGAACGGAAAAGCGATGTTGCGCCGGTTCCGGGTCGCCACCAGGGGCGGCAGCATGGATGCGGCCGCCAGCGGCAGGAAGGCGATATCCACCGCGGCGACCACCTGCCAGGGCAGGCCAGCACCTGCCAGCATGACCATGCGGCCAGCCAACCAGAGGCCGGCCAGCCCGGCCAGCGGTAAACCGGCGACTGTCGGCCTTCCGGTCCAGTTGGGGATCGCGGTCAGCAGGAACCCCACCAGGACGGCCGAGGTGAACCCGAACAGCATCTCGTGGGTATGCCAGCCGACCGTGCTGAAGCCACTTGGGATGGTGAAATGCCCGTGCCAGACCATCACCCACAGCGGGATCCAGGCAGCGGCGAGGCCGGCTGCAAGCAGGTAGAATGGCCGGAAGCCCAGAGCGAATAGAACGTAGGGCCGGTGCTGAGCGGACGCGTTGGCGGTCGGATTGGTCACGGGTGGGGCCTCGGAAACGGTGACGGATGCGCGGCCGCATCATCTCCCGAGGCAGGAGCGCGGTGCTTGATCCTAGTCAAAACAGGAGGGCGGAGACGCAGACATGCCGGAACCCTCAGCCAGAGCCAACCAGAAGAACTCCTGTTGTCCGGTTCCGCAGGCCGACATGGTACTACTTGGCTGCTTCGGATATGCGGAGTCGCTCAGGCCTCAGAACTATCCCGGAGCAGGCAATGCTCGATATAGTGCTCCAAAGCCTGCACCGTGACCGCCGCCTCACGCCCCTCCCCGAGGATATGCCGCTGCGACTCTCCGGCGTCGGCGGGCTGGAAAGTCATGGTGTAAACGACGGTATTCTTGTGGGGGTGATCGGTCTGGCGTACATCCCGACGGCCGGTGGAGGAAGCGATGTAAGTTCCGATTTCGGTCAAGCCGACGAAGGTGTCGCGGTCCGGATCGTAAGTGAAATCAATCATACTCCGTTCCAATGTTCATCGACTTTGTACGTCGGCGGACCATAAACCACGCCCTCGCTCATGGACAATATTTTTCCGTCAGCGGATCAGCAGGGCCTGATAATCAGCAGCATTAGGCACATAACCGCCTCAGAAACCCGATAATTGGTTGAGACATGAGGCAAGCGAAGCCACGACGCGGAACAGTCCTATTTACTAGAACTTTAGTACCGGCTCGGTGGATGTCCCGAGGCACCAGCTATGACAGGCGATCTGCGGCCACCACCACTCTCTCCGCAAATAAGTATGAGATCGATCACCTCGGCATGATTGTAATCGCCTGCCCAGGGAAGAATCTGCGGAAATCTTTGGCAAAAAAGTGAAACCTTGCGTTGGAGCAAGGTTTCACATCCACGATGGTGGTTATGTACTCCCCTGAAGTTCATCAAAGGAGAACGGATATGCATCCGACGGGACGCGGATCACGTACATAAGAAGCAAGCAGGGTTCCTGCGGCACGCGAAACCAATCTGCCCTCACAAGAGCACAGCGAGCAGGCAATGCCCTGGGTGCGTGTTCAAAATCCCCATCCGGTGATAATCATCCCCGAGAAAGTGCCGGAGGGCGCTCAACTGAGGTTAGGTGATGACCGAACGGTTCACAAAATCAGCCGTCCGCAACATTTTCTACGGCGGTTCCGCATTCTTCTTCGTCACCTTCGTGGCGCTCACGCTCCACAGCCACTACTACATGGTGACGGTCAGCACTGATGAATCGACGCTGACCGAGGGCGTCGTGCGCGGTAAACATGTCTGGGAAAAGCACTCCTGCATCAACTGCCACTCGCTGCTTGGCGAGGGCGCCTACTTCGCGCCCGAACTCGGCAATGTCTGGGTCCGCTATGGCGGCCGGGAAGACCCGGAGGGTGCCCGGGCGGCCCTGGTCGCCTGGATGCAGTCCCAGCCCAGCGGCATCGAGGGCCGCCGCCAAATGCCGCAGTTCAACCTCACCGACCAGGAACTGAACGACCTTTCCGACTTCCTGGAGTGGACCAGCCGCATCAACACGCAGGGCTGGCCGCCGAACGACGCGGGCTGAGGTACGACTGGATATGAACCTGCGGAAAAACGACGCTGGCCGGAGGGGAGCCACCGAATGAAGTACGATACCCAACGAATCGCCTACTGGTATTTCGCCTGCGCGATGACGCTGTTCGTCGTCCAGGTGCTGGTCGGGGCGCTCGCGGCAACCGTCTACGCCGTACCCAATTTCCTGGCCGAGATCCTGCCTTTCAATATTTTGCGCATGATCCACACCAATGCGCTGATCGTCTGGCTCCTGCTGGGCTTCTTCGGCTCGGCCTACTACCTGATCCCGGAGGAGGCGGAGCGCGACATCGAGAGCCCGATGCTGGCCTATGTCCAGCTGGCGATCCTGATGGTGGGCGCCCTGGGTGCCGTGATCGGCTACACTTTCGGCATTCACGGCGGGCGTGAGTTCCTCGAGCAGCCGCTCTGGGTCAAGATCGGCATCGTCGTGGCAGCCCTGATCTTCCTCTACAACGTCTCCCTGACCGTGCTGAAGGGCCGCAAGACGGCGGTCGCCAATGTTCTGCTGCTGGGCCTGTGGGGGCTCGCGCTGTTTTTCCTGTTCGCCTTCTACAACCCGTCGAACCTTGCCGTTGACAAGATGTACTGGTGGTACGTCGTCCACCTCTGGGTCGAGGGCGTGTGGGAGCTCATCATGGCCTCCATCCTCGCCTTCCTGGTCATCAAGCTGACCGGCGTCGATCGCGAGGTGGTGGAGAAGTGGCTCTACGCCATCGTCGGCCTGGCGCTGTTCTCCGGCCTGCTCGGCACCGGCCACCACTACTACTGGATCGGCGCCCCGGGTTACTGGCAGTGGATCGGCTCGATCTTCTCGACGCTGGAAGTCGCCCCGTTCTTCGTCATGGTGCTGTTCGCCTTCACCATGGCCTGGAAAGGACGGCGCGACCACCCGAACAGGGCGGCCTTCCTGTGGACGCTGGGCACGCCGGTCTTCGCCTTCTTCGGCGCCGGCGTGTGGGGCTTCATGCACACCCTGTCCTTCGTCAACTACTACAGCCACGGCACCCAGGTTACCGCGGCGCACGGCCATCTCGCCTTCTTCGGCGCCTACGTGATGCTGGTCCTGTCGATCATCAGCTACGCCATGCCGCACCTGCGGGGCCGCGCACCCTACAACCAGGTGCTCAACATGTGGACGTTCTGGATCATGACCTCGGCGATGGCCTTCATGACCTTCGTGCTCACTTTCGGTGGCGTCGTGCAGATCCACCTCCAGCGCGTCATGGGGCTGACCTACATGGAGGTCCAGGAGCAGCTGGCGCTGTTCTACTGGATGCGCCTCGGGTCCGGCGTCTTCGTCGTGATCTCCGTGCTCCTGTTCGTCTATGCCATGTTTGGTCCGGCCCGCGAACAGGCGCCGGCGCGCATGCAGTCCTCCGTGGCGCCGGCCGAGTGATGGCCGCGGCTATGGACAATCCGATGGGAGGAACGGCGGCATCCGCCGCCGTTCCCTTCTACACGCCGACCGGCAACGAGGTGGCGCTGTTCGAGCATGCCTACCGCAACCGGCTGCCTCTGCTGCTCAAGGGGCCAACCGGCTGCGGCAAGACCCGCTTCGTGAGCCACATGGCGGCGCGACTCGGGCGCCCGATCCACACCGTCTCCTGCCACGACGATCTGACGGCCGCCGACCTGACCGGGCGTTACCTGCTCAAGGGCGGCGACACGGTCTGGACCGATGGGCCGCTGACCCGGGCCGTGCGCGAGGGCGCCGTCTGCTACCTGGACGAGGTCGTCGAGGCACGCAAGGACGTGACCGTCGTGCTGCACCCTTTGACCGACGACCGCCGCCTGCTGCCGCTGGAGCGCACCGGGGAGCTGCTGGAGGCCCCGCCCGAGTTCATGCTGATCGTCTCCTATAATCCGGGCTACCAAAACATCCTCAAATCGCTGAAGCCCTCGACTCGCCAACGATTCGTCGCCATCGAGTTCGGCTTTCCGCCTCCCGAGGCCGAGATCACGATCGTCGCCCAGGAGAGCGGCTTGCCGCGGGACCGGGTGACGCCGCTGGTTCGCCTCGGCAACGCGTTCCGGGATCTCAAGGGGCAGGATCTCGAGGAAGGGGTCTCGACCCGCCTGCTTGTCTATTGCGCGACGCTGATCCACTCCGGCATGAAGTCTGAGGAGGCCATCCTGGCCGCCATGATCGAGCCGCTGACCGACGACCCGGAAGTCAAGAAAGCCCTGTTGAGGGTCGTTGAGCTCACGTTGGGCTGAGGAGTGCTTCATGGCATCGTTCTGGGAGCCGGAAGAGTTCGTCGGCGGCATATGGCACCGTCTGGTGGGCAGTGTCTCGTCATACCAACGCCATCCCGAGGCGGCCATTCGCCTGGAAGAGATGCGCACCCAGCTCGGCGTGCTGTTCCGTGCACTGGGCGGCCCCGGTGCGGTCCGCCTCGCCGGTGGTGCGGCGGAGGTCTCAGAGCATCGCCTGGGCCTCATCCAGAGGCTCGGCCTGGGCACCGAGAAAGTGGAACGCGCCCGCTACGACGGCGCCACGCTCCAGCTCCCGGATCGTATCGACGTCTTCCCCGACCGCGCGGACAACGCAGCACTCTTCGAGTGGCTCGCCGCCTTCTTTGCCCATGCCGAGGCTGCGCCAGACGTTCCACCTGATGCACTGCAGGCCGACCTCGCGCGATTGCGCGCCGCCCGTCGAACGACAGAGCTTGCAATCGCTCAGTGGCCGGGCCTGCGTGCGCTTCACCAGCGCCTCTGCCGGGTACTCCTCATGGCCAGGCCCAGCCGCAGCCTGTCCGGGCAGGAAGCGGCCGTGGAAGCTCTGGTCATTAAGTTGATTGGTGGCGACGCCAGCCCGGATCCCGAGATGCTGGCCGCAGTGATGGACGCAACAGCCTCGCTCGACCGTTTCCGGGCAAAGGTGGGATACCACCCGTTCCTGCCGGTCCCGCTGTGGGGCGAGATCATCGAACCCCGGCCGGGAACCGCACCGGCAGAGGGTGACGAGGACGGCGGCGCCGGATCCGAGGGTGACGGCAAGCGCCGCAAAGCATCGCGCCGGGAGAACGACCAAACCCGACGCGACGACCCGCTGATGCTGAACCGCTTCGAGAAGATCCTGGGCCTTGCGGAGATGGTCAACCTGAACCGCAAGACGGAGGAGGACGACGAAGAAGATGCAAAGAAGGCAGCCGAGGATCTCGATGAGATCGCCCTCGGGCAGCACGAGCGCAAGGTCTCGACGCGGCTGAAGCTGGACCTGGATCTGAGTGCCGGCGAGGTTGATATCGAACCGATCCGGGCCGAGTTCACATATCCGGAGTGGGACTGGAAACGTCGCCGCCATCATCTCCACCACTGCCGGGTGATCGCCGAACCAGCATCTTTGGAAGGTAACGAGTGGCGACCCGATGAGGATGCGCTGCGCCGTATCCGCCTGGTGCGCCGCCAGTTCGAGGCGATGCGCCCGCGCCGGCAGGTGATGACCGGCCAACCCGATGGCGACGATCTGGATCTTTCGGCCCTGGTCCGCTCGGTCGCCGACCGGCGGGCCGGCGGCATCGGCTCGGAGCGGGTCTACACGGCCGTGCGCAACGTCGCCCGCGACCTCTCGGTCTGTGTCCTGGTGGATGTCTCCCTGTCCACCGATTCTTACGTTGAGGAGCGCCGGGTCCTCGACGTCGAGAAAGAGGCGCTGCTGGCGCTGACGCACGGTCTTTCCGCCTGCGGTGACGAGCACGCAATCCTGACCTTCACGTCCCACCGGCGCCAGCGCGTCGATATCAGGACCGTCAAGGATTTCGAGGAGCACCTCGGTGCGCGCGTGGTCCGCCGCATCCAGGCGCTGAAGCCCGGCAGCTACACCCGCATGGGGACCGCGATCCGCCACGCCACGGCACTGCTGGACAGGCGGCCGCACTCGCACCGGCTGCTGCTGGTCCTGACCGACGGCAAGCCGAACGACATCGACCACTACGAGGGCCGCTACGCCATCGAGGACACCCGCGTGGCCGTCCAGGAGGCACGGCGCGCCGGTCTCCGACTGTTCGGCGTCACCGTGGATGCCCAGGGCCGTGATTACCTGCCCTACATCTTCGGGCCGGGATCCTACGCCATCTTCCCGCATGTCGCCCGTCTTCCCGCGGCGCTGCCCGCAATCTACCGCCAGCTGACGGGGTGACAGGCCCCGGAGGAGTCATCATGCGCAAAATCATTACTTTAGCCCTGCTCGGCCTCACCGCGCTCTCCGGGCCGGCCTGGTCCCAGGCCAACATCAAGCCCGACCCCGACCCGCGGGTTCCGCCGCAGCAGGGCCAGTCACTCCCGCGCGAGGACGCCCTGTTCCTCAGGCAAGCGACCGCGGCCAGCCAGGGTCAGGTTGAACTGGGGCGCCTCGCGGCGGAGAAGGCGCCGGACGGCGAGCTTCGTTCGCTTGCCCAGCGAATCGCGGAAACCCACGTCAAGCTAACCGGCGACCTGACGCGCCTGACCGATACCCGCACTCTGCCGCCAGCCGATCAGCTGCAGCCCGAACGCACCGATGCCTTCGGCGCTGCGGGTGCTGTCAGCAACCCTGAGAACGCCCGCGAGGGCATGGCCCAGCAAGCCGTCCAGGCGCTGTCCAGCAAGAGCGGCGAAGAGTTCGGCAAGGGCTATGTCGAGGCCCAGCTGCGCCTTCACGACCGCCTGGTTGACCTGTACCAGACCCAGGCCTCGCACACGCCGGACCGCGAACTCGCCACCTTCGCGATCACCAGCCTGGTCGGGATACAGAAGGACCGGGATGCGCTTCGGCAGGCGGCCGACCGGTTTGGGATCGAGACCTCTCCGGGAGGCCAGGCGATCCAGTACGGCGATCCGACCAAGGCCCGTTGAGATTGAACGCAGGTATATGTCGTCCGGTGGAGATGTTGAATGGCAGTTGGAGCAGCAGCGGCGCCGTGCATTCATCTGGTCGGTGCCGGACCGGGAGATCCAGACCTGCTTACGGTCAAAGCATGGCGCCTGATCCACGATGCGGAAGTCGTCGTGCATGACCGGCTGGTATCCCGGGCCATTCTCGACGGCATACCGAGCCATGCGGCGCTGATCGACGTGGGCAAGACCCCGGGGCATCACCCGTTTTCCCAGGACAGGATCAATGAGATGCTGGTGGACCTGGCGCGGTCCGGCCGGCGTGTCGTGCGTCTCAAGGGCGGTGATCCGTTCATCTTCGGCCGCGGCGGCGAAGAGGTGGAGTATTTGGCGCGGCACGGGATCATTTGCGAGGTCGTGCCGGGCATCACGGCAGCCTCGGCCTGCGCCAGTTCGCTCGGGATCCCGCTGACCCACAGAGGGCTCGCCACCGGTGTCCGGTTCATCACCGGCCACTGCCAGAACGACGAATTGGACCACGACTGGCGGGGCCTGGCGGATCCCAACACCACCCTGGCCGTCTACATGGGTCTTGCGAACATCAGGGGCATCGCGGACCGGCTGATCGGGGCGGGATTGCCGGGATCAACCCCCGTGGCGATGATCTGCGACGGTACCCTGCCCAGCCAGACAAACCTGACCGCTTCGCTGGCGACGATCGGAGAGCTTGCGGCCGCGCAGCACCGGACCGGGCGGGCGCTGTTCGTCATCGGGAAGGTGGTCAGCCTCGCATGCCCCGCAAATCTTGCCGAAGACAACACCGCCTTGGCGCAACAAAGCTCTATCGAAAACTATGCGGCAATGAATTTAAGTGTAGCAAGGGGGCATGCTCCATGGAACAGCAACCCAGCATCCTGATCATCGGTCATGGATCGGAGCACAGCCCTGGCCCTCTCGTCTCCGCCTGCGGCCACGCTGACCGCCTGATGGCTAGCGGGCGTTTCGCGGAAGCCCGCGTCGCCTTCCTGATGGCGGGAGAGGATCCCCGCGACCAGCTGGAGGCGATGCGTGCGCGGACGATCCATGTCATCCCCCTGTTCATGTGCGACGGCTACTACACGCGCACCGTCATCCCGAAGACGCTGGGGCTCCAGGGACCCCGAACCTCTCGCGACGGCAGTCTCCTGATCTACCGGACGCCGATCGGCATGCATCCCGGCATGGCGGAGATCCTGAGGCTCAGAACTCTGGAAACATGTCACGCAGCCGGCTGGGAGCCGTTGGGTACGCGACTGATGGTGATCGGCCACGGCTCGCCGAAAAGCTCCGCATCCGCCGAAATCACCCGTCGCCACGCGGGCGAGATCAGGCGCCGGTCGGAGTTCCTCTCTATCGAGTGTGCCTTCATCGACGAGGCACCCAGGATTGAGGACTGGCTGCGCGACCTTCCTACGGAAGGACCGCCAGTAGCCCTAGCGGGTTTCTTCGCGGCTGACGGGCTGCACTCCTCCCTCGATATCCCTGGCTGGATCGAGGCATGGGAAAACCGGACTGGATCCCGGCCAGGTGCCCGGGTGCGGTATACTGGAGCCGTGGGCGCCGACAAAAGGGTAACGGCGCTGATAGCGGAAAGCATCGCGACCGAAATCGCCCTGCAGCTTCCATAGGTTCGAGCCTTGAGCGCAAGCAGGGTGCCAGATCCGCCGTTCCAATGACATATCCAAGCTCCACATGCCGGTCGGATCATCTCCGGAGATGCTGCCTGCCGTCAGTTCTGTTCGGAAGTACTTGGCAGAACTAACCTTTCGATGATGATTCCGGTCGATGGATGCTCCAGATGCCAGCGCAGAAAGACGAGCCTCTCTGAGCCGGGCGCCATCATTCCGCTGTCGCGTGCCGTATCCAGCATCTTTTCTATGCCCTCGGTCAGATCCGCCAAGCTGGGATTGTCTTCACTCAGGAGTCCGAACCCAACCACCAGTCGGTAGTATTGGGACGGCGGCAGATTATCGGCTAAACCGGCATAAACCTCGTCCAGTCCGAGTGTCGTTCCGAGAACATCGACTCTGATGGGCCGCTTGCTTCGAGCGCTGGCATACTGGTTCAGCGACGACCAACCCGGAGATCCTGAACTCTCTCGCGATAAATCGGCCTGCGGAACCATGAGGTGAAGGTGAGGCTCCAGGGGATGCGCCGTGATGCGAGGAAGAGTAGTCCTGAGATCAGCTAGCGCCGCCATATCTATGTGCTCGGCAATAACGACGGCCAGCACAGGGTCGGCACCGTTTATGACGAGCAGATCGGCCTTGACTCCTTCGTCGATGTGAACACCCTCGGCAACCGTGTAGCCCTTCCCGGCGCAGGCAGGGCTGATCAGTCGGCGGACATTCCCTACCAAGCAATCCCGGTGTCTCATGACTCGCTCTCCTCCCGTTATCTTGCTGTCCGAATCAACAGGAAGTTCGAAACTATTGATCCAACAGATGCGATGCTCTCCCGACACCCCGACCAAATGTCTGTCCGTCAATGAATACCCGGGCCATGTTCCACGAGGCGTATCCAGTCATTGCCGGCCAGCAGTACCGTGGCAGGGCCGACTTTTGCCACCAGCACCTCCACTTCGTCCTGCGGCGTCAAGCATAAGGCGGTTGACAGGGCATCGGCCGCTGTCGCACTCCCGATCACGACTGTGACGCTGGAGTATAGCGCTCCTCCCTTTCCTTTCCGGGGGTCGAGGATGTTGAGGTCGGCGCTTCCAGCCGATGTAGCAACCGCCCGGTTGATGACATCGAATTCCCGCAGCACATGGTCCGACTTACCGGGATCACGCACGCCGATGCGCCACGGCCGGCCGTCCGGCTTGGGCCCCAGGGCTCTCATCTCGCCGAGGTCCAGCAGGACATGCTCGATGCCTCTGGCGCGGAGAAGCTCGGCCACCCGGTCGGTCACATAACCCTGGGCTATGCCGTTCAAGGTTACCCCCATGCCGGGCTGACCGAAGCGGATCCGCCGGGAAGTGATTTCGATCCGGTGATAATCGATTAAAGCCAATGCTGCCCGAAGATCCTCACGCCGAGGTACGGTCCCCGCCTCCCTGTGCGTCGCCAGCAATCGCCAGAGCGGCTGGACCGTCACGTCGAAACGTCCGTCGCTGAGGTCGCCGAATCGCGCCGCTTCGGTCAACAGCCGGCGCATATCCAGGCTGGGTCTGAGCAGTTCGCCGTCACGGTTCAGCCGGCACAGGGCAGAGCCCGGCCGGAACAGGCTGAACTCACTCTCAAGACGATCGATCTCGGTAAGACAGGCCCCGATGATCGACCGGGCCTCTGCAGGATCGGGATGGAAAAGGGTGATGTTCGCCACCGCCCCCAGGGCAGTGCCTGTCCATTCATGGCGCAGAATGCCGGCATCCGCACCGCTGGCGACAGACTGGGGAACAAGCAGGCAGCCGGCCGCGGCGCCGAGGAGCTGAAGAACACGGCGCCGTGGCATCACGTCCCCTCTGGTCGTGTCCGAAACCGGGGTCATGGCTTCACCTCCGCAGTATCCTGGGTCGCCTTTGCGGGATTTTCACCGGAAGCGACGCCGCGCGCCGCCCCGGCGCCTGCCCTGCTCTCGCGCCGTCTGCGCCGGATGATCATGGGCGGGCAAGTATGGGTGTCGTAGTAGAGGGTCTGGCATTTCAGGCAGTAGATGCATTCGTTGGGATTGATCTCCCCGGTCGGGTGGATCGCCTCGACCGGGCAACGCTGCTCGCAGATCCGGCATTCCCGGCCGCACTGGGGATGCCGTTTCAGCCATCGGAACATGCGCAGCCGGGCCGGGATCGCCAGGGCAGCTCCGAGGGCGCAGAGATAGCGGCAGTAGAAGCGCTCGATGAACAGGCCGGCGGTCAGGAGGGCCACGGGATAAGCCACCCAAACCCAGTCGCGCATGAACCGCAGTGTGATCGCCGTCTTGAACGGCTCGACCTCCGCGTAGACGGCGGCACGCTCCATCGACGTGAGGGAGACGGCGAACAGCGAGATGAACAGGATGTACTTGATCGGCCAGAGCCGCTCGTGCAGCCCGAAGGGAACCCGGACCTGCGGTACCCGCAGCGCCCGGGCCGCCCGGTTGGTCAGTTCCTGCAGCGCCCCGAACGGGCAGAGCCAGCCGCAGAACACGCCGCGCGCCCAGAACAGCAGCGCCACCGCGACGAAGCTCCAGAGGATAAACAGCAGCGGATCGAGCAGGAAGAACGTCCAGTCGAATTCGGTGCGCAGGGCATTGGTGAAGGTCAGGACATTGATCACCGACAGCTGGGCGTGGGCGTACCAGCCGATCCAGACCAACGTGATCGTGAGCATCACGATGCGCAGGCGGTTCCACAGCAGCGGGCGCTTGGCGAGCGCGTCCTGGAATACCAGGATCCCGGTCAGCGTAACAAGAATGGAGGCCAGGATCCCGATATCTCCCCGGCGGCTCCACCAGACCTCGCGCCAATCGACGCTGACCAAATCGGCCTGCGCCACTGTCGGCTGCGCTGGAGCCGGTAGATAGCGCGCAGGCAGATCATATGGCAGGTTGAACACCTCCAAGACGGTTCCACGATCGGGGGAGGTTCGAGTCACCAGCAGCTCAAGGCGCCAGGGGGCTGCGGGATCGAAGCCGCTGTCCTCGGGCATCACGAACAGGGCCGTTTCGCGGAACTCCGGCGCACCCTGCAGCGGCATTTTCTCGATGATGCGCTGCTGATCGGGAGACAGCGTGAAGGTCCTGCTGCCCTGGACGATCTGCAACCGCTCGAACACGCCACTCCGCCGGTACTCGGTTCCCTTGAAGGAATAGAGGCCGGTAGCACCGACGAAGATCAGGGAACTTCCGGCACCGAGATTGGTGATCAGGTCCGCGTAAACACGGTCGCCGAGGAGATTGCGACCGATGCGGGCCGGCGATGCCAGTCCGGCATAGAGCGTGATGAAGTTGCTCTCCGCCGGACCGTCCAGGCCGGGCAGGTTCTCGGCTCCCTGCCGGCGAAAGGCTTCACGCACGACGCCGGTGGTGAGCGCCAGCTCGGCGATTGAGCCGTCGGTGCGCAGGTCGGCCCAGCTGGCCGATTGGAACTCATCCCGAAGCGCCGCCGCGGAACCAGGTCTATGGTCCCCGAGCAGTCCGAGCGCGTCCGCCACGATGCGGCTCGTTCCGACGATCAGGCTGTTCAGCGTCAGGGACGTTACCGTGGCGCCGCTGATGCCATCGACTACCCGTGAGACGCTGTCCGATCCCGAGACGGAGCGGAGCTTGACCGCTTCCCGGATGTCCGCATTGCGGTACTGCGCCACGAAGGCTCGGAGGTGCTCGTCGGTGATTCCGAGGATCAGGATCGGCTCATGATGCTCGACCAGATGGGCTCCGACAATCCGCCCCTGCAGGTCGATCCCGATCGCGACATTCATCGGCTTGGCCGAGTAGCCGGCACTGTCCATAATGTCGGCGCTGAAAAAGACATAACCCGCTATCGAGCCATTCCGGTAGGCCGGATACACAGGGATCTGCGGCATCCTTTCGCCGAAACCGTCCGCGTCGGCAAACACATGCACCAGTTCGCTCACGCGAGGTTCAGCCGCCTGGACAGCTGAACCGACAAAGATAAACCCCAGAAGCAGAAGCAGCAGCGGGAGCGTGGATAGCAGCGGGAGCGTCCTCGCAATTGCGGATATCTGGAGCAAAGCAATACCGGCTTTCACGTTCATTTGCAGCAGCCTGTGAATGGCCGAAAGTACGCTCCGAATTTACGGAGAAATCGGTTGATCCTGTTTCTTTTCCCAAAAAGCATTCTGGGCGTTTTTTCCCTTACATACCTTGCTCCCGAGCAAGTTCCCCCTCGAAAATTTGTGCTCTACTCAGACCGCTCGAACCTTATCGGGAGGATAGAGGATGCAGACCATGGTCAGGCAGCTTATGGCCGGAGCGGCAGTCACCACGATAATCGCGCTCGGGCCGACTGGCCTCATGGCGCAACAGCAGCAGGACAGACAGCATTCTGTCGATGAGCCGGTGCAGGGATCCAATACGGCGGAGAAGCCGAAGCCTGAAGATGTCCACAGGACCCAGCCGGGTGACCAGTACCAGCCGGAACACAATATCCTGTCGGACATCCCCACCGAGCAGCCCGGGGCGAAGCCCGGCGTGCCGCAGCTCAGTCAGGCGGAATTCGAGAAAGCCAAGAAAATCTACTTCGAGCGCTGCGCCGGGTGCCACGGCGTGCTGCGCGGCGGAGCAACCGGCAAGGCGCTGACACCCGACCTGACGCGTGAACTGGGCTTCGATTACCTGCGCGATTTCATCACCTACGGCTCGCCGGGCGGCATGCCGAACTGGGGCACCTCGGGAGATCTCTCGAAGGAAGACGTCGAGCTGATGGCGAAATACCTGCTCAACGATCCTCCGACGCCGCCCGAGTTCGGCATGAAGGAGATGCGGGAGACCTGGAAGGTTCTGGTTCCACCGGACCAGCGGCCGACCCGCAAGATGAACGACATCAACGTCGAGAACCTGTTCTCGGTGACGCTCCGCGACACCGGCGAGATCGCCCTGATCGACGGCGGATCCTACAAGATCGTCAGCGTTCTGCCGACCGGCTACGCTGTGCACATCTCGCGTATTTCGGCGTCGGGCCGCTATCTCTTCGTGATCGGCCGCGACGGCAAAATCAACCTGATCGACCTCTGGATGGAGAAGCCGGACACCGTCGCCGAAGTCAAGATCGGCCTCGAGGCGCGCTCGGTCGAAACCTCCAAGTTCAAGGGGTTCGAGGACAAGTACGCGATCGCCGGCGCCTACTGGCCGCCGCAGTTCGTGATCATGAACGGCGACACCCTCGAGCCGATGAAGATCACCTCGACCCGGGGCATGATCGTCGATACCCAGGACTACCATCCCGAGCCGCGGGTCGCCGCGATCGTGGCGTCGCACCACAACCCGAGCTTCATCGTCAACGTCAAGGAAACGGGCAAGATCATGGTCGTCAACTACGACGACCTGACCAACCTCAAGATCACCAACATCGAGGCCGAACGCTTCCTCCACGACGGCGGATTCGACCGCACCGGCCGGTACTTCCTGGTCGCGGCCAACGCCCGCAACAAGGTCGGCGTGATCGACACCAAGGAAAACAAGCTCGTGTCCCTGGTCGAGACCAGCACGACGCCGCATCCCGGCCGCGGCGCCAATTTCGTCCATCCCAAGTTCGGCCCGGTGTGGTCAACCAGCCATCTCGGCAGCGAGGCGATCAGCCTGATCGGCACCGATCCGGAAAAGCACCCCGACCAGGCCTGGAAAGTGGTGCAGGAGTTGGAGGGCCAGGGCGGCGGCTCGCTGTTCATCAAGACCCATCCCAAGTCCAAGAACCTTTGGGTTGACACTCCTCTCAATCCCGAAGCCGAGATCGCCGCTAGCGTGGCTGTGTTCGACATCGACAACCTCGACAAGGGATACGAGGTGCTGCCGATCGGCGAGTGGTCCGGCATCACCGAGGGCATGCGCCGGGTCGTGCAGCCGGAGTACAACAAGGACGGCACCGAGGTCTGGTTCTCGGTCTGGAACGCCAAGGACCAGCAGTCGGCCATCGTCATAGTCGATGATAAGACGCGCAAGCTGAAGCACGTCATCAAGGACCCGAGGCTGGTCACGCCGACCGGCAAGTTCAACGTCTACAATACCCAGAAGGACGTCTACTGAACCTGACCTCCTCCGGCGGGCGGCATCGCCCGCCGGCTGCCCCGACCAAAGGTGAGCCGTGGGTAAATTCCGGTATTTCCGATTTTTTCAGCCTAAATCGGCTCTTCTCGTGATGGTTTCCTCGGCGCTGTTAGCGTCCAGTGTGGTGTCGGGCGCCGAGCGCCCGACACCTGCCCGTCAAGTCGAGCTGATGACGCTTCTCAGGCATGACTGCGGCTCCTGTCATGGACTGACCATGAAGGGCGGCCTGGGCCCGCCCCTGCTACCCGACACCCTGGCGGGCAAAGACAAACCGACATTGGTCGGGATCATCCTCGACGGCGTGCCCGGAAAACCAATGCCGCCGTGGCGCTTCGAATTGCAGCCGGAAGAGGCCCGATGGCTGGTTGATCGACTGCGCGAGGGATTGAAATGAAGCATTTAGGCGTCCTGATGGGAGCCATCCTCCTGGCCGTTCCAGTATACGCTACGGCTGCGGATCAGCGCGGAACCGGCGATCTCGGCATCGTCGTGGAGCGCGCCGCGGGTCGTGTCCAGGTCATCGATTCAAGTCTCCGTACGAAACTCGCGAGCGTTCCCGAGCTTGGTGACCTCAGTCATGCCTCGGCCGTATTCTCGCGCGATGCGCGGTACGCCTACGTCTTCGGGCGTGATGGCGGCCTCAGCAAGGTTGATCTGCTTACCGGAAACCTGGAAAACCGCGTGGTTCAGGCCGGCAACAGCATCGGCGGTGCGATCTCTCAGGATGGAAGGCTGGTTGCCGTTTCCAATTACGAGCCGGGTGGCGTGCGGGTATTCGATGCCGGAACGCTGGAGCCGCTGGCCGACATTCCGACCGGATCCAAGGTGGTCGGCCTGGTCGATGCCCCGGACCAGCGATTCGTGTTCAGCCTGTACGATCTGGGGGAGATTTGGCTGGTGGACATGAGCGATCCGGCAGTCCCGGAAATCACGAAATACCCGAATGTGGGGCAGAATCCCTACGACGCCCTGATCACGCCGGATGGCCGCTACTACGTGGCGGGTCTGTTCGGCGAGGACGGGCTGGCGCTGCTCGATCTATGGCATCCCGAGAAGGGCGTACGGCGCATTCTCGACGGTTACGGTCGCGGCGAGGACCCCCTGCCCGTCTACAAGATGCCGCACCTCGAGGGTGTCGCGATTGCAGGGAAAAATGCCTTCCTCCCCGCCGTCGGTCGGCACGAAATCCTGGTCGTTGACATGGACAAGGATTGGCAGGAAATCGGCCGGATCCCGGTCCACGGCCAGCCGGTCTTCGCCGTGTCCCGGCCAGACGGCCGGCAGATCTGGGTCAACTTCGCTTATCCCCACAACGACACGGTCCAGGTGATCGACGCGGCCAGCCTGGAAGTGGTGCACAGCATCAAACCCGGCCCGGGGGTGCTTCACCTGGAGTTCACTCCGCGCGGCGAGCAGGTCTGGGTATCGGTGCGCGATGCCGATCGGGTTGATGTCTACGATACCCGCAGCTTCACGCTGCTCGGCTCCCTGCCGGCGGACAAGCCCAGCGGCATCTTCATGACCGCCCGCGCCCACCGCATCGGGTACTAAGCCATGGATCTGGACAATATTTGCGACGTGCCGCTACGACCACTCGAGCGCCGTCTGCTGGACGCATTCCAGCGCGATCTGCCCCTGGTTGAGCATCCCTATCAGGTCATGGCCGACGCGACAGGGAGCCGCGAGGGTGACGTTCTGGAGGCACTTGATCGGCTGCGTGAAACTGGCGTGCTGAGTCGCGTCGGGCTCGTCATCCGGCCCAATATGGCGGGCGCCAGCACCCTGGCGGCCATGGCCGTTCCAGATGGCGATTTGGCTGCGGTGGCGGCCAGGGTCAGCGCCCGGCCGGAGGTCAACCACAACTACGAGCGCGAGCACCGGCTGAACCTCTGGTTCGTCGTCGCGGCGGCGGATGCGCAGGCACTGCAGCAGACTCTGCGAGAGATCGAGCGGGAAACCGGGTACGCGGTGCTCAACCTGCCGCTGGAGGCTGCGTACCACATCGATCTTGGTTTTTCGCTGTCTCGCGATAGCGCGAGGAACCAGAGAAAATCAAAGAAGATGGACCCGGCAGGTGGTTGGGCAGTGCGTGTGACGGATCAGGATCGTCATATACTTGCGGCCTTACAGGATGGGCTGCCCCTGGTTCCCCGCCCCTTCGCCCAGCCGTCAGCTCGACTCGGCATCACGGAAGCGGAGTTGCTCAGCGAGCTCCGATGGCTTCTCGTCTGCGGCGTGATCAAACGGTGCGGCCTTATCGTCCGTCACCACGAACTGGGTTACCGGGCCAATGCCATGGTGGTCTGGAACGTTCCGGACCACTCGGTCGATGAGGTCGGTGCCAGGCTGGCCACCCTGCCCTTCGTCACCCTCTGCTACCGGCGCCCGCGCCGCCTGCCGGACTGGCCCTACAATCTGTTCTGCATGATCCATGGACGCGACCGCAACACCGTCGTGGAGCAAGTGGCCACCATTCGCGCCCTGCCCGGCCTTGCCGGGGTCCAACACACGATGTTGTTCAGCCGCCGGCGCTTCAAGCAGCGAGGCGCCACCCTTTCCCGGACCCCGGAGGCTGCCTGATGGACGATCTCGATCGCCGCATCATCAATAATCTGCAGGGCGGCTTTCCAGTTTCCGAGCGCCCGTTCCTCGATGCGGCCCAAACCCTGGGCATCGGGGAGCGAGATCTGATCAGCCGCATCGAGGACATGCTGGAGACGGGCGTGTTGTCCCGGTTCGGACCGATGTACCACGCCGAACGGCTGGGCGGCGGCCTGACGCTGGCAGCACTGGCAGCGCCGCCCGGACGCTTCGACGAAGTGGCGGCTCTGGTCAACGCCCATGCGGAAGTGGCGCACAATTACGAGCGCGATCACGAACTGAACATGTGGTTCGTCCTTGCTACGGAGCGGCCCGGCGACATCGACCGCATGCTCGCCGAGATATCTTCCGAAACCGGACTGGTGGTCCACGACATGCGCAAGTTGGAGGAATTCTTCGTCGGCCTGAGGTTTGAGGCATGAGCGACGATCCGCCCATCGATGCCCTTGACCGGCGTCTGATCCAAGCGACTCAGGCCGGACTGCCGCTTGTCGAACAGCCTTATCATCACCTAGCAGGCGAACTCGGCATTCCAGCCGAGGACGTGATTCGCCGGCTGAACCGGATGCTGAGTGCCGGGATCATCCGCCGGATCGGCGTCGTGCCGAACCACTATGCCCTGGGCTACCGCGCCAACGGCATGTCAGTCTGGGATGTGCCGGACGACGCTGTCAGTGCGATCGGCCGCCGGGTCGGCGCCCTGGATTTCGTCAGCCACGCCTACCACCGACCCCGCCACCTGCCGATGTGGCCCTTCAACCTCTTCGCCATGGTCCATGGCCGCACACGGGCCGAAGTCGAGGACAAGGTGGCGGCGATCGCAGACTTGATCGGCCCTGCCGACCGCGGCCATTCCATTCTCTACAGCACGCGCATCCTCAAGAAGACCGGATTGCGGATCGTCGGATAGGAGATCTCCCCTTGCTGCGAATCACCCAGTGCATGCACGAAATCCTGGACCCGACGCCGGTTCGCCCGAAGCGGAACCCGCCCGGCCCGGTCGTGATCTGGAACCTGATCCGACGCTGCAACCTGCGCTGCAAGCACTGCTACTCGATCTCGACGGACGTCGATTTTCCGGGCGAACTGAGCACGGCCGAGGTCTTCAAGGTCATGGACGACCTCAAGCACTTCCGGGTTCCGGTACTCATCCTGTCCGGCGGCGAGCCCCTGCTGCGCCCCGACATCTTCGAGGTCTCGCGCCGCGCCAAGTCCATGGGCTTCTATGTCGGCCTCTCCACCAACGGCACGCCGATCGACGAGACCAACATCGCCTCCATAGCCGAGGTCGGCTACAACTATGTCGGCATCAGCCTCGACGGGATCGGGCCGACGCACGACCGGTTCCGCCGGCGCGACGGTGCGTTCGACGCCTCGTTGCGCGGCATCCGTCTATGCCTCGAGAACGGCATCAAGGTCGGCCTGCGCTTCACCCTGACCCAGGACAATTTCCATGAACTGCCCGCCGTGCTGGATCTGATGGACCGGGAGGGTGCCGACAAATTCTACCTGTCGCACCTGAACTACGCCGGCCGCGGCAACAAGCATCGCACGGATGACGCCCATTTCGGGATGACCCGGGCGGCCATGGACTTGCTGTTCGAGAGAGCTTGGCGCAGCGTCGAAAGCGGTGACGGAAAAGAGTTCGTCACCGGTAACAATGATGCCGACGGCGTTTATCTACTGATGTGGGCGGCCGAGCGCTTCCCGGAGCGGCTGGATCACCTGCGTGCCAAACTCGTGCAGTGGGGCGGGAACTCGTCTGGTGTCAACGTCGCCAACATCGACAATCTCGGCAACGTCCATCCCGACACCTTTTGGTGGCACTACAATCTCGGCAATGTCCGCGACCGGCCGTTCTCGGAAATCTGGCCGGACGTATCCGACCCGATCATGGCCGGATTGAAGGCGGCATCTCGTCCGGTGGAAGGGCGCTGCGCCTCTTGCCGGCACCTCAAGATCTGCGGCGGCAACACACGGGTCAGGGCGCTTCAGCTCACCGGCAATGCCTGGGCCGAGGACCCCGGATGCTATCTTACCGATCAAGAAATCGGGGTCACGGACAGCCAGCCCCGCGTACAGCTGACACCCTACCGGAGCAGGAAGTCCCATGAAGTCGCGGCGAATTAGTCTCTGCGCCATCGCGGCGCTTCTGGTCGGAACCGGCGGACCGCTCCACGCTGCGGAACAGACCCCTGCTCCCGTCTTACGGGAGCGGCAGGCCGACAATCATGCGGCTGCCCTCTACCAGGAGCACTGCTCCTCGTGTCACGGCGCTGGGCGGCTGGGCGGCCAGGGACCTGCCCTCCTGCCGGAAAATCTCGGCCGACTCGGCAAGAAAGCGGCCGAGGATATCATAGCCCAGGGCCGGGCCGCCACCCAGATGCCAGGCTTTGCCGACCGGCTGAGCGCGGAACAGATCACCGCCCTGGCGGAACTGGTCTATACGCCGCTTCCATCCCTGCCCGATTGGACCCTGGCCGACATCGAGGCGTCACGCGCCTTCGATGCCGCCAAAGCGGCTTTGCCAAACAAGCCGGTCTTCTCGGCGGACCCGCTGAACCTGTTCGTCGTCGTCGAGAGCGGCGACCACCACGTCACCATCCTCGACGGCGACCGGTTCGAGCCGATCCACCGCTTCCCCAGCCGCTTCGCCCTGCATGGCGGCCCGAAGTTTTCGGCGAACGGCCGCTACGTGTTCTTCGGATCTCGGGACGGCTGGATCACCAAGTACGACCTCTACAACCTGGCGACCGTCGCCGAAGTGCGCGCCGGCATCAATCTGCGCAACATCGCGCTGTCCAGCGACGGACGCTACGTCGCCGCGGCCAACTACCTGCCGCACAGCCTGGTCATCCTGGATGCCGCCGACCTGAAACCATTGAAGGTGATCCCGACCACGGACCGTGCGGGCAAGGCAACCTCACGGGTCAGCGCCGTCTACGATGCCCGTCCCCGCGGCAGCTTCATCGTCGCCCTCAAGGACATCCCGGAGCTCTGGGAGGTCGCTTACCGGGACGATGCCAAGCCGATCTACCGCGGCTTCGTCCACAGCTACGAGACCGGCATGGTCGAGGGAGTGGCCGAGCCCGGCAAGTTCGGCGCCCGCCGCATCGCCCTTGACCAGCCGCTCGACGACTTCTTCTTCGACCCGGACTACCGCCACCTGCTGGGATCGGGACGCGATGCCGGCAAGGCGGTGGTCGTTCACCTCGATGTCGGCCGGCCGATCGCGACGATCGACATTCCGGGATTGCCCCACCTCGGCTCCGGCATTACCTGGACCTGGCAGGATCGCCCCGTCATGGCGACGCCGAACCTGAAGGAAGGATCTCTCAGCATCATCGACATGAAGGACTGGAGCGTCATCAAGCGGATAGAAACGGCGGGTCCGGGGTTCTTCCTGCGCAGCCACGAGAACACCCCCTATGCCTGGGCCGACGTGTTCTTCGGCCCGAACAAAGATGTCATGCATGTGATCGACAAGGGCACGCTGGAGGTAGTGGCGACACTCAAGCCCGAACCCGGAAAGACTTTCGCCCATGCCGAGTTCACCCGCGACGGCCGCTTCGTCCTGGTCAGCCTGTGGGAGAATGATGGCGCCGTGATCGTTTACGACGCCTCGACGTTCGAGGAAGTCAAGCGCCTGCCCATGGTCAAGCCTTCCGGAAAATACAACGTCTACAACAAAATCAATCTGTCGGATGGAACCAGTCACTGAAGCCGGGAGTCAGGATAATCGATAGGTAGTCTCGGGCGCGACTTTAGCTCCCCGGTCTTCTCCGCAATGGCGACAAGCGCATGCAACTGCCGGACGATGATCCGGCGGCGGCTCGCATCGACGATGCCCCGGGCCTCCCAATCGTTCAGGACCCGGCTGACCGTGAACATCGACGTCCCTGCCAGTTCAGCCATGTCCTGGCGCAGCAGCGGGATCTCGATTTCGATATAGTGACCCACGCGGCGCCCGGCATACTGCACAAGCCGCAACACTGCGTGCGCGATGCGGCGTTCGACCGACTGATGAGCTATTTCCCGCAGGCGGTGCTGGGCATCCTGGTAGCGGGCAGCGACGATACCGAGAGCGTTGAGGCCGACACGCGGATGCGCCAACATCAGCTCCTTGATCGTCCTGGCCGGCCATCGCAGGTCCGTGCAGTCGGTGATCGCGAAGGCATCGGCTGGATATCCTGTGCTCAGGAACACCGCCGCGATGCCGTACATCTCGCCCGGGCCTACGAGATGGATCAGCACCTGTTCGCCATCGGGGCCAGATTGAACGATCTTTGTCCGGCCCTCGATCAGAAGATGGCAATTTCTGGCGGGCGCTCCCTGGTTGAAGATGCGTGTTCTCTTTTTTATCTGCCGAATCTGTCCGGCGTTGAAGATCGTATCCAGTGCGTCCGGTTCCAGGCCTTGGAACAGTTCCGCGTCTTTGAGAATCGAGGAGCCAATCACTGCTTACATTCCCCCAGGAGGGCGGCGGGCCAGTATTGGTTCTTTGTGGCCTGCCGCTTCGGTTCTTGTTCAGGGTGATGCTGGAGCCGGCGCGATACGGTCTTGGACATCCTTGAAGGGCACATATCTGCCGATCGCACTGCAGCTCATTGCATCGATTCAGGTGCCAGGAAGACGCTGTCGTAGACCGCCTTCTCGCCGGGGGTTTGCCCTGCCAGATTGAAGGCTATGTCGGTGGAAGCGGCCTTAAGCGCGTCACGCGGAGCCCTGATGGTGACGCGGAATGTGGCGATGGAGTCGGAACGGACCTCGAGTTCAACCGGTCCCTCCTGTTCGTCCCGCCCGACCACGTGCACGACAGCCTCCGGGATACCCGTGACGCTCAAGGCGTAGTTATGGGCGTGGCGGGTCATGTTGCTGATCTTGACCGTGTAGCCGTTGCGGATCGCACCGTCGGAAAGCTCGACGTAGAGCGGTGCGCGGTCTCGCTCGACCGAGACGTCGAGCCTAGGCCGGAGCAGCAGCGTGCCGGCCATGATTGCTCCCACTACCAGCAGGATCAGCGCGTAGACGATCGTCCGCGGGCGGATGGCGGTCCAGTGCGTGGGCCGATCCTCGGCGCGTGCCGCCGAGTTGGCGAGCGTGTCGTAGGAGATCAGCCCGCGCGGACGGCCGACCGTGTCCATGATCGGTGCGCAGGCGTCCACGCACAGGCCGCAATTGATGCAGTCGCCGTTCCAGCCATCCCGGATGTCAATCCCCATCGGACAGACCTGGACGCACTGCGAACAGTCGATGCAGTCGCCGAGACCCTTGACAGTCCGATCGTCCCAGCTCTCTGACTTGCGCTTGGCCCCGCGCCGGTCGCCGCGCCAAGCCTGGTAGGTCACCACAAGGCTGTGCTCGTCGAGCATGGCCGACTGGATGCGCGGCCAGGGACACATATAGGCGCACACCTGCTCGCGCGCCCAGCCGGCCAGCAGATAGGTCGTCGCGGTGAACAGGCCGACGAAGGTCAGGACCGTGACCGACACGTCGAACCTGAGCGCGTCGGACAGGAGCGTCGGCGCGTCCGTGAAGTACATGACCCAGGCGCCGCCGGTCACGAGGCTGATCAGAACCCAGGCAGTGTGCTTGGCGGTCCGGCGGGCCAGCTTGGCCAGAGTCCAGGGGGCCTTGTCGAGACGGATCCGCTCGGCCCGGTCGCCCTCGATCCGGCGCTCGACCCAGATGAAGAGGTCGGTCCACACCGTCTGCGGGCAGGCATACCCGCACCAGACACGCCCTGCCAGCGAGGTCGCGAGGAACAGGCCGATCGCGGCCATGATCAGCAATCCGGTCAGGTAATAGACTTCCTGCGGCCAGATCTCGATCATGAAGAAGTACAGCCGGCCCTGCCCGGCATCGACCAGGATGGCTTGGTCCGGCGCCCCGGGCCCACGGTCCCAGCGAAGCCACGGCGCCACGTAGTAGATGGCCAGGAGAAGCCACAACATCTGCCACTTGAGCCGCCGGTAGAAACCGGAAACTGACTTGGGGAAGACCTTGATTCGGCTGGCATAGAGCTGGGGCTTGGCCTCGGCCTTCAGCGTCGGCGATCCGTCCGGCATGTCACCGGCCTCCCGTGAAATATGCGGGGCTGCCTTTGTCTGTGAAGCTCATCCCGAAGTAGGTCTCTACACACCGAACCTTCCGGCAGGCAGCAGGTCTACGGCCAGACTGCCCCTCGCCGTCCTGTGCCGTATAGCTGACCGATTCTAAGCGGACAGGGGTGTCCATAGGCGTCACTTTCTTCAGGCGGTACGGAACGCATCCCGCAGCCTGTAAAGGCCACGGGTTTGCACAAGAAAATTGCAATCGATAGTTAACGCTGGGCTGGTTAACGTAATATTAACCTAGGCGAGGATCAGGATCGATGTTTAAGACGGCCGGCTCCAGGGCTGCGAAGCTGCCGGGACCGACCGCTATTGCCGATCATCCGACGGTGTAGCCGCCGTCGATCACGATCTCCTGGCCGTAGATGTTGCGGGCAGCGTCGGAGGCCAGGAAGACGGCCATCTCGGCGATATCCTCGGGCTTGCCGAACTGGCCGGGCATCAGCCTGGCGTTGATCTGTTCCGCAACAGCCTGCAGCGTGTCCGGCTGAAGTCCGACCTTGCCCCACAGAGGGGTGGCGATCGGGCCGGGTGCGATCGCGTTGACGCGGATACCCTGCGGCGCCAGTTCGGCCGCCAGCGTCTGGGTAACCGATTTCAGAGCCGCCTTGCTGGCGCTGTAGATGGCGAGCCCGGGAAAGCCGACCTGGGTCAGGAAGCTGGTGTTGAACAGGATCGAGCCGCCCCGGTTGATATGCGGCAGGAAGAGCCGGGCGGTCTGCACGGCGCCTACGAAGTTGACGCTGAATTGCTCCTGGATCGCCTCCTCCGTGCTGTCCGCGAAGGACACCACTTTGGCCATACCGGCGTTCGGGACGACGATATCGACACTGCCGTAGTGTAGAGCGGTGTCCTCCACTAACCTCTGCAGGTCGGCAGATTTTGTGACGTCGCCGGCGACAGCGAGTACGGCATCCGGGGCGGACGCGCGGATCACCTCCAACCCTTCCCGGTCCCGGGCAAAGACAACCAGACGCGCGCCAGCATCCAGGTAACGCTCGGAAACTGCCCGGCCTATCCCGGTACTGGCACCGGTGATGACGGCGACTTTTCCCTCGAGCACCCTCGGCATTTCCAGACTCCTGTCCTTCGATGATAGGTTCGGTTGAACCAACTTCGGAGCCGAATTCATAGCAGGTATAGCGGCCTGGGATTTGACTACGGTCAAATCTACCAATCAAATTCCAGTTTATTGTTCCGGTCAGCCCAAAGAGCGGTGTGAATTATCATTCATCAAGTGGAAGACCGCCTGAATGAGGGATCCCCAGACCATCCCATGTCTATCGAGGAGCATCACATGACAATTCTGCGCACCAGCCCGATTGGCATTATCGGCAGCAAGGTGGCCGAAGTGCACGCGGCCGGGGATCTCGTCTTCGACGCGGAGGCTGTTGCTCCTCTCCTGGGGCTGACAGCCAAAACCTTCATGGATGACCTCAGGAAAGGCATCCTCTACCAGATGTTCGAGCGGGGAACGGAGGAGGATCTGGGTAAAAGCAGGGTGACGTTTCGCCACAGGGCGCGGCAAGCCATTCTGACCATAGACGATCATGGACGTGTGCTCGATGTCACCTGAGGAGAACCCAGACACCTGGCCGCGGGAGCAGATCACATCCTTCGAAGACACCGATTCGCCTGACCGGAACGGGCCAGCCGAGGGCGCGGACTGGGGTCCGCTGTCCAGCCTGCCCGGCAATCCCATGATGTGGATCCTAATCCTGGGCGAACTGGCGGTTTTCGGGGCATTGTTCGTCGGGTTCGCAACGGCGCGCGCTCTCGATCCCAACACCTTCAACACCTCGCAGGCCCATCTCGACGGCCTCCTCGGCGGGCTGAACACCATGGTCCTCGTAACCAGCGGCTGGCTCGTCGCCGTCGCCGTCCAGCGCAAGGCGTCGAACCGCAGCCACCGGGCGGCCATGCTGGGCGCCATGGCATTTGGCTGGATGTTCCTCGCGATCAAGGTCGTTGAATACGCCGATAAGATCGGCCAGGGCTTCACGCCCGAAACAGACATGTTTTTCCAACTCTACTACCTGATGACCGGTTTCCATGCACTGCACGTCGTCATGGGCCTGATCATCCTGGGCATCGTCACTTGGCATGACAGCTTGGAGAACATGGAAACCGGTGCGGCGTTCTGGCACATGGTTGACCTGATCTGGGTGCTGCTTTACCCCATCGTCTATCTGCTGCGGTGAGACATGACTGTCCTGACACGCACCTGGATCCTTCTGATAGCGCTAACCTCGCTTTCCCTTCTGGCGGGTAGACCCGGCGGCGAGGGCAGCATCGGCCTGTTTGGTGTCGGCCTAGTGCTGATGGCTGCCAACTTCAAGGCCGACCAGATCCTCACCCATTTCCTAGGCCTCCAGCGCGCCGGATCGGGCTGGCGCATGCTGTTCCGGGTCATGCTCACGTTGCTGGGAGTGACGATATTCGCGATCTATGCGCTCACGCCCATGATCACGGATGCCTCCCGCTGAGGTCGATCCGGGCTGTAGCTTTTGAGGACAATAGCTGGATTCGCCCAGCTCCAGTTACTATCGGCGCTGGCATTGGACGGCAAATGTAGGAAACGGACTCTCGCCCCCTCACCTGATCAATCGTAAGCGATGCGAGCGGACCCTTGGCCTTTGGCTGCGCGATCACCGCATGGATCTGTTGCGGCGGGCCTTGAAGTGTTCGCGCAAGTCCAGGATGGCCTTGGCTACGGCCGGGACGTCGGCCTCGGCGATGGCCGCCGTGCCGAACAGCACGGGGCCCAGGGCCTGGAACGGAGCGTGTTCCGGTTTGCCCGGGTTGGTCACGCTCTTCCACGCGCGCGGCGCCAGCCGGGTGGCCACCAGGAACCCAAGCGACCAGAAGATCGGGTCCAGCCCTCCTGCGTGGTGCGGCGCCAGGTGCGGCCGGTACAGGCCGGGGAACTGCGCCATCGTCTCCGACAGGCGGTTATGGTGGTCCGCCACGGCCTGGACGGCCCGGTGTTCCCGAGTGCTCTCCGCGGCGAGCAGGGCGTGGTCGCCCAGCAGGTCGCCGAGCCAGATCCGCGGATCGAGGAACTTCGGCCCGATCAGCACGGCGGTCAGGTAGCCGTCGAGGCCGTCCAGGCGCGACACCGGCGCCGCCCGGCCCCGCAGGTACGCTTCGAGCTCCTCCGCGTCCAGCATCGTCCTGGGCGCCGCCGGCCCGGTCTGCGCAGCGGGCTCGGCCGTCATGCCGCCCGGACCGTCCCGGCATCGGCGTCCCGCTCGGCTTTCCATGCCCACGGCAGCAGGCGGTCGAGGTCGTTGGCCTTCACGGCACCCGACACGATGCGCTCCAGCACGTCGGCCAGGTAGGAGAACGGGTCGAGGCCGTTCAGCCTGGCGCTGTTGATCAGCGAGGCGAGGATCGCCCAGTCCCGGCCGCCCGCCGCGGAGCCGGCGAACAGGGCGTTCTTGCGGCCCAACCCGATCGGGCGCATCAGTCTCTCCACGGTGTTGGTGTCCACCTCGATGCGGCCGTCCTCGAGGAAGGCGACCAGCCCGTCCCAGTGACCCAGGGTGTAGGCGATCGCCTTGGCCAGGCTCGACTGGCCGGAGATCTCCGCCCGCACCGCCATCAGCCGGACCTTCAGCGCCTCCAGGATCGGCCGGGACCGGTCCTGCCGGACCCGCAGGCGGGTCTCCGCCGTCGTGCCGCGGATGCGTGCCTCGATGGCGTAGACCTCGCCGATGCGCCCGATCACCTCCCGCGCCACCTCCGACCGGGTCGTCCTGAACACCGCCACGAACTTGCGGCGGGCATGGCTCAGGCAGAAGACGAGCCGGATCGTCGCCCGCTTCCGGCGGCGGACGAGCGCCTTGTAGGCCGCATAGCCGTCCACCTGGAGAAGCCCGTCGAAGCCCGCCAGCTGGTCCTGGATCGCCGCCGTGTCCCGCCCCTCGGCGAACACGTAGCCGACTGCGGGCCGGGCCGGTCCCTGCCAGGGGCGGTCATCCACCGCCTGGGCCCACAGCTGGCAGATCCTGGTGCGGCCCCGTCCGGGATCCAGCCGGGGCAACGGCGTCTCGTCGCAGAACACCCGCTCCTGGGATCGGATGTAGAGCAGCAGCCGCTCGTACAGTGGCTTCATGTAGCGCGACAATCTGGATGGAGAGAGCGGCGATCAGGATAAGAATGCCTAAGGTCGCGGCGTCAGGATGATTGACGCTGATCGGGCTGGATTTCAAGTGTCCTGTCGTGGAGCGTCAATCAAGTTCGCGTTGATTGTCGCTCGGGACGGCGGCCGTCCAGGTCCGCGTTTTCGTTCCAGTGCGACCCTTCGACGATAGCTCTCCACGTTCATCTCGAAGATGGTGGCGTGGTGGACGAGCCGGTCGATGGCGGCCAGGGTCATGGCTTGGTTGGGGAAGATGCCGCCCCAGTCGCCGAACGGCTGGTTCGCCGTGATCAGCAATGACCGCCGCTCGTACCGGGTTCCAATCAGTTCAAACAGGACGCTTGTTTCCGCCTGGTCCTTGGCAACGTAGGCGAAGTCATCGAGGATCAGGAGGTGATACTTGTCCAGCTTGGCGAGGGCGGACTCCAGAGCCAGATCCCGCCTGGCGACCTGAAGCTTCTGGACCAGGTCGGTGGTTCGGGCGAACAGGACGCGCCAGCCATTCTCCACCAGGGCGTAGCCGATCGCGGCCGCCAAGTGCGACTTGCCGCCGCCGGCCGGACCGAACAGGATCAGGTTGGCGCCTTTTTCCAGCCAGCTGTCGCCGGCGACGAGGGCCATCACCTGGGCCTTGCCGACCATGGGGACCGCCTCGAACTCGAAGCTCTCCAGGGTCTTGCCCGGAGGCAGCCTGGCCTCGTCGAGATGACGCTCGATCCGGCGGCGGGAGCGCTCGGCGATCTCGTGCTCGGTCAGGGCGGCCAGGAACCGGGCGGCGGGCCAGCCTTCCTTGTCGGCCCGGTCGGCGAAGTCCGGCCAGATCACCTTGATGGCCGGCAGGCGCAGGTCGCCCAGGGCCAGCGACAGGCGGGCGGTGTCGATGGGATCGGTCGCACTCATGCCGCGGCTCCATGCACGAGTTCGTCGTAGACGCTCAGCGGCACGAGATCGACGACGACACCGGTGACCGGCGCCCCGGTGCGCTGGAAGCGTTCGCGCAGGGCCGGAAGGTCGGGCAGCCGTCCCGCTTCCAGGTCGGCATCGAGGACTTCGGCCAGTTCGGCCTCGCAGCCGCGCTCGTGGGCCAGCGACAGCAGGGCGACGGCCGTGGTGCAGGCCTGGCGGTCACTGCCGGCGGCGAGCAGCGCCTCGAAGGTGCGCTCGAAGGCCCGGCGGGGGAACAGCTGGTCCCGGTAGACGAGGTTGAGCAGGGCCATCGGCTTGCGTCGCAGGGCATGGATGACGTGACGGTAATCGACGACATGGCCGTGCCGGCCGTTGCCGCGCGGACGGCCGCGGGCCAGGGTGAGGACGCGCGTGCCGCCCAGGAAGCAGTCCAGGCGATCGTCGAACAGGTGGACCCGCAGGCGGTGGCCGATCAGCCGGGAGGGCACGGTGTAGAACACCTTGCGCAGGGTGAAGCCGCCACTGGAGGTGACGTGGACGAGGGTCTGCTCGAAGTCGGCGGTCCTGTCGGGCGGCAATGGCTTGAGGGTGCCGCGCTCCACCTCGATCGCCTTGGCCCGGCGGGCGTTCTGCTGGCCGACCACCTCGTCGATGAAGCGGCGGTAGTCCGGCAGGTCGGGGAAGTCCCGGCTGCCGCGGAGCAGCAGCGCATCGTCGATGGCGCGCTTGAGATGGCCGTGCGGGCTCTCGATGGAGCCGTTCTCGTGGGCGAGGCCGCGGTTGTTGCGGCTCGGCACCATGCCGTAATGGCGGCACAGGTCCTCATAGCGGCGGGTCAGATCCTCGGCGGCATCGCGGTCCAGGTTGCGGAACGCCGCCGACAGGCTGTCGCTGCGATGGTCCGCCGGCGCCCCGCCGAGCGACCAGAGCGCGTTCTGCAGCCCTTCGGCCAGGGCGACGAAGCTCTCGCCGCCCAGGATGACATGGGCGTGCTGCCAGCCGGAATAGGCCAGGCGGAAGTGGAAGAGACGGTGATCGAGCGGCTGCCCGGCAACGGACACGGCGGCGTCGCCCATGTCCGTGAAGTCCGACAAGCCCATCTTGCCCGGCTCATGATGCTGCCGGAAGATGACGTCCTGGTCCGGACCGTTGACGGCTCGCCAGGCCCGGATGCGGCGCTCCAGCGTTCGGCGGACCTTCTCGCTCAGGTCCGGATGCCGCCGGCGCATCTCGGCGAACACGGCGATCGAGCGCAGGCCCGGAGCGGCTTTGAGCATCGGCACCACCTCGCTGTCCCAGATCCCGGCCAGCGGATCCGGGCGGCGCCGGCCGCGGGGTAGGATCTTCTGCGAGGGTGGTCGGGGGTCCTGCTCGATGCGGTAGGCGGTTGACGTGCTGAACCCGGCTTTGGCCGCAGCGACGGCGGGAGTGTTGGTTTGTCGGTTTTTCATGTAAAGGCTCACTTGGCGGTCGGTGATGTGTGTGCCCGGCAAGATCGCGGTTCCTCATTGGCGTGAAGATCCTCGATCCTGGCCGCATTCACCGCTTCCGTCAGCGACGTCCTTTTCCAGGAAAGGATGTCGGTGTCGCGGTCGTGACTACGGTCAGGCTACGCCCGCCCTCCGTCACGACCGCGACATTCCATTCCGACCCTGATTGACGCTCTTCCTATCCTGATTGTCGGGCCATAGGCTTCAGCCACCACGCCGCCCGGCGGACCCAGAACACCAGCGTTGTCCGGTCCAGCGCGATGCCCTGGCCGGCGAACATCTGGGCCTGCCGGTACAGCGGCAGGTGCCAGGCGAACTTCGCCACCACCACGTGGGCGACCAGCGCGGTGGTGGCCATGCCGCCGTCCACCACGCGCGGCCTGGCGGCGGCCTGGACCAGGGTGCCGTGGCAGCATCGGCAGGCATACTTCGGCCGGATGGTGCGCAGGACGCGCACAAGGGCCGGGATCACGTCCAACGCCTCGGCGACGTCCTCGCCGATCCGGTGCATCGGCCCGGCGCAGCACGGGCACGCGGTGCTCTCCGGCTCGATGGTCGTCTCGACCCGCGGCAGATGCCGGGGCAGAGCGCCGACATTCCGGTTCGCCGGACGGCGCGGGTGTCGCCCCGGCTTACCGGACGTGCGGTCCGCGTTGTCGTTGGCGGCTGGGGTCGCCTCGACGGCGAGGTCGCCGAGATCGAGGACGCCCTGGTCCGGGTCGATCACCGCGGTCCTCTCCGACTTCGCCCCGAAGATCAGCGCCTTCAGGGTCTTCACCTGCGCTTGCAGGTCCGCGTTCCTGGCCTCCAGATCACGGATGCTCCGGACCAGTTCGGCGGGGTCTGCGGAGAGCGGGTCGGGAGGCTCGGCCATGCCCCGGAGCATACCGCAAAAGCCGACAACACCCCAGACGGATCAACGCCTTCAGCCCATCCACCGGGGCGTCTTCACGGGTGGCGGTGCGGCCGCGCGCCACTCCAGTCCGTCGAGTAGCAGCGCGAACTGGACCGCGCTCAGCCGGACCGCGCCGTCCTGGACCGGCGGCCAGGGGAATCCGCCGTCCTCCAGCCACTTTGTTGCGAGGATCAATCCGCTGCCGTCCCAGATCAAAAGTTTAAGCCGGTCCTTGCGCTTGGAGCGGAAGACGAAGACGTCGCCGCAGTAGGGATCCGCCTTCAGCGCCTCGGCCACCAGGGCGACCAGGCCGTGGACCCCTTTGCGGAAATCGATCGGCTGCGTGGCGAGCACGACCTTGAGGCCGGGACGCGGCGTGATCATCCCCGCCCTCGGGCGGCCGCGACGACCGCCGCGGCGAGGCCGGGATCGACGGCGCCGTGGAACACCAGCCGCCCGCTGCGCAGATCCATCTCGATCCGGCCCGGCACCGTCTCCCGGGATGCTTGACGCCGGTCCCGCGGAGGAGCGGGCGCAGGCTCCTCGACCACGGTGACCGGGACGAACAGCGGCGTCTGCGCCGGCATCGCTTCCGGGACGGCACCTGCCTCCCGGCGCCAGACCGTGAGCAGGCCGCGGTTCACTCCGTTCCGCCGCGCGATCTCGGAGATGTTGGCGCCCGGTACCGCGCTCTCCGCCACGATGCGCGCCTTCTCCTGCGCCGTCCCACGCGCCGTTGACGCCGTCCCGTGATCACCTCGACCCGCCGATACGGCCTGTCTTCATCCTTGGCTTCAAGCCTGGGATGAAGCCTGACGCCATCCTCCATCGCCCCCTCCGTGCCCCGTGAACCCGCGCGTAATCTCGCTCACAGACCCGGTTCCGGGAAGAAGGGTGCACTCGCATCGCTTACGATCAATCTACTGAATCACTTGCAATCACCGCTTGATCCTTCCGCGCAGGTGCGTCCATCAACCCAAGTGACACCTGCCAGGTTGGTATAAGTCAACTCGATGCGCTTGAGATCGGCGCCGGTGAGGTTTGCCCGACCCATATCGGCGGCGCGGATCTGAGCTGCGGTAAGATCAGCGCCCGAAAGGTTCGCGCCGGACAAGTCAGAGCGATTGAGTATCGCATTGGACAGGTTCGCATTCGAAAGATCGGCACCTGACAAGTCCGCCCGGTACAGATCCGCCCCGCGGAGATCGGCTCCAGATAAGTTCGCATTCGACAAATCGGCGCCGGCCAAGTCGGCATTCAACAGATTTTGGCCAGACAGATCGGCTCCCGCACAACCTGTGCGAGGCTTTATTTCACAGCCTCGTATGGTCTGCTGCGCCGAAGCGGTTCCGGCGCTGAAAACCACGAAGGCGGAAAGGCCAAAGCCCAGGTAAGTCGATGCTCGCATCTCTTTCAGCTCCTTCAGCTACGCGGGGCTTATCATTGACACCTCCATCAAACAGCTGGAGGCACGAATGCAACTGTCCAGCCTTGCAGATTCGTTTTTGAAGAATCATGCATGAGGCGCTGACTTCAGGGAAGCCTGCCCAGTCTCAGCAATTCATGGTTGCATGGCAGTGAAGTGGTTCCGTCTATGTACAACTTCGCCTGGAACAGAGATGGTCATTCTACTTCGGCATGATACCGGACACTGTTCGCAAGCCTCCGGATCGTCGCAAGTCCTGTCGCGGACTGCACTGAGCCGGAGGATCAAGTCACGCAACCCTGGTGAGCTTAAGTCAGCAAGCGAACTCAGGTGGAAGATGGCTTCATCGAGACGATCGCGATAACCAAGCATGACGCCAGTTTGTCTTTCCGGAAGCAATAAGTTGAGTGACATAGCCTGTCACGGTTAATGCCGGTCGCCTCGCGCTTCTGAGCGCTTCATACGCGGCCGCGAGAAGATACAGCCTTAAGTCCTGGAGCTCTTGACCAGGGTCAAGGCATCGGTTTTTTCTATTTTTCTGAAGTATCAACGGCTTCATCCGGCCAGAGGAGACGGCGGGATGAAGCTGCACGCGGCGGACGAATCAGGCGAACTTCCAGGGATCAGCGGACCGGTGTTGCCCGTTCTACAGCGTCACTCTTCTCCAGCGAGTTTCTCATGAGCGGCTCGGGGAGCGTCCTGGAGATCCGCATTGACCTCGTTGAGGCGGGCGGCGAAGCGGTTGATGTCGGGATCCGTTCCCTTGCCCGAGGCGAGAACGCCTAGCCGGTGCGAGGCCAAGACCTGTCGCGCCGCCTCTCCGGTGAACTGTTTGTCGGGCGGCATGTTCGAATCGGCCGTTACCTGGTTCTGCTGGGCCGAGGCTGCGCCGGTTGCTCCGAACACGGTCAGCAGATCGGCTACGATCAAGTATTTCCTGACAGGTCTCCTTTGCGGATTTGTGTTGTTCCGACGGGGTCGGTGAACAGAGCCATAGAGCCGCCGGCAGCACTCAGCACCCTGTCAGCCTCAGTCATGGGCATCAGGGTCAGGGCCGTCGAAAGGGCATCGGCCGTGGTGGCATCGCGCGCGACCACGGAAACGCCGGCATACCGCCCGGCGCTTGTTCCGGTCGCGGGGTCGAGGAGATGGTGAAAGCGCCCGGAGGAGCCGAACTGGAACCCGGTTGCCGCTGATGTCGCAACCGCCTGGTTCCTTATGTCCAGCGTGCGTGCGATCTGGTCGGTCGCCCGCGGGTCGGCCAGACCGATCTGCCACGCCCGCCCATTCGGATGAGTGCCGAAAGCCCGGATCTCGCCGAGATCGGCCAACACGCTGTCGCATCCGCCCGACTGAAGGATTTCAGCAATACGATCGGTGATGAAACCCTGAGCGATGCCGTTGAGTGTGATAGCCATGCCTTTTTTCGCGAAGGCCACGCGGTCCGCTTCGATCAGCAATCCGTCATATCCGACTAGGTCAAGGACGCGTTCGACGGCATCCCGGCCAGGACCTTCGGCAGGCGCGTCGGTCCTGGAAAAATGGTCGGCATAGAGGCGCCACAGCGGCTGAACCGTGACATCGAAAGCGCCGCCGGTTAGCTGGCTGAACCGGACGCAGTCGCTCAGCAGCACCACCAGATCCGACGGCGGACCGTCCAGATGTCCGTCACGGTTCAGCCTGCACAATGCCGAGCCCGGGCGGTAAAGGCTGAAGATGCTTTCCAGACGGCCGATCTCGGCGAGGCACCGCTCGATCAGGTGGGCGGCAGTGCCCGGGTCGGGATGGTGGATCGCGATCGACGCCGGCCCGCCGAGTGCTGCGCCGCTCCAGCGGTGCAGCAGAGGGGATGCGGCCGATGCCGGCAGCGGCATCAGGCCCATCGTGGTGACGCCCGCGGCGAGGTTCAGAAAGCGGCGGCGCGAGAGGATCCGTCCCATCGGTGGCATCTCCGCTCAATGACCCGAATGATCCGAACTGCCCAGCACATAGCTCTCGGGCACCGCGTCGAAGGCGACGACCTGACCGCCATGGATCTCGGCAAACTGCCGGGCGGCCTGCTCCTGGCCGAAGGGAACCGCCTCGTCGCCGCCCATGCCGCCCTTCCTGGTGCTGCCGATCACGTACCAGGCATGGCGCGCATCGACCCAGGTCCCGGGTTCGGGATGATCCCAGTCCTTCACCGCGGCCATGTCCGTCACGTAGATCGCGGCGATGTCCTTAGGCTCCTCGGGCAGTTTAGTGAAGGCGATGGCATCACGGGCGGAGGAGAACCAGACCGGCTCGTCCCGGCTGCGCAGGATCGCCTGCCCCTTGGGGCCGGGATGCTCGGCGAGCGCCATCCCGCAATAGTGCCCTATTGCCTCGTCTGTCACCTCGTACGGAGTTGGGGGAGCCGACGCCTGCTGTTCCTCCCCGCAGGCCCCGAGCAGCAGGAGCACTGCTCCCAGGATGGTCGATACCAGGAAGGTTGGTGCAGGGCGCGTCATACTTGCCTCTTCTGAAAAAGCAGGGTCGCCAGGACCAGCGGTACGGCGATCCAGGCCGCCAGCGCGGTCAGCAGGAGTGCCGGCGGCAGACGCAGGGTCTCGGCCAGGCCGGCCACGCCTGCGAAGACGCTGACATTGGCGAAACCAGTAAGATTGAACAGGCGATACGCATCCGCCGGGTTCAGCAGCAGCAGCACGTTGACGATCTCGGGGGTCATGATCCGCCCACCGTCCGCGACGAGAACACCCAGAAGCGCCATGTCGTAGAGCAGGACGAACAACAGCCAGGCTCCGACCGCAAGCCCCGCCGCCGTGCCGCGGTTGCCAACCGCGGCGCTGATCAGGTAGCCGAGGGCTACGAATGCGGCGCCGAGCAGGACGGAGGATCCGATCATGGCAACGAACGGCCGCCAGACGGCGAGATTGCCCCCACTCCCCCCTGCCGCCAGTGCCAGGCCGGCGGCCCCGTAGCCGAGCACCGTGGCAAAGGCGAGGATCGACACGTGCCCCAGGAACTTGCCGATGATGATCTGCAGGCGGGAAACCGGATATGTCAGCAGCAGCAGCATCGTGCCGCGCTCGAATTCCCCGACCAGCGCATCGTAGGACAGCAGCAGGGCTATCAATGGCAGCAGGAAGATCGTCAGGCTGGACAGGCTGACGACGGTCACCTCGACCGGGCCGACACCGACGGTTCCTGTCGGAGCACTACCGAGGAAGGACAGGGTCAGGGCGAGGGCCGCCATCAGCACCGTAATCGCCAGAACCCAGCGATTGCGGAGACCGTCACGGATCTCCCGGCCGGCAAGGGTCAGGATGTGCCTCATCCCGCGTGCCCTCCATCGAGGAACTGCGCATACAACTCATCGAGCGTCGGTGGAAAAATCTCGATGTCGCGGACGGCCGGCCCGAAGGCGGCGGCCCGCCGAACGACCTCCATCTTGCTGTCGCCGCCGCAGGTGAGATCCACAGCGAAGCCGTTCATTTCCCCGCCGCTGATGCTGGGGGTGTTGAGGGCGGTGCCATTGAGCTGTCGGATCAGGTCCTCTGCAGAACCCGCAACCGAGATCCGCATGCGCACCGGCAGGCGCGCGATGGAGCGAAGCTTCTCGATGGTCCCGAGCGCGATCAGGCGGCCCCGGTCCATGATCGCGACGCGATCAGTCTGTCCTTCGAGTTCAGTCAAGGCGTGGGAGGACAGAAGGACGGTAGCGCCCGCATCACGCAGATCCGACACGATGGCATAGAAGTGCTGGCGAAGCTGCGGGTCGAGGCCGGTCGTCGGCTCGTCGAGCAGCAGCACGCGGGGCGAGCCGAGCAGTGCCTGGGCAAGGCCGAGACGCTGGCGCATGCCCTTGGAATAACTCCCGACCCGTTTCCCTGCCGCATCGGCGAGACCGACCCGTGCCAGCAGATCACGTCCTTCTACCCTCGTCACGCCCTTCAACTTGGCGAAGAAGGTGATCACTTCCGCGCCGGTCATCGACGCGTTGAAGGCGATGGTTTCGGGCAGGAAGCCGACGCCGTTGCGGGCCCGCACCGCGGAAGATGCCGCGGGATCCTCGCCCAGCACGCGCACGATTCCGGCCGAGGGACGGATCAGCCCCAGCATCAGCTTCATCAGCGTGGTCTTGCCGGCGCCGTTGTGGCCGACCAGGGCCACGCTCTCACCCGGATTGAGATCGAGATCAACGCCCTGGACTGCCATTTGGGATCCATAGCACTTCTCGATTCCCAGCATTTTGATCGACGGGTTGGTCATCAGCCCGCCTTCGCGCTCTGAAGCGACAAGCTCAACTCCTCCGGAGGTGCTGGCATGACCGGCCGTGGGGTCGGCGGCCGGATCAGGGGGCGGGTATCGACGACGCCGCCCGGCGTGAGAGCGGGAAACTGCTTCTGGACCCACCGGATGACCTGGATGCCGGGGCTGTTCAGGAGCAGCTTGGCGGCAGGATAGGTCCAGACAATGCGGTCGATGATGTCGTTGGGGCGGTATGCCTCGTCCGCGATACCGTCGCCGCTCAGGTCGAACGCGGCGTTGTCGCTCCAGTAGTTTCCCCGGCCCTCGGCCGACCAGTCCAGGGAGCGCGTTCCGACGTACTTGACCTGGGTGCGGTTGTTGACGAAAGCGTTTTCGGAGAGCTGGTTACGTTCAGAGCCGGCGGTGAAGTGAATGCCGATCGCGCAATCCTCGAACCAGTTGTCCCGGAAGAAATTCCGGTTGGCGTTGTAGATAAAAACGCACTTTCCGGTCCCGCTGCCTGGATCCACTGAACCAGACATTTCCTTCGGAACATGGGATTCCGTATCTGATCCGTTGTCGGCAACCGCACCTGGGTCTTCCGTCCGCCGGCCCAGGACCACGTTGCCCTCTATCCGGGAGTTGTTGGCTGCGTTGAACAGGAGGCCGTGATCGCGGCTGCCGATCGACCAATTGTCCAGGACCCTCAGGCGATCCGAGAACATGATGGCCAGGGCCGCGTGACTGCCGACCGACACGTTGCCGGACACCTCGCTGTCGTTGGTGTACATGTAGTGGACCGCAAAGCGCACCCCCTCGAACCAGTTGCCCTGGAACAGATTGCGCCGGCTGGTCACAACGTAAATGCCGTCGCGGCCATATCGGATGCGGTTGCCCACCACCTTGGCGTCAGGCGCATTCCAGACCGAGATACCATTGCCGGCTTCGGCGGTCCGGACATCCCGCAGGCCGGTGATCAGATTGTGCCGGACCTCGGAGCCCACAGCTCCATGCAGGTAGACACCGTAGAGATTGTTCTCGAGACGGTTGGCCTCGATAACCGACCGGGTCGCCGTCCGTTCAATGAAAATGCCGGCATCCATGGCCTGGAGGTCGCGTCCGGAGCCGCGAACCTCCAGTCCTGAAACGACTGTCCCGGCGGCCTGGATCGTCACGACGCTGCCGGTACCGTTTCCTTCCACAACAGCACCCGGCATGCCCTGCAGGGTGATGCGCTTGTCCAGCCTGACCGGCCCGGCATGAATGCCGGGCCGGAGAACCAGGACATCGCCCTCGGCCGCTTCCGCGACCGCGGTCTGAAGATCGCCACCGGCCGGCACCGACCTCTCAGCCGCTGGTGCGGGACTCGCCGCGGCGAGAGCCACGGCGAGTCCGACCCATACCCGGCAGGTCACGCGGGCGATCATGTTGACCGCGGTTCAACAAGCAGGCGACCGCGCATTTCCATGTGCATGGCGTGGCAGAACCAGGTGCAGAAATACCAGTGAACCCCCGGACGCTGGGCGATGAAGGTGACCGACGCCGTCGCCTGGGGCGCTATCTCCATGTTGATGCCGTAGTTGATCAGGCAGAAGCCGTGGGTGAGGTCCTCCACCTCGTCCATGTTGGTGATGAAGATCGTCACCTCGTCGCCCTGCTTGACCTCGATCTTCTCCATGCTGAATGCGGGTGCGACCGAGTGCATGTAAACCCGCACCTTGTTGCCGTCGCGCACGATCTCGTTCGCGTATTCCAGTTCGATGCCGTCCTGGGCGGCTTGCCTGCGGGCATCCTCCCAGAACGGATCCTGGCGATTCCAGATGTGCACCGGGTTGATCTTGGACGCGTGGACGATGGTGGCGTCGTGCGGTTCGGCGAAGCTGGGGCTGTCGTGAACGAGGCGCATCTGCTCGCCCGAGATGTCGATCAGCTGATCGCATTCCGGCTTCATGGGGCCGACATTGATGAAGCGGTCCTTGGAGAACTTGTTCAGGGACAGCAGCCACTTGCCGTCGGCCTCCTTGGTCTGGCCCATGGAGGTGTGGTTGTGGCCCGGCTGGTAATGGACGTCGATCTTCTGGATGATAGGATCGACCCTCTCGCCCTTGTAGGCGCGGATCGCCCGGTCGATGTTCCACTTGACCACCTGGCTGTCGATGAACAGGGTGGTGAAGGCGTTGCCCTTGCCGTCATAGGCGGTGTGGAGCGGCCCGAGACCCAGCTCCGGCTCGGCCACGATGCAGGCGCGCGGGTCGATTTTGTCATCGAACAGGGCGTCGAACTGGCGGACGTCAAGCACCGAAACGGTCGGCGCCAGCTTTCCATTGACCACGACATGGACGCCGTCGGGCGCCGTGTTGATGCCGTGCGGGCTGTTCGAGATCGGGATGTACCGGGTGTAGCGCGAGCCATGCCGGCCGTCGATCACCGGCACGCCATTGATTTCCTTGTAATCCTTGTTGCGGACGGCTTCCTCGATCCTGGCCAGGTTGAAGACCACCGCCCAGTCCTGCTCCTTCGCCATCATGTCGGCGAGGACCACGCCTTTTTCCGAATTGTAGCAGGTCGAGAAGGCGTACTTGCCCTGGTAGTCGGCATCGGTGTTGTCGAGGTTGCCATCGACCATCACCTGCCAGGCGACCTTCATGGTATCGCCGTCGATCGCGGAGAAAATTGACCAGTACTTGTCCGGTTCGTCCAGGATCTTGCCGTCGTTGGGGACCGGCACTTCGTACTCGCCGTTGCAGAAGACATAGCCAGTCCGCGGGAATTTCTGCACCCGCATGCCATGGACCGTGTTCTGGTTCGGCAGCTCGATGATTTTGTCGCAGCGCATGACGTCCAGGCGGATCCGGGCGACGCGGGTGTTGGCCTTGTCGTTGATGAAGAGGTATCGACCGTCATAGGTCCCGTCGGTGAACGACAGGTGCGGATGGTGGGTGTCGCCGTTCGTGTAGATGCCTCCCTTGTCCGCAAGAAACTCCCGGGATTCGGGGCGCAGCCCCTCGGTCAGGATCTTGCGGCTCTCGTTTGTCTGTCCCCATCCCGTGGCGCTGCAGCGGTTGAACACCGGGATCCGGGTCATCTCACGCATGGACGGCAGGCCGAACACACGGATTTCGCCGCTCTGGCCACCGCTGAAGAAAACGTAGTAATCGTCGAGCTGGCCAGGTTCCAGGTGTGAGGTGGCACCGCCCTGCTCCGCGGCGGCGACCGGGGTTGGCGCCAGGAGGGACTGGCCGACCAGGGTTGCCGCGGCCCCCCCTCCGGCGCCGGTCAGCCCAGCCAGGGTCGCCAGCCTCGCGGTGCCGCCGAGCAGTTCGCGCCGATCGATCGACATTGCCTGTTCGACAGTTTTCTTCGTTTCGTCGGACATTTTCCCATTCCTTCGTTTATTTTAGGGGGTCAGCGCCCCTCGCGGGAACCGCCTGCAGCCGGCCGTCCGGAAGGTCGGTGATTTCCGCCTTCCGGCCGCCCGACCGCATCGTCGGAGATGACATTGCCTGGCGTTTCTCACGTTTGAGGCGCTTCTGGATCACCACCGGGCATTTATGATCATGGTGATAGAGCATCTGGCAGTGCATGCAGTAGATGCACTCGTTGACATTGATGTGCCCTTCCGGGTGGATGGACTGGACCGGGCACTCGGTTGCGCATCGCTGGCAGGGGCTGCCGCATTCGCGATAGCGGCGCAGCCAGTCGAACATGCGCAGGCGCGCGGGGATCGCCAGTGCGGCCCCGAGCGGGCACAGGTAGCGGCAGAAGAAGCGCTCGATGAACAGGTTCGCGACCAGCAGCGCGATTGCGAAGGTGACAAACGGCCACTCTCGCACGAAGCGCAGCACGATCGCCGTTTTGAACGGCTCCACCTCGGATACCTGCTCGGCGAGCGTGAGCGAGTAGAGCGACAGGCCGAACAGCGCCAGGAAAATGACGTACTTGATCGGCCACAGCCGCTCGTGCAGGCCCCACGGCACCCGGATCTGAGGCACCCTGAAGAAGGTGCGCCCGATGCGGTTGGTCAATTCCTGCAGCGCCCCGAACGGGCAGAGCCAGCCGCAGAATGCGCCGCGCGCCCAGAACAGCATCGCCGCGGCGACCGCGGTCCACAGGATGAAGACCAGTGGGGACAGCAGGAAATAGTCCCAGCTGAAGCCGGTGATCAGCGCATTCGTGAAGGTCAGGACGTTGACCACGGAAAGCTGCGCCGTCACCCACCAGCCGAGCCAGAGCAGCGTGAAGGACAGGAACGCCAACCGGACGCGGTCATACAGTTTGGGCCGCCTCACCAGCTGATGCTGGAAAAAGAAGATGCCGGTCAGGATGCCAAGCGACGTCCCGAGGATCGCGATATCGACAGTTGAGCTCCGCCAGATCCGTTGCCATAGGGGCTCCTCAGGGAGTCCTGCAGTCTCTATGTTGCGCGGACGTTCCTGAGCGGCTGTCCCTTCCGGAGATGAAATTTCCTCGGCGAGGACGTCCGGCGTGTCTGCCACCACGGCGCGCTGCTCGGTCCGGACATAACGCTCGGGAAGCTCGTAAGCGACATCGAAGGTCAGGAATGCCTTGTCCCGTGCGCCGATGGAACGCTGAACCAGCAGCTGAAGACGCCACGATTCGACGGGGTTCAGTTCAGTCCCCTCCGGGACGGCAAAAATGGAGATTTCCCGGAAACGGGGGGCACCGTCGGCGCCGAGCTGGTTGATCCGCTCGTGGTTGCGATCCCGGAAGCGGATCGTCTCCTGGTCCTGGATGATCTCTATCCGATCGAAGATACCGCCCCGGACGTAGCCTGATCCCTTGAAGCTGTAAGTGCCATTGCCGGCGACCAGGATTGCCTGCTGACCCGACTTGAGACGTTGCCGCAGACGGTCGTAAGCCGCCTCGCCCAGGAGTGAGCGTCCGATCGTCGGCACGCTCACCGGGGCCGTGTAGAGATCGATGAAGGTGTCGTCCGCCTGGCCCGGCTCCGGGCGCGCGGCCGCGGCCTCGTTGCCGGATCGAACGAAGGCTTCGTTGATGTCGCCGACGGTCAGGTGAAGGCGGCGGATCGAGCCGTCCCCGACCAGGCTTTCCCAGTCGCGGTTTTCCGCTGCAGTCATGTCGATGGTTCGCATGGCCGGCGGAATGGCGGCTGTGACCTCCGGCTGCGCACTGCCAAGGCCGCGCATCTGGGCGACACGGCCGGCGGAGCGCATGATGCTGTCGCCCATCACCATCACGGTGACAGTGGCGCCGCTCACGATGTCAACCGACGTTCCAGACTCGGTCACGGAAGCGGGACGCAGCACGTTCCGGCCGACATATCCTCCGATGAAAGCGGTGATCTTCTCCTCGGGTATGCCGATCAGGACGATCGGCTCCTTGTGCTCGACAAGCCTGGCCCCCGCGATCGTGCCGTCCAGCGCGAGGCCGACGACGATGTGGATCGGCTTGCCCGAGTAACCGACGGCGTTGACGAAGTCGGAGTTCAGAAAGGCGTAGCCGAGCAGACGGTCACGCTGGTAGGCCGGCGCCACGGGCGGCGATCCCTGCAGCGGACCGAACCGATCGGCCTCGGGAAAAACCTGTGCCGGTTCCACCATCCCGAGGAAGTTTGCCAAGCCGGCCGCCTGCTGCGCCGATGGCGGTGTCGGCGATAGGCAGACCGCGGCGATCACCGCTGACATGAACAGGAGAAACCTGATTGCCTTCGTCATGCCGTCACCTTGAGGTGGGGCAATACTGCAGACACGCGGCCCTTGCGGAGAGTCTGCCGGTTGATCAGTATCGACGCACCGAACGGGGAGACTTCGTCATGGCATCGTCCTTCAACCCGAATTCCTGGCATATTTCCTCGGTGGAGGAACTCATGGCGCTGGCCGAAGCGCAGGAGCATCGGGCTGCCGCGCGCTACGATCAGCTTGCCGCGCGCATGGACCGCTTCGGCAGCCTGGAGACGGCCGCCCTGTTCCGGCGGTTGGCGGCCATGGAGCGGGAGCACGTCGAGGCCCTGTCCGACTGGGGTGGATCCGCAGCCCCTCACGGGAAGCTCCCGGACGAACTGGGAGAGGGAACGGCCACTGACACGGACGAGGTTCCTGCGTCGCTGACCCCTTACCGGGCGCTGGCGATCGCGGTCCGGAATGAGGAGCGGGCCTTCAGCCTGCTGACCTATATCGCCGCCCATGCGCAGACATCCGAGATAAGCGCACGGGCCGAGGCGCTGGCTATCGAGGAACTCCACCATGTGGCGCTTCTGCGCGCCCAACGGCGCAAGGCATACCACGCAGAGCGCCACGGCGCGCGGGATCATGAGCGCGAGATCGACATCGCCACACGGTCCGTTGCCGACCTGCGGATTGTCGCCGGGAGGCTGCTGTCCCGCGCGCTCGAAACCCATCAAGCCCTTGCCCAGGAACTGCGGGCTGCCGGCGACCAGGAAGGAGCGAATCTTCTGTTCCACCTCATTGCCAAGGAACTGGCCGAAGCCCGGCGGCTTGGTATCCGTGGCTTCGGAAACTCCGGAGAGGAAGCTGCCGAAGCGCACGGTTCGGCAACATCGGCCGGCCTGGATTCCGGCGCTATGTGGCCGGTCGAAAACATGGTTGATATTTTCCTGGCTGCCGCGGAGCGGAGCCGGGACGAGAAGGTGGTGCTTGAAGCGCAGCGGCTGGGGGGCGTGGCAATCACCTGGCTGGCGGAGTTGCGCGCCGACCTGGAAGCGACTGCTTGATGCCCGAAAGGTGATCATTCTTCACTCATTCAATCCCGTCGGGATTGCCTGCACATACTGGGCACGCTCCTTCGATGGGAGGCAGATGCGCCTCCCATCGAAGGAGCGTGCCGTGACCGCGGAGGCTCAGGAATTCTGTTTCAGGTAGGCAATGATGTTTTGCCGCTCCGATTCGTTCTTGATGCCCGGGAAGGCCATTTTATTGCCCGGGATGAAGCCTTTGGGATCGGCGAGGTACTTGTCGAGATTGTCCTCGGTCCACGACACATCAGTCTCCTGGATCGGCTTGGAGTATGAGAAACCTTGCACAGCACCGGCTTCGCGGCCAACGACGCCATGGAGGTTGGGACCTACCCGGTTCGCTCCCCCCTGCTCGATCGTGTGACAAGCTTTGCACTTGTTGAAAGCCTTTTCTCCGGCTGCCGCATCGCCTTGAGCCGACGCGATGGAAACCGGTGTCATTGCGAGTGCTGCTGCGATAGCCAACAGAGTCTTATAGATCGTCATTCCCACTCTCCTCCTGACACTCTTCGGCATGATCAGCGTTGTCTTCTGTACCTAGACAGGTTCTTTCATTGAGTTTTTGGTTGGCATTGCAATGGACTCATTTTTCTAAAAAATAAATAATATTTATTTGACTTGTAGAAGAAATAATCAACGCTAGCTCAAGGATTTTTGACATTCCGTTACTCCAATAGTAGAAATAACCGATGCTAACAGCTTCCTTATAGGGGCCAGCTGAGTAGCTGTCCTTGCGCTAGAGCAAACTTTCCGGAAAAAATACAGGCGGGTTATTGGGTGTTAACATAGGTCCATGGCCTGTTGCCCGACACCGTGGTCCTGCCCAACGACGCGGGGCAGTTCGCCGTCGGACGTTACGCCATGTGCTGATGTATCGGCTTGGCACTGGGCCGGTCCTCGAGGTCTTGGCGGCGTTCCGGCGGCTGGCCGAGCACAACGTCGCCGAGGTGCGTGAGATCGTGGCGAACTGCTTTACCCGGCTCGATAGCCTGGAGGCGGTCTCGCGCGAGGAGTTGTCCCAACGCCCCCAGGAGAGCAGCGTTACCGTGCTCGATGTCCGCTCCGAGGACGAGTTCGCGTTGGGTCAACTGCCAGGCGCCGTGAATATCCCGCTGGCCGACCTCGAGCGGCGCCTCGCCGATCTCTCGTCCAATCACGGAGTGGCCGCCTACCGTCGCGGGCTGTACTGCGTGTTGTCCTTCGAGGCAGTCGCCGAGTTCCGGCGTCACGTTTACCGGGTCTGCCGCCCCAAGGACGGCTATCCGGAGTAAAAGGCTGCCGGCTTGCCAGTCGAAGCCCTTTTCTGAGCGCTCCTCTGACCTGGGTGTCCGAGGACGCAATATGACGGCGACCGCACATCGCCCATCCTGCGCGACAAGTCCTGCGACAGCGTTTTTGGTGACAATCCCTATCAGGCTCTGTGAGCAGAGCCCGAAGGATCAAGGAGCTATGGGGGAAACTGGGTGATGACGAGGTGAGGAAGGTGGCGTAACGAGGTAGGTGCTTGACGCCTGCCAGAACCTCCACGAGGGAGCGCTACGCCATGAACGAAGATACCAGCATTGTCCGGCTTCGCCAGCCCGAAGAGATCGATGATCCCCTGACGGCCCTTCTCCGATCGGGAGCCCGCCAGTTGTTGGAGCAGGCCATCGAAGCCGAGGTGGCGGCTTTCCTGGCTGCCAGCAAAGACCTGAAGCTGGCCGACGGCCGGGACCGGTTGGTCCGGCATGGCCATGGACCGGAGCGCATGATCCAGACCGGGATTGGGCCGGTCGAGGTCCAGCGGATCAAGGTCCGTGATCGCGCTCCCGGTCCGGCAGCCGAGCGCATCCGGTTCAGCTCAGCCTTGCTGCCGCGCTGGGCGCGCCGGACGACCAGTCTCGACGCCCTGCTGCCAATCCTGTATCTGCGCGGCGTTTCAGCCGGTGATTTCCAGGAGGCGCTGAGCGTTCTGCTCGGCAAGGACGCGCCCAACCTGTCACCGGCGGTCATCGCGCGGCTGAAGGAGAGCTGGGCGGACGACTACGCGCGCTGGCAGCGGCGGGACCTGTCGGCCCGGCGCTACGTCTATGTCTGGGCCGACGGCGTCTACCTCCAGGCCCGCATGGAGCCTGCCGCCGAGTGCATGCTGGTGATGATCGGCGCCACGCCGGAGGGTAAAAAGGAACTGCTCGGCTTCCAGGTCGGCGTCCGCGAAAGCGCCCAGAGCTGGCGCGAACTGCTGATCGACCTGAAGGCCCGCGGGCTGGGAATCGCCCCGGAACTGGCGGTCGCCGATGGTGCTTTGGGCTTCTGGAAGGCGCTCGACGAGGTCTTCCCCGGCACGCGTCATCAGCGCTGCTGGTTTCATAAAAGTTCTAATGTTCTCAACAAGGTGGCGAAATCGCTCCAGCCCGCGGTCAAGCAGGACCTGCGGGAGATCTGGATGGCGCCCGACCTCAAGGCGGCGGAGCATGCCCTTGATACCTTCGAGAAGAAGTACGGCGCCAAGTACTCCGGTGCCGTCGAATGCCTGACCAAAGATCGTGATGCCCTGCTGGCCTTCTACAGCTTCCCGGCCGAGCATTGGGATCACGTGCGGACCACAAACCCTATAGAAAGCGTCTTCGCCACAGTCCGGCACCGGACGGTCCGCACCAAGGGGGCGCTTTCCCAGGACACTGCCAAGCTCATGGTCTTCAAGCTGATCTCGGCAGCATCCAGAACTTGGCGGCGACTTCAGGGCGAAAACCAGTTGCCCAAGATCATCCAAGGCGTCAAATTCCGCGACGGCATCGAGGTCAGCGTGCCGACATCACACAGCGCCGCCTGAACACCTCGTCACCCAAATTCCGCTATAGCTCAGGATCAAGGCTGATCGGTCGTGTTCTATATCACATGCCGGATCCAGGGTTCTGAAAACATAATCTTAATGATCCAAAAATCCTTCGCATCTGCGACCACTCTGGCCAATCGTTCCTCGTCAACAATATTATATGCGGCCTTCAGCTTCGCCCAATCGTCTGGTGGATTGCCGTCATACACGACGGCTTATTGTCGCCCGGCCACAAAGGCCCGTTACGAGGCATGGGGCAGCTGGACGGCGAATCCGAGCAGGGCATCGAGATGCAACGCCGGTGTGGTGGCTGCGGTTCCAGCGGAACATGAGTTCCTGGAGATAGCGCTCCCGGCACGCCTTGCGGAAGCTGTGGAAGACGCCAGTCCCTCAGCACTTGAGTTCGCGAAGAAGCTGTAAATTCACGGCAGCAGGTGTACCGGGGGTTTACGGGACGCCACCGCGACGATACCGGGATCCAGGTTCGGCGGAACCGGCAGAGGCTCCTCCGGGTCGGGCTCGGGAATGGGTTGTTCGGGCTCAGGTTTGGACTCGGGTTCGTCCTCCGGGGGCAGCCCTGATGCCCTGATGATCGCCGTGGACGCCTCTTTATCGATCTCGGCGAGAGCCTCAGCGGCTTCGGTAACACCCACCCTGGTCCGCTCGTGAGCCGTCGGCCATCTCGCAGATTTGAGGTCGCTCTCGCAGAGCGGGACCTCCGGCCGCTTCCACGGAGGGATACGCGTCGGGCTATATTCAAACATTTCGATGATTTCCTTTTCCGCGCAGCCTCTCTGCCGCACCAGGTCGGCGAGCGCCCAGTCCTCGATGATTTGGTCGCCGGGCTGCTTGCGGCAGTCATGCTCTTCAAAATCATGAAGCAGATCTTCGCTGATATCGATGTGGCGTTCGTCCGTCATTTCGACCTCCACCCCCTGAACATGCCCCCTATAAGACACATTAGACAGAACAATGATCCTTGAAGGGGTCAGGCGGATCACCAAATTGCTCGCACGATCCGCTCAGTCACGTAGATCCGGGACTGATCTTCCAGGATAGTCTGATAGCGACGATCATGATCAGACCCACCCCTCTGTGTCCGCCACGCCTTCATCAAGTCGTTCCTGAGTTTCACTCTCCGACGGATCGTCCCGCAGCAGGAGCGACTGTCGCCTGCATTCGTCAGACAGACGAGCAGATGCTTCCAGCTCGACACTCACGACGCCCGCCACCGCCCGCAGCGCCGGGATCAATGCCGGATCCGCTTGACCACCAACGATGCCAGCGCGGGGAAGAACGCGGCTGATCCTCAGCCCCGTCGCCCGCAGATCCTATGCGATCTGGTTGATCCGCCCTAGCGCGGCTTCTTCGATGATCACGATGAGGGACTGCACTTAAGCTCTCCGAAACGGGTGGGAGTTAACATCTCCCCTTGGGATCGGTCAGCGCAAGAATGACATGTACCCATCTGGCCGAGTCTGACCATGCCCGGTGACGAACCGGATGCACGCGTTCCGCATCGTCGAGCGCCTCGGCAATAGCAGCGTCATTGCCGCCGGCGAGCAGCTCGACGATGTTCCAAACGCTCCAAACCCTGAATCCAAGCGCTTCCTGGCCTGCCGCACGGAACAGCGCCGTCAGCCAGACTTCGTCTGCCGGTGAGTCCGTGAGGACCTCGTGACCTGCAATTGCTCCAACCAGTTCATGATAAACCTGGACGGAGGGAAGGCCGCTCTTCTCAATTTCGTCGAGCGAAATGCCGTGGATTGCTTCCGCCGCAGGATCCCACCGCCAGGAGCGCCATTCCTCGGACGGCCGGATCAGCCAGGTCCTGGTTTCGCCGGTCTCAACGAACGTGATCCCGATCTCGATCGGAAACGTGTTCGGCGGCAGGCCGGAGGCTTCGACATCGAGCACGACAAGAGGTCGAACTTCCTCCTGCAAGAAAGGCGAGCAGTTCTCGCTCAGCTTGGACGGACTGTTCCCGTGCCGCCACCAGCCGACGATGCACACAGCAATGATCGTCGCCAGCGTCGCGACGATCACTTCTCTTAATAGATCTTCAGAGAAAAGCACCATTATCGTATTTCTGACTTTACAAAGGGAAATCCCATTGGGAATTTACGGCATCGAGCAAAGCCTCAAGATATGATCCTGCCTACCAGTCGAAATCATGTTCGGAGCCGAGCTCGCCATGGCTGTCGCGCATCACGTCGGCAACCGGGTCCGTCTTCTGAACGTCCATCGGTTTCATTCCGAGGAGCTCCCTCAAGACCCAGTACGTCGGAGCATCTTCCTGCCGCACATTGAGCGACTGTTGGAACATCGCCAGGGCTTCTCCGATAATCTCCGGCTGCTTGGAGGCGTCCAGGATAGTCCAGCCTACTACCCGGCCCATCTCGTCAAGATCGATGGAATGATTGCCCTGGGAATGGCATATCAGCGTGTAGCTCCGCACGACCGGCCTGATCCGAATTTTCAGGATGTCGAGCGAGACATCATATTGAACGCAGTCATTACTCATCCCGCACAGTCCTTCTCCTGAGTGCCCGAAGCTCATCCTCCGTCGCGGCGCAGCAGGGATGGGCAAGGGCGACGATCTCGATGAGCGAAGTCACGGCTTCAGCCGGCGATCCGAATACCGTATTCCCGGTGATGCACTGGATCATCACGGCGTCGATGGCTGCCGGGTGCATGTAATCGTCGGTTGGCCAAGGCGTCATGATCCGGTAGCGTGCCCCATACACCGTCTCGATCATTCGACCCTCTATGCGGGCGATCCGGGATGACATGTGCCACTCACCGTCAGGTACGCCGTCGATGCCGTAACCCCGCCCCACGACCACGAAGCCGATCGTCGGGACACCGATCATGCGATATTCGTCGATGCGCGGTACATCACCATCAATCATCGCTCGCCGCCCTGCGCCTCAAAGCAGCCAGCTCCTCTTCGGTCGCAATGTATATCGGGTTTGTCAGTGAGACGGTATCGATGATCGTCGCGATGCTGTGCGCTGCGGATCCGAACCCGGTCTGCTTGAACAGGTCCTCGGCGGCTTCGGCGAGCGCATCGTCGGCGTGGAACCGATTGCTCGGGCAAGGCTCGAGCGTTCGATAAACCTCGCCGGTCACCGTGTGGATATGGGTATCAGTCAACCCGGAGAGCAGCGGGGTTATGTGCCATATGCCGTCAGGCACGCCCTCCAGGCCGTAGATGCGACCGAGAGCGGCGCAGCCCGTCAGCGGAATATGGATGATGCGGTACTCGTCGATCACTGCCATTTCCATTCCCTCCGCACGGTCAATTGCGCGTAAGCTTCTCCGCCCGCGTGGCGGCAATGAGGGCGCGCCGGTGCAGTGCTGCGAGTTGCCGGGCATTGAGTTCGCCGGCGGCAAAACCCGAACGCATCGCCTCGACGACCTCTCCCGGCAGCTCCGGCAGATCCGAGACTGCAACGCCGAACTCGTCGGCGACATCCTCGGTCAGTCCGGCCATGATCACGCCGAAATGCTCCGGCCGCGGGCGCGGCACCTGAAGAACGCGGCAGCGGGCTCGAAGCAGCGGATCGACGCGGTCGGCATGGTTGGCCGTCAGGACCCAGGACACCGCAGACAGGTCCGCCGGCATTTGCAGGCATTCGTCGTAGTATTGCCGCGCCGTCGCGGGTTCCACCATTGTCAGAAGCACGTCGGAAATCCGGCCGTTGTGCCGGCTGTCTGCCGCCTTGTCGATCTCCTCGACGCAGAGCAAGGGGTTTGCGACGCCATGCGTCCACATGACCATCAGGGGAAGGCACGGATGAGCCGAGGCCCACCCCCTGGAAGTTCCGGCAAGAGCGCGGCTGTCGGAAGCACCTCCGGCACTGACCTGGGTGAACGGCACTCCGGCATAGCCGGCGATGGAGCGCGCAAGCCTCGACTTGCCTACGCCGGAGTGCCCGGTAAGAAGAAGCGGCGGCAGGGCGAAATACGGACGGCCGAGACGTGCGGCCAGCGCCAACTCGCCCGTGATAATGTCGATGATCTCTATGCACCACGGAAACGATGATACCAGATCGCTGCGGTACTCGTCCGGGTCAGGCATAGCGGCAAGGTAAGTCAGACCGGACAGCGCCTCGTAGCCCTCGAATTCCTTCCATGTCTTCTTTGCCCCGGCCTCGTCGGCCCGCAATGAAGGGCGCAGCACGATCATCGACGGCGGCGGCTTCGGCGGGGCGAGCAGCAGCGAATCGATCACCTCGGCCGGTTCGGGCGGCAACCAGCCGGCATCCTCCAGCTTCGCGACCACGGCCGCGTTCTCGGGATTCAGCGGATCCGCGATGGCCTGTATGAGGTCCAGCTCAATGGCGACCCTGGCCGGCGTATCCGCCCGGAGAATCAAAGCGAACAGCGTGCGGAACCGTCCGATTCGGATGCGGAGATCATACTCGTTCACGGTACAGGGATGGGCCAGCCACCAATCGAGGTGCGCGCATGCGAGACGCAGTTCGACGATATCCTCGTCCTTGTTTTCCAGGAAATACAGAAAAAGACATGTTGCCCGGAGATCGCGCACGAGATCGCCCCCGGACTGGCCGAACAGGTCGCCGACCTTGCCCGCGATCCGCAGAAGCGGCAGATCACCATGCTCATCCGCCAGCCTGCTCCGTCCGAGATCCAGGACGTCCGGGAAGTCCGGCACATCCTCGACTGTTATCCTGATCGCGGCGCGCGCTCCGGCCAAATGCTCGGGCGTCATCTCTGCCGGGGGAAGTCGCCAAACGGACAGGAATGCGCGCACATCTTCCGGCGATAGAGCGTCGTCCCCGGACATCCGTTCCCCCTGAGAGTCGATGACTTTGATTCTTCTGCCGGAACAAAGCGGGAACGTCAAGTGAAAAGAAGCCTATTGTGTGGTCTAATTTCCACGCATTTCAGGCAAGCCGGAGATCCTCCAAGACCTGTCTGTTGATAGGGGTAGATCCTGGAGTATATGGGAGATGGATTAGCCGTTGACCGCATTCGCGGTCCGACGACAACATGGGCATTGCGCGCCCCAGGTAACTACTCACCCCCCTGGCTTTAGCCGGTAACATGCTGAAACTATGCTGGTTTTCGGGTTCTGCAGCCATACCCCATAGTGAAGTAACGGCTCGCGGCTGGTCTCGCCACAAGTATTTGTTTTACTTGATCAGCTGATCCGCCGAAGAGCAGGGCAAATCGTTATTTGATACCGCTTATGCGGAGCGTCGCCCAAATCCAGCGGTATCAATGCGTTACCGGTTGTCAGGGAGGTGAGCAATCACCGCCCCAGAGGAGCGTCGGGGATTATGGACTTGGACTTTCCATCTTTGGTCGCGTTAGTACTTGGCATCCCCATGATTACCTTGGGTGGGGCCGGCTGTGTGTACTACGGCATCGGCTGCTGGCGCATGGCTCGGATCCTTCGGGAGCAGAACCGGCGCTGACCTGCCGGCAGCCCGTGTTGCCGCAGGAACAGCCACTTCAGGCGGGATTGTCGCGTTCGCGTTGTTGTCTGGACGCGACCCGAGTTTGAGCATGGGGGTCAATACGCTCTCCCCGCTGAGCAATTTCACATATCGCCACCTGTTCACCGCACAAGTCATCGCGCTGATCGGCACCAGGCTCCTGACCGTGGCGCTTGGGAACCAGGGCAAAGACCTCCCACACCTGAAAAGCTCGGTGGCGGTCGATCATCAATCTTCCACCATCTGTCCTGGAGCCGATACTTTCCCAATGCGACCTCATAGCCTTGCCTGAATGCGCCTCATTGGGTAGTTGATTGTCCGTGCATTGGTATTCTACTCGAGCGATATGCAGTGCGTGACGTGAGTGGCGCCACCTAAGTTAAACCAGGGAGGAGATCGTGCGGTATTTCTTGATTGGCATCACCCTTGTGCTTGTATCTGGCTGCGCATCGGACGCGCCACCCAACACGCCCAAAGAGTGTCAGGCGACGTGAGAAAGTGGTCCATCCGCATTCCCGGTGCAGCAGTATCGGGCTGGAGCACGACCATTTCAGGCCGCTTCGAGAACACGGTGGCGCAGTAGATCGAACTTGGCACGACCGGACATGGTCCGCTTGATCGTCTTCAGGTAGCTGATCTGCCCCTCGACAGGACCGGTACTCCACGGCAGCGACAGAGCTGCCCGGATTGCCGCAAGATCGCGGACAAGACCATCGGCGAACCCGGCCAGGGCAGTGTCCTTCGCCGCTGCCAGCCAGGAATCCAGCCGCTCCGCTTGTTGGTATCGCACCATGCCGTTGAACGCGCGCGCCAGTGCGATGATCCGGCCAAGTTCCGGCGACGCGGCAATCAGGGCTTCGACAAACCGCTGCTCCGTCGTGTCGATCGTCTCGTAATCGGCCACCACGAACCACGCGGCCCGGCGTTTCGACGGCATCTTCCACAGCCTCCCGCAAGGCTCCGTTCCGGATGATGACGGGTCGGCACCCCGGAGGCGTCTGACCCAGCGCTGCACTGTCCGGAGCTGCCCTCGAAAGCCGCGCCTGCGGATTTCTTCCCACAGCTGTGCCGCGTTGCGGCAGCCCTCGTTCCAGCGTTGGTGCAGATACTCGGCGTGAACATCGACCGCACTGCCGCGGGACCGCTGGTCCCAGGTCGGCAGCTGACCCGATCGCAGCCATCGGCGCACCGTCTTCGGATTGAGGCCGAGCGTTCGGGCGATGCGTTTGATCGGCCAGTTCCTCTGATGCAGCGCCATCACCTCGTCAAAGCGAGCTCGCCGGATGGCATGCCGATCCGGGTGCGACGGCTCGGGAACGGGCATGACGGACGGCTCGGACGCCGACGGTGTCGATGGCGGCACGTCCGAAGCCTTGCTTGTTGCGGTCGCTGCCGCCGTTGCCGCACGCAGGTCACGATGATGCCGATCGAGAACTCGGGCCACGGCATCGTTGAGGTTGCGCAGGAGATGCCACCGATCGCTGACCTGGAGGGCATCCGGAGCGCCGGTTCGGATGCCGTCGGCATAGCTGCCGGCGCGATCACGGGCAACGATCTCGGTGCCGGGATGATCCTTCAGCCAGGCCGCGACCGTGTCACCTTGGCGGTCGGGCAGCAGGTCGATCGGTCGGTTGCGCTCCAGATCGACGATGATCGTGCCGTAGCGCTGGCCCCGCCGCCACGCCCAGTCATCGATGCCGATGACGCGTGCCGGCGGGGCTGGTTCGATCGGCACGGCCCGGATCAGGCGTAGCAGCGTGTCGCCGCTGACCGGCATGGCGAGCCGATCCGCCAGGCGGGCGCCCGACTCCCCTCCCGCATGCAGGGCGATGCGGCGTTGCGCCTCGGCGAGGCGGACGGTCCGCCGAACCCTCGGTAGGACCACCTCCGGCAGGCGCTCGGCGAAGATCCGGCGCGGGCACCTGGGGGTCGAGCAGCGAAAGCGACGGACTCGGAGATCGAGCCGACCGATCCTCCCCTGCCAGGGGAGATCCCCAAGGTGCCGGGTGTAGCGGCTGTGGACGCGATGCGAGCGGCGCTTGCACAAGGGACAGGGCGCCGTGGCGGCGCGAGCGCGGACGGCGAAGACGACACGATCCGGGTGGACGACGACCCGCTCAACCGCGAGACCGGCGGGGAGCAGGGACAACAGCGAATTGGACACGGAGAAGGCGGCACTCTCGGAGAAAAAGCGTTTCTCCTCATATAATTACTTCCACCATTCGGCGCACTCGCCCTGCACCGGGAATGCGGATGGACCCCATCCTGACGTCGGTTGACACCGTCCATCGGGCAGGATCACCGTTACCCAGTCCGGACCGCGGCACGACGCTTCGGGAGCGACATCAAGCCGCTGACCGAAAAGGGAATGGCGTCGCTCGGTGATCGAGACTTCAGTGATCAGCCGTTCGAAAACAGCGGCAGTCTGTGATGATCGGGGATTCCACTTACTCCGAGGCGATACTGGACCGCATTGTTCACGCCGCCTACCGGGTTGAACTTCAGGGCGACTCCCTGCGCAAACCCGCTCGTGGTGGCACCGCCCCTTCCGCCAGCGCCATCGATCAACCCGCTTCCAACCTCGAGAAAACAACCGTAAAGTGAACTTACGTCAAACGCCCACGGCTGGCCCCGCCCCATGGGGCGGGGCCAGCCGTCGCCCTCGCGAAGTGCCTGCCATGGTTGAAGCGCAGGTGGCCGGATTGATGAAAATGCCGTTCGGATTCGTGAACATATGCACTGGAGGGGCACCGGCCGCGCTGCTGGATATCAAATCGCTGGGGCGCTCAGCAGGAGCGCGCCGAAACCCATCAAGTTCGCTTGGCGCAGGTCATGCTCGACGTCCAGTATCGAGCCGTGCTTCGCGCCTTCCCTGCACCGCCTGCTGTGTTGGGTGATCGTCGTCGCTCGGCGGCGGAAGACCTTGAAGGACGGCACCCTGGCCCAGTACCGCGCCACGGCAGACCGCCGCCTCGACCGTCTGCTGGCGATGCCGGCGGTGACCGCGGCCAACGCAGAACTGCAGCAGCGGGCCAAACGCTGGCGCGCCTAGTTCTTCGCCTTCATGACCGACCGCGACGTGCCGCCAACCAATAACACGGCCGAGCGGGCACTCCGCCACAGCGTCATCTTCCGAAAGGTGACCAACGGCTTCCGCTCGATCTGGGGTGCCGACATCCACGCCCTAGTCCGATCGGTCATCGGAATCAACCACCTCAACGGCTTCTCGGCCCATTAAGCAATCGCTGCCACTTGATAGGCCAGAACATCCTCGCTGTCTGACCAGCCCCGTTAGCAATAGTAACCGGTATACAAATTGTCCAATTTGAAATTCTAAAATGTTTATTATTCCAAATATTTCAGATTTGGAAATTTGATATATATAATTTCGGGAGCAATAAATAAAGCAGCCCAATTGTTGATTACAATTTTTGCCATTACTGTCAAGACTTTCTTTTGTACAAGACCGGTTAACAGTTTTTTAACAGGTTTTTGGTCACATCGCTTAACACGTTACCATGAACCTTGAATGAGTCTTCAGTGAGTGCAAAAAATCGTGTCCCAATGACCTTCGGCACCGGCCTTGTTCACACGTGAGCAGCCGTCGGCCTATAGTGGCCTTTCACCCAAACTTCTGATGATTGAGCGGAGAATACAATGTGGACACAGCCGTCCGACATTAAGGTCAAAACAGACCGATCGGAATGCGATTTAAGAAGCTGCTCGCTGTATGAAGGCATCGAGATCAATCCTCATATCATGAGCAACCTCAAAGCACGTCTTATAGTGGTAGGGGAGATGTCCTGATGGCTACGCAGATTGATCCGGATCGTATCTACAGCCTAGCCGAAGCAGCGCCTTTGATTCACTCCAGCATCAAAACGCGCTCTTTGCGGGAGGCTATCGCCACAGGCAGACTCAGGGGGCATGGTAACGTCCAACGGAGTGGTGGAAATTGGCCCTTGAAGGGTTGAGGCGGCCCGGGTGGAGCTCGCAGAGCGGAGCCCGGGCCGCCTCAACCCTCCGCCGCTGGGGCCGCAACGACGTGGAGGTGGTCATCACGCTCTTCAGGTAAGGTCGAGTTGCGACACGAGACCAGACCCCGAGAGAGGCATGATGACCAAGGATACGATGACACTTCTGCTCGACCAGATCCAGGCCAGTACCGATGGCGACTTCCTGCGCGCCATCGCCGCTCACACGCTCCAGCGACTGATGGAGTTCGAGGTCGACGGCCTGATCGGCGCCGGGCGCCATGAGCGGTCCGACGAGCGCACCACATACCGCAACGGACATCGGGATCGTCAGCTGGAAACCCGGCTCGGCACGCTCGACCTGAAGATCCCGAAGCTGCGCCAGGGCACCTACTTTCCGGCCTTCCTGGAGCCCCGCAAGACCGCCGAGAAGGCGCTGACGGCCGTGATCCAGGAAGCGTGGATCCAGGGCGTGTCCACCCGCAAGGTCGATGACCTGGTCCAGGCGCTGGGCATGACCGGCATCTCCAAGTCGCAGGTCTCGGCCCTGTGCCAGGACATCGACACCCGCGTGCTGTCCTTCCTCGAGCGGCCGCTGGACGGCGAGTGGCCCTACCTCTGGCTCGATGCGACCTACATCAAGGTCCGCCAGAATGGCCGCATCGTGTCGATCGCGGCGATAATCGCCACCGGTGTCAACCAGGACGGCCGCCGCGAGATCCTCGGGCTCGGCCTGGGCCAGTCGGAAGCCGCCACCTTCTGGATCGAGTTTCTGCGGGGGCTGGTCCGTCGCGGTCTGAAGGGCGTGAAGCTGGTGATCTCCGACGCCCACGAAGGTCTCAAGGCGGCTATCACCCAGGTCCTGAGCGCCACTTGGCAGAGGTGCCGGGTTCATTTCATGAGATCGCTCTTGGCCCATGTGCCGAAAAGCCAGCAGTCGGTCGTCTCGGCCGCTGTCCGGCAGGTCTTCGTCCAGCCCGATCGCGAGACTGCCGGACAAGCCTGGCGCCACGTCGCCGATCAGCTCCGCCCACGCTTTCCCAAGGTCGCCGCCCTGCTTGACGATGCCGAACACGACGTGCTCGCCTACATGGACTATCCTGAACCCCATCGTAGCAAATTGCACTCGACCAATCCGATCGAACGCCTGAACAAGGAAGTAAAGCGCCGGACCAATGTCGTCGGGATCTTCCCGAACGAGGCCAGTGTTCGCAGGCTTGTTGGTGCTGTACTTCTCGAGCAAAACGACGAGTGGCAACTACAACATCGTTACCTGACGCTTGAGACCATGACCGGCATGGTCGCCAGTGATGAAGCAGCCCTCGCCGCGCTGACCAAGACCTGACCTACGGTGCTGATGGCCTCCTCCCAATTTACACCAGCTTGACGGACGCAATCCAGGGCATCCAAGATCGGTCGTACTGTGCTGGTGACTGGCGCTGATATCATCACTTATCTGGAGCGAGCAAAATGCCCCGCGCCTACAAGGGCCCGCGTCTCGAACTTTACGGCCCAGACACCCGGTTCGGTGCCAAAGCCAAACGTGGCTTCACCGAATACCGTTTCTACATCGTCTGGTCAGACGCCGGCAGAAAGTGCGAGCGCAGCACGGGCACGTCAGACATCGGCGTTGCTGAAAGGTGTTTCCGCACCTTCCTCGAAGCACGCGCCGACGCTGCCAGAGTCGCCAACCAAATTGATGGCCCCCGCCGTCCTGACCAAATGAGTGTTGCCGATGTGCTCGACATTTACGGCCGCGAGCATGCTCCGCAAACGGCGGCCCCAGCCCGCATCGGCTATGCAATCGACGCGCTTCTGCCATTCTGGGCGGAGCTAGCGGTCAGCGACATCAAAGGTGAGACCGTGCGCCGGTACATGCAATTCCGCCGCGACCGGTTTGCGGCGCGTGAGGCCGAACGTGTCACCGAGCAGACCGCTCGCGGTAGGCTCCCACCACCTGCCCGCACCCTTTCGGACAATACTGTACGGCGCGAGCTAGTGATGCTTAGTGCCGCCTTGAAGTATTGCAATGAAGAAGGTTATCTGATCAACCCGCCGACGGTCTGGCTGCCGGAGAAGGGCGTGCCACGTGACAGACATCTATCCCGATCGGACATAGCTCGGCTTCTGTGGGCAGCTCGGAAATCCGCGCGCAGCCGCACGCATCTGACGCTCTATATCTTAGTCGCGTTCTACACGGGTGCACGCCGGAGTGCGATCTTGGAACTACAGTGGCAGCCGAACTCCTTAGGCGGGTGGGTAGACTTGGAGCGCGGCATAATTGACTTCCAAGGGAGCGCGCGGCGCACCAAGAAGCGCCGGAGTGCGATCCCAATTCCGGGTCGGCTGATGACGTTTCTGAAGCTGGCGCGGCGTAGGACCATGCGATACGTGATCGAGTTTGAAGGTCGTCCGGTGCGCGATCCGAAAAAGGCTTTGGCGACGGCCGGCCGTGCCGCCGGGCTCGGAAACGTGTTCAGCCACCTGCTGAAGCATTCGGCCATCACGTACCTTTTGGGCGCTGGAGTGCCGCTGTGGGAAGTCGCCGGCTGGACCGGGACCAGCGAGGAGACAATCAGGCGCGTCTACGGCCATCACTCGCCAGACTATCTGTCGAGTGTAGTGAAGGCGCTAAGATAGCACCCGTCAATCCCCGTAACATCCCGCAACGAACGCAATTTAATCATTCCGAACTTCATCCATCCACGAACAGAAAGTGAAAATTTGCAGAATGCCATGCGAACATCAACATGCATCCTGCCCTCCGAAGGCAGAGGTCGTACGTTCGAATCGTATCGGGTCCGCCATCGAATTCAAGGGCTTAGCTGGCAACCAGCTAAGCCCTTTTGATTTTCAGCAAGCGCATGATCATTTATGGATACGCGCGACCAGCGGTGTCGCGGGTCGCGTGGAACCGAGGCTGAGGACACCTCAGCCCAAAGCGCGACATTGATTTGAGTTTCATGCCCGCCGCTCCAGATCGTTAGCCGAGACGCCTGTCCGGCATTCCGGGGAAACAAACCCGCTTGTCCAGCATCCGAACCACGGCCTCCCGCAGGATCATCCGGAAGGCCGCCACGGATAGCCCGGTTCAGCGTTCCGTAACAACCAGTGCCGGCGCACCTTTTGGCATGGCGTCTGTTTGCTGTTCAAAAGTCCGCCGTAGCCAGAGATTGGATATCCGTGTCCCTTCACCTCCTGATCGTCGCCAGCGAAACGCCGGATCAAGCCGAAGCGCGCCGCCAATCCGTTGGGGCTGCGTCGCACGAGACCTATGCATCGACCGTGCGCTCGCTCGCCGAGGACGCTTCCATCGATTTCGCGTCCTGTGTCGACGGATCGAGAACGCCTTCGATCCCCGAGTTTCGTCGATATGATGGAATCTTCTTCGCCGGCTCTCCGATCCAGATGCACGAGGATACCGGGGAAAGCCGTTCGGCCGCCCGTTTCGCGGCTGATGTGTTCGAGTCCGGAACGGCCGCGTTCGGATCATGCGCCGGTCTGCAGATCGCGGCCGTCGCGGCGGGAGGGACGTGCAAGCCGCGCGAATCGATGATGGAGGCCGGATTCGCGCGAGGGATCACGGCGACGGAAGCCGGGCGTGATCATCCGCTCCTGCAGGGGCGGCCGATCGTCTGGGACGCCCCGGCCATGCATTTCAGCGTCATCGATACGATGCCGGAAGGCGGTGTCGTCCTGGCAAGGACGAAGAGCACGCCGATCGAAGCCGCGGAGATCAGGTCGCAGAACGGGATTTTCTGGGGCGTGCAGTATCATCCCGAGCTGACGATCGCCGAGATCGCCGCATCCCTTCGCCGGCAGACGGACGATCTCATCGCGCAGGACATGGCAAGGGATCGCGTGGCCATCGAGTATTACGCAGCTTTGCTCGACGACCTTCACTGCGACGCTACGCGCAGGGACATTGCCTGGCGGATCGGAATCGACGACGAGATCATCGATGAGAAAAAGCGCACGAGCGAGCTGCGCAGCTTTCTGCGTCTGCTGGAGCGGCGAGCGTGAACCCGCTTCCGCTCAGGACATCGTCCGCCACCTCTCCCTTCACCCCTCCTCCTGCAAGGCGTTGAAGACGGTGGTCTGGCGGCGGTAGAGGCTGGCGGCGTCGGCGTGGAAGCGGCCGCATTCGTCCCTCGGCACCAGGGGGAGGATGCGGAGCGTGGTCAGCGCCAGCGTGGGGTCGGCGGTGCTGCCCGGCCAGTTGCCCCAGAGATCGCATACCGGCTGCCAGCCGTCGAGCAGCCAAGCAAGGCGGTCGACCGCCTGCTTGAGGGTCGGGCCGCGGGAGTCCCAGTCTTCCAGGAGGGGGCCGGGTTCCGCCATCGCGGCATCGACCTGACGGACAAGGTCGTCGCCGATCGCCACGGTCAGCCGGGCCACGTCGGCGATCAACGCGGTCGCGTCGCCGCCGGCGCCCTCGACGCGGGCGGCGAAACCGCGGACCCGGGCGAACAGGGTGCGCAGCGGCCCCCGGCCGTCGTCGGCGTCGACGCCGAGCGGGAGGGCGACGGACGCGGCCTTCTGGATCCGGTCGAACAGGTTCTCCGGCTGCAGCGCGGCGCGGGCGGCGGCCTTGCCCGCCGGCGTCGCCAGCAGCAGCGGCGTCATGGGATAGCCGTTGACGGTCAGGCCGGGGGACGGGATCAGGCGGCGCAGCAGGTGGAACGCGGTCACCGTGGCGACCTGGGCGCGGTCGGCCAGCAGGTCGTCGGCATCCTGGAGCATGGCTTCGCCGGCGAGGCCGCTGCGGGCGACACGGTAAGCCGCGACCTGGATGCGCTCGGGCGTGACCGCCAGGGTCGTCAGGACTTCGGCATGCAGCGTCAGGTCGTGCAGGTTCAGGCGCAGCATGTCGGGAAGCGCGCGCCACGGCAGGATATAGACGCCGCGTCCGCCCGAGAACCCGTAGACCAGCGCTTCCAGCTCGCCCTGGGCCGCCCGCCTGACGCGGGCATTGGCGAGGTCGGGCTTCTGGAACGGCACCGTGGCGCCGCGCTCCTCGAAGGTGGCGGGCACATGGTCGCCGGACAGGCGGGTCGCGAACGGCGGCAGGGTCTCGTTCATGGTGGGCGACTCTTGGGAAAGGGATGCCGGACGATGATGCGCCCGAGGAATTGAAGAATTGCTTGCCGACGGGCAACCCCACGTGGAAGGCCGCTCACCCGCCCCGGGCCGGGGCGCAGCAGGACCGGACGATCTCCGACAGGAAGGCCTCCCGGGTCTTGGGGGCCGGCCGGCCGGTCGCGTCGACGAAGGCGGTCTGGAGGAAAGTCAGGACGCTTTCCTGCGGGCAGAGCTGCTCGAAGGCGTGTGCCGCCCGCGCCGCGACGCGCAGCGCGCGGTCGGCCAGCGCCGGGTCGGGAGCAGGGTCGGGCGGCGATCCGGGCGCAGGCGCGGCGCCGGCGAGGATACCTGATCCGGTATCGGGGTCGGGACGCGCCAGGGCGGCGATCCGCCGCCGGGTCGCGGCCATCAGGCGCTCGACCGAGGCGGCGGTCATGTCCGCGAAACCGGCTCCGGCGCAGACCTCGCGGCCGACCGACAGCATCTCGACCGCCGCCGACAGGGCGGCGACGAACTCCGATTCGTCCCGGGTCCGGGGCATCGCGGGGAGGCGTTCGATCATCCCGTCCACGTTGGGCATCAGCCGGTCGCGGACCGTCGCCTTGAGGTCTTCGCCCAGGCGCTCGGCGGCGGCCGTCCCGGCGCGGCCCATGGGCTGGGCGCGCAGCACGGCCAGCCGTTCGGCGGCCGGGCGGAGCCCGCGCGCCAGCGACGGGGGGTCCAGGTCGCGCGCCGCTTCCTCGGCGGTCTCCAGCCCGATGTCCTGGCGGGCGTCGTCGGCGGTGCAGCGCACGATGTCGGACAGGATGCGGACGACCTCCTTGGACCGGTGGCGGCCGAGTGCCGTGGCGAAGTCGGGGAAGGCGCCGCGCGACAGGGGGGAACGCGCCAGGGAGAGCAGCAGGACATGCATGGCGAGGGCATCGTCCGCGGCGGCGCGCAGGAATTCCGACACCGCCGGGTCGGTCCGGCCCCGGGCGAGGTCCTGGCGGATGCGCCAGAGATCGAAGCGCAGTCCGATCGCCAGGTCCATTTCCGGAACGATGTCCCAGATGTCGGGATGGATGCGCTTGCCCACGTTGGCGATGGCGGGGTTTCCCACCGCCGCGGAGCGCATGGCCGACAGGGTCCCCCGGCCCGCCTCGAACAGGGGATGGTCGAGGGCGTCGCGGTCCGGCCGGAGCGGCAGCGGAAACTCCTCGGTCGGGCCGCGCAGCAGGCCGGGCACGGTCGCGGGCCTGGTCAGCAGCCGCCAGAACGGCATCAGGATACGGCGGGGGATCAGCCCAGCCGGCCGCACCCGGGGGTTCCGGTCGGTAAGAAGGTCCTCGAACGGCAGGCAGAACAGCCGCATGGGCGTGAGCACCTTGGGCGGCCGGGTCGCCCGCAGGCGGGGACGAAGCGCGTCCTCCAGCGCCGCGCGGGCGGGGGATGGCGGCAGTTCCGCCGAATAGCGGTGGATCCGCTCGATGGTCCGAGCCGGCAGGGTCGCGATCTCCTCCGCCGTCGGCAGCACCATGCCGGGGGCCATCCCGGCAACCACGTCCGCGGACCCGGCGTGCATCTTCAGGTCAAGGGCGGGGGCCGGCATGGAACCGCCCTTTCGACTGGACTCGGATCATTCCCCGCCGGCTCCCCCTCTCAGCATGGTCTTGCGCAGCATTTCCTTAGAAACCGTAGCTTGCATATTATTATATTCAGGTTAAGGGAAATGCCGCCGTTCGCCTTCAGCTCCAGCTTTCCACGGCGCCCTGGCGCCGGCCGCGCAGCCGGGACGGCGCCACCGGCTCCAGTTGCTTCGGCGTCGAGACCGGCGTCCAGACCGGAACCGGCGTGGCCTTGCCGAACAGCCATCCCTGGCCCAGGGTGACGCCGATTCCGCGGAGGAAATCGCTTTGGGCGGCGGTTTCCACCATTTCACCGACGGTCCTGATCTCCAGGTCGCCGCACAGCCGGGCGAGCCCGCGCAGCAGGGTGTCGTCCCGCCGCGATCCGCCGATCCGCCTGATGTAGGAACCGTCGATCTTCACCCCGTCTATGGCCAACGCCTGGAGATATTGGAAAGACGCCGCACCGGCCCCGAAATCGTCGAGATACACGGCGAAGCCGCGCCGCCTCACCTGCTGGATCACCTGGTCGGCCCGGGCCAAGTCGCGCAGCCGGGCGCTTTCGGTGATCTCCAGCGACAGCCGGCCGGCAAGGTCCCGGTTCTCGTCCAGCAGCGCCAGCAGCAGCCGGATGAACACGGCGTTCTCCAGCGACTGGCCGGAAAGGTTGACCGCGAGGCGGAGCGGCCCGGCCCCGCGCTCCCGGTCCCGGGACCGCATCGCCGAGATCGACCGCGTGCAGACGGCGAAGTCGAACTTCTCGATGACGCCGATCTCCTCCGCGAACTGGACCTTCTCGAAGGGGCTGCTGCCGTCCTTGAAGCGGGCCAGGACCTCGAAATGGTGAAGCGCCCCGGTCGCGAGCTCAACGATCGGCTGGAAGGACAGGTCGAACTTCTCTTCCCGAATGACCTCCGCGAAGTCGTTCATGCGCCGGATCGCGGTATCGACCATCTGCTCGAACGCCTGGGTCATCGATCCGGGCAGCGCCGCCGCCGGACCCTGGGTGGAGAACCGGTTGACCGCGAAGCGGACCGCCTGCAGCAGTTCGTCCTGTCCCAGCCCGCCGGAGTCGAGCGCCATGTCGTGGGCGCTGAGCCCGAGGTCGATGCCGTTGCGGGCTCCCTCCTCCGTGATGTCGGCCAGGCCCTGGCGCAGGATGGAGTCGCCGCCCCTGTGGGTGACGCCGAAGCGCGCCTCGCCCAGCCGGGCAGCGGCGTTGCCGTCGACCGCCGAATTCCGCAGCAGGGTACTGATCCGCTGCACCAGGGTGTTGCACATGGCCGGATCGCTTTGCGCCAGGCCGAGCAGCCCCGGCGCCTCGACGAGCGTCATGTTGGCGCCGGCCCCGCCCGCCCGGCTCGCGGCCTCGACGAAGTCCTCGATGCCGACGAGTCCGGCCCCGGGATCGGCCCCGGTCTCGCCGGCGGCGGGAAGGGCCGTCAGCACGCAGGACAGCCACTCCTGCGGTCCCGCCAGCCGGCAGGCGCTGAGCGACGCGCGCCGGGCCGGTTCGCCGATGCCCAAGCCGGCGGGCGCCATGCGAACCTCCAGCGGCCCGGATCGCCCCTGCGGCCCGAGGGTCGCCGCAAGGCCGCGGACCGCCTTCCGGTCCGCCGGGTCGAACAGGTCGAGCCAATCCCTGCCGATCAACTCATCGTCGCGCCGATCCGTCAGCGTCGAGGCCGCGCCGATGGCAAACCGGATTTCGCCGCCAGGACCGACCTCGATCAGCAGATCGGCTGCCGCGAAGGCGAAGGAGATGAACCTCTGAAGTTGGCTTTTCATTGATCGGTCTCGATGAAACGATTTTAGCTTTCCCCTTCCCAATCCTACTTGGAGGTTACTTCGAAAGGTAAAAACCTTAGTTATACATTTGGTTATAGGCAGATCCGGAGCATTGAAATAATCAACTTATGAATCCCGGCATAAATCCAAATTTTGCAACATAAAGTAATCATATCAAGAAATAATTCATTGCTTGAACATATCCTGGCTTCGGCAGGGGAAAGCTTCTCATCGATTCCAGAGGACTTTATGAGTGTAGACGACAATAATCCTTCATGGCTCGCGTCGGACAGCCAGTCGCGGCGCCTGGCCGTGTTCCGCCTGACCGACGCCGACATCGACCTGGTCCGAGAGCAGAGATCCTTTGCCGAACAGCGTCTCCCGGCTCTGCTGGAACAGTGGCAGTCCCGTTTCGCCGCCTGGCCCGAGATCCAGTCGGCGCTGGCCAACCCCGCCGTCCATGCCGTCCGGGTGCGGCACTGGGTCCGTGCCGTGTCCGGCCGGATCGACGACGATTTCATGCGGTCGGCGACCCAGCTCGCCCGGACCTTCTATGAGAACGGCGTGCCCGGCTATGCGGTCGCGGTCTGCCACAACGTCGTGGTCACCGGCATCGTCGAGGAGTTGGGGCTGGAGGCCGGGGGGAACGGTCTCGGCTCGCTGCTCCGGTCCGGCGACGCGGCCCGGAAGCTGGCGCTGCGCAACGCGCTGACCAAGCTGGCCTGGCTCGACCTGGAGCTGCTGCTGGAGACCTACGCCGAGGCCGAGGCGGAAACCAGGACCGCGGCGCTCCAGGCGATGGCGGAGACGGTGGAGCGGGAAGCCCGCTCGGCGGTCGAACGGGTCGCCGTCCATACCGACGGCATGGCCCGTGAAGCCGAGGGCATGGCGGAGTCGGCGGAGCGGGTCGGCGCCAGCTCCCGCACCGTGGCCGCTGCGGCCAACCAGGCGCTCGCCAATGCCCAGACGGTCGCGGCCGCGACCGAGCAGCTGGCGGCCTCGATCCGCGAGATCACCGCCCAGGTGGCCCATTCGGGCGCGGTGACCCGCCGCGCCGTGGAGAGCGGCGAGCGCACCCAGGCGACCATCGGCTCGCTGTCCCTGGCGGTCGGCAAGATCGACGAGGTCGCCAAGCTGATCAGCGCCATCGCGGGCCAGACCAACCTGCTGGCGCTGAACGCGACGATCGAGGCGGCACGGGCCGGGGAGGCCGGCAAGGGCTTCGCCGTGGTGGCCCAGGAGGTCAAGAACCTGGCCAACCAGACGGCTCGCTCGACCGAGGAGATCACCCGCCAGATCAGCGAGATCCAGAGCGTGACCGCGACCGCCGTCGGCGCCGTCGCGGAGATCGGCCAGACCATCGGCGAGATCGACCGGGTGTCCGGGGCGATCGCCGCGGCCATGGAGGAACAGGCCGCCGCGACCCACGAGATCAGCCGCAACGTCGCCGAGACCACGGTGGCCGCGCAGGAGGTTTCGATCCGCATCTCCGAGGTGTCGAGCGAGGCGGTCCAGACCGGCGAGCAGGCGGCCCAGGTGAAGGCCGGCTCCAGCGGGGTGGCGGTCAGCATCGACGAGCTCCGCCGGGTCCTGGTCCGGGTCGTCCGCACCTCCACCGCCGAGGCGAACCGGCGGCGCGACGAACGCTTCGAAGTGGACGAACCCTGCTCGGTCGAGTTCGGGTCGGACCGGCGGACCGCCAGGATCGCGAACCTGTCGGAAGGCGGGGCGATGATCACCGGCGTTTCCGGCATCCGCGTCGGCGCCCAGGGGGTCCTGGCGCTGGACCGCCGCGGCGTCCGGGTACGCTTCGACGTGCTGGACGGCGACGGCGGCGCGCTGCATGTCCGTTTCACCGCGCAGGACATGGAGAATCCGCGTTTCGCGGCGGCGTTCGACGCGATCACGGGCGGGCTGCGGCCGGCGGTGGCCGCGTAGGGGGGCGGCACGGGGGGGCGGCACGGGGGGACGGTACCGGGGGGACGGTGCCGGGGGAACGGGGGGCCGTCTTGACGCAGGTTAAGGGACGGTCCCCGGCGATCGGGCAGGATCGCGTCCGACAGGACACGAGCCACGAAAGCACCCCCCATGAAGGCAATGGTTCTGCAGCGCCCCGGCGGCCTGCTGGTTCCGACGGATCGGCCCGACCCTATCCCCGGGCCGGGCCGGATCCTGATCCGGGTGCATGCCTGCGCGGTCTGCCGCACGGACCTGCACGTGATCGACGGGGAGCTGCCCGACCCCGTCCTGCCCCTCATCCCCGGCCATGAGATCATCGGCTCCGTGGTGGAGGCCGGGCCCGGAGCGGAGCGGTTCGCCCCGGGCGACCGGGTCGGGGTGCCGTGGCTCGGCTGGAGCTGCGGCACCTGCGCCTGGTGCCTGTCCGGCCGCGAGAACCTGTGCGACCGGGCCCGCTACACCGGATACCAGATCGACGGCGGCTATGCCGAGCTGACGGTGGCCGACGCCCGCTACTGCTTCCCGATCGACCCCTCCTATACGGACGCGGAGGCGGCGCCGCTGATGTGCGCCGGCCTGATCGGCTACCGGGCTCTCCGCATGGCCGGCGATGCGGCCCGCCTGGGGCTCTACGGTTTCGGCGCCGCGGCCCACATCGTGGCGCAGGTCGCCCGCCACCAGGGGCGAGAGGTCTTCGCCTTCACCCGGCCGGGCGACCGGGGCGCCCAGGACCTCGCCCGCGAGCTGGGGGCGGCCTGGGCCGGCGGGTCCGACGAGCCGGCGCCCGAGCCGCTCGACGCCGCGATCCTGTTCGCCCCCGCCGGGCCACTGGTGCCGCTGGCGCTTCGGGCCGTGACCAAGGGCGGGACGGTGGTGTGCGCCGGCATCCACATGAGCGACATCCCGTCGTTTCCCTACGAGATCCTGTGGGGCGAACGGGTCGTCCGGTCCGTCGCCAACCTGACCCGGCGCGACGGCGAGGAGTTCCTGGCGCTGGCCCCCCGGGTGCCGGTCCGGACGCGGGTGACGGAGTATCCGCTGGAGCGGGCCAACGAGGCCGTGGCGGCGCTCCGGTCCGGCGCCATCACGGGGGCCGCCGTGCTGACGGTGGGGAAAACAGGCAGTCTTGATCCAGGTTAAGGCACGCCGGCCGGCGCCGCGGCAGTCTTTTCCGTGCGGCGACACCGAGGTCGCGCCAATCAAGAAACAATCCTGAAACTCAGGAGGATCGAGCCATGACCAGCATCCTGGACAAATCGGCCGGGACGTCCGAAGCCCAGCCGCCGGTAACCGGAAACAAGGGTGCGGCCGAACGTGCCGGACACCCCCTGCTGAGCCTGCGTGACGAGATCGATCGCCTTTTCGACGATTTCTCGGCCGGCATGATGCGCAGTCCCTTCCGGACCCGCCTGATGGATTTCGAGCCTTTCCGCCGGTTCGAGACGGTGTTCTCGGGAGCGGTGCCCACCGCCGAGGTCGCCGAGAAGGAGAAGGAATACGTGGTCACGCTGGAACTCCCCGGCATCGACCAGAAGGACGTCGAGATCAGCGTCAGCGGCGGGATGCTGACCGTGAAGGGCGAGAAACGGGAGGAAAAGGAGAAAACCGAGAAGCAGCTCCACCTGTCCGAACGGCGCTACGGCTCGTTCCAGCGCTCCTTCCCCGTCCCGGAAACGGTCGATCAGGACAGGATCGCCGCCGCCATGAAGGACGGCGTGCTCACCGTCACGCTGCCCAAGACCGAGGAGGCCTCGCGGCCGGCGCGGAAGATCGAGGTTTCGGGCCCGTAGCCCGCTTCCCTCCAGTCCCGGCCATGAGCCAACCCTGAGGCGGATCAAATGCAGACACCACTCAAGATCACCTTCAAGAACCTGGATCCGTCGCCGGCGCTGGAAGCGCGCATCGGCGAGAAGGCCGCGAAGCTGGATCATTTCTGCGAGCATGTCGTTGGCTGCCACGTGGTCGTGGAGAGGCCCCACGGCAGCCGCCAGCAGGGTGATCTCTACCGGGTGACGGTCGACTTGACCGTTCCGGGCGGGGAACTGGTCGCCGACGGCGTCCACGAGGACGCCCACGCCGCGCTCCGCGCCGCCTTCGACGCGACGGTCCGGCGGCTGGAGGACCATGTCAGGCGCCGGCGGCTGGACGTGAAGCGGCACGATCCGATGCCCCATCCGACGGCGTGACGGGAGGCTCGCCCATGATCAGGAAGATCCTGGCGCCGCTGGACGGCCAGCCGTCCGACCGGACCTCGCTGGCGCTGGCGTTCGACATGGCCCGGCTGCTGGACGCCCATGTCGAGGGGGTCTTCCTGGCCACGGACCCGGCCGGGAGCATTCCGATCATGGGCGAGGCGGTTCCGCCCGAGTTCATCGACGAGATGATCCGGGAAAGGGAGGAAGCCGTGGCCGCCGCCGGACGCGAGGCCGAACGGTGCTTCGACCGGGTCCGGCAGGCGGCAGCCCTGCCGCTGGCCGAGGCGCCCGGCGCGGGCACCGGGGGGGCCAGCGCCTGGTTTCACATGAAACTTGGGAATGTCGAGCGGACCCTGGCGAGGATCGCCCGCTGCGCCGACCTGACCGTCCTGCCCCAGGGCGACCGTCCCTTCCCGGGGACCCTGGCCAGGGTCCGCGACGCGGTGCTGTTCGACGCGGGGCGACCGCTCCTGCTGGCTCCCGCCGTTCCGGTCGAGGGTTTGGGGCCGGTCGAAAACTTGGGAAAGGTCGTCGCGATCGCCTGGAACGACAGCGCGGAGGCGACGCACGCGATCATCGACGCGCTGCCGTTGCTGACCCGGGCATCCAAGGTCCTGATCCTGGTGCAGGAGGACTTCCGCCGCCAGATCGACGGCGCCGTGGACCTCGCCGCATATCTCGCGTGGCACGGCATCGACGCGGCCATAGACAGGTTGCCGAGGGTCGAGGAGGAGCCGATGGGACAGGTGCTGACCCAGCGCGCCCTCGACCTGGGCGCCGGCCTGCTGGTCATGGGCGCCTACGGACACAGCCGCTTCCGAGAGATGGTCCTGGGCGGCACGACCCGCCATGTGCTGGAAAACCCGGCCCGGATCCCCGTGCTGATGGCCCACTGACGGGACCGGGGCACCGGGACGCGCCAGACCGGCCGGGTTGACCCGTTCCAGACGGCCTGCCGTTCCATTTGACGCGATGCGTTGGGCCACGGCCCAACCTGCGGTTCGATGCAGGGCAAAGGTGATGCAAGCCGTCGATCGTAGGTTGGGCCGTGGCCCAACGCATCGGTCCGGTTGCCCCGGGCGGGTCAAAGCGATCGGGTACCGTTCTATCTTCTCACATGCTTGGGCTGGAAGCTTTTCACGTAGTTCTCGCTTTGCCGGACATGTTCGGAGTTGTTCGTCCAGAAGTCCGGGGCTTCCTGATCGATGACCTTCCAGAGCATCTTCAGGAGCCTGTAGTAGTTCTTCTGGTCCAGCAGCGGCTCGATTGCCTCGACGTCGAAACCGGCGGCGTGCCGGGGGCCTGCCTTCCGCAGATGCTCCTTCACGTTATGCCAGATTCTCAGGATGTCCCCGTGCTGTCCCTCCCGGGTGCTGCGGTGCTTGATGTAGGTTTCCTGGATCGCATAGTAGAACGTCTGGAGCGTGGTCAGCGCGCCCGGGTCCTTGATGGTCATCCGTTCCGGCAGGATATCGCACTGGTCGAGCAGCAATATCTCCGAACTGTCGACGAACTGCATCCGGACGCCTTCGATATACAGGACCTCACCTTTTTTGACGGAGTATCGAAGCGCCATTCTTCTTGCTCACTCGGTTCTGGAAACGGTGCGGATGGTCCGGCGGGCCCGGTGCCTCAGCCTGGTTTCCGGGCGACGAAGATCGTACCGAACACCGGCCGGCCGGCGTTGACGCGGAGCTGCTCGCGGGCGGCGGTCACCACCTCGAAGCCGGCGTCGGCCAGGGTTTTCTCGACATAGGACCGGCGGTGGGCGAAGCGGCCCGCCGTGGAAACCTCAAAGTCATCAAGGAAACACTCCTCGACCGAGAAGACGAACAGGCCGCCGGCTTCCAGGACGTCGGAGACCTTGGCGACGAACCCGTCGAGCCGGCCGATATAGCCGCACACGTCGGCGGCGACCGCGACCGAATAGGCGCGGTCGATCTCGCCCAGCGATTCCTGCAGGTTGACGGCCTCGATCTGGTCGTAGACGCGCTTCTCCAGCGCCTTGGCCAGCATGTTGCGGGAGATGTCGACGCCCTTCTGGAAGTCGGCGACGTCGCGCAGCATGAGGCCGGCCAGGCCGGTCCCGCAGCCGAGGTCGAGGACGGAAGCGAAGCGCGGCCGGCCGGGAGCGGCCTTCAGCAGGTAGCGGCGGACGAGGCCCGGCACGCGGTATCGCAGCTTCTCGATCAGGTCGGTTTCGAAGTGGCTGGCGTAATCGTCGAACAGCCCCGCCACGAACTCGGCCGGAACGGTGTCCATCGCCTCGTTCCGCAGCAATGCCAGCATGTGCCGCGACCGGGAGTTGGTCGGGTCCAGCTCGACGGCCCGCTCGAACGCCGCCGCGGCGTCGGCGCGGCGCCCGGGGCTGCGGTGCAGGGCATTGCCCATGTTGTGGTACAGCTCCGGCGCCTCGACGAAGGCCAGGGTACGCCGGCAGACCTCGATGCTGCGCCCGAAATCCTTCAGGTAATTCAGCGTGCTCGACAGGTTTACCGCCGCATCGACCATGTCGGGGTGGGCCGCCAGGACGGTTTCGAACAGCTCGACCGCGGCCTCGTGGTTGCCCTGCCCCCGCATCGCGAGGCCCAGGTTCACGTAGAGCTGGGGATGCTGTTCAGGTTCGGAATTGTTGATCGCCTTGACGTGGAAGACGACCGCCTCGTCGAACATTTGCAATTTCTGGAGATGGACGGCGAAGCCGTTGAGCAGTTCCCAGTCATGGGGCCTGGCCATCACGGCGGTCGCCAAGTCCTGGACCGCGTCGCCCAGCTCGCCCTGGCGGGCGCGGCAGGCTCCCCGCAACGCCAGCAGGTCGGCGTCTTCCGGCAGGGCGCCGAGCGCCGCATCCACCAGGGTCCGTGTCCCCTCCAGGTCGCCGCGCGCCAGAAGGATGGCTGCGCGCTGCTTCAACTCCGCCATGCCGGCGGGATCAAGCGGGTCTCGCAGGGTTATCTCGGCAAGCATCGATTCTCTCCAGTTCCAGGCCGAACCGTCCGGCGGCCATGGCGGCGCTCAGGCGAAAAGGTTGAGTTTCCACTGCTCCGGACCGGCCGACACGGACGTGTCGTCGGAAAGCATCAGGAAGCGCTTCGCCATCTTGTCGACGAATTTCGGATCGCCCAGGTCGGAGACCTTCAGGCGTTTCTCGATCGCGGCCGCCTGCGCCTCGACCGACTGGTTGGCGATTTCCAGGGGCAGGCCCAGCGCCGTGGTGACGACATGGCGCAGGCGCTGGTCGCCCAGGATGTCGTAGGCGTTCTTCACGCCGGCAGCATTGTCCTTCAGGTACAGGGCCAGGGGGACCGCCGAGTTCTGGGTGGACAGCCCGTCGTTGTACCTGCTCTTGACGTAGAGTTCGGCCAGGTCGTCCTTGGTGCTCTCCCGCTGGATCTGCCCCATCCCCTTCTCGCCGAACTGGAGCAGGCTGGCGGCGGCCTTGTAGCGCTTGTCGGTCAGCCTGTTCATCAGGGCGTCGGAATCCTCGGCCTTTTGGGTCAGGGCCTTCCTGATCAGACCCATCTTGTCCGTTTCCTTGCCGAGATCCACCGCATCCAGGACGAACTGCGTCAGGCGGCGGTCCTTGAACAGGTCCTCGACCGACTTGACGCCCTGGATCTTGTCGCGGAAGTAATCCACCTCGGCCTTGACGTCCTTCCGGGCGGCCATCTTCTCCAGCGCCGTGTCGCTCTGCTTGAGGGCGAGCTGATAGGCCGCCAGGGCCGGCATTTTGTAGAAGACGATGCTGTTGGACATGGCCGGGCCTCCCGAGGCGAGTGGAACGATCCCCTTACGCCCCGAGGCGCTGGTTCTGCGGAATGGTCGGCGCCGGAGTCACGGTCGCCTCGGGCAGGGCCGCGAGCCCCTCGATCATCTGCGTGTTGATATCGATCAGGAAATCGACGTCCAGCTTGCCGGTCGCGTTCTCGTCGATCTCGCGGATGACGGTCTGCCCGATGGAGATGATCTGGGCGCGGAGCGGTGCCGGCAGGCGGTTCTGGTCGTCCCGCAGCAGGCTGACGACGGTCTGCCAGAGCAGCCTGTTGTCCGACGCGGCCCTGACGAGACCCAGGCCATCCGGGTTCGCCTTGCCCTCGATCAGGCCGAAAGTGACGCGCTTGAAAAGGTTCGCTTCCTGCGAGCGATAATCCTTGTTCATCATCGCCGCCTGTTTATAGGCATTGAGCTTCGGGTTCATTGCCACTTCCGTTCAGCACCGCTTCCGGTGATGGTTTCGAGGAGTAGAGGAAAGTTCTTGAGTGCGCGGGGACTGGTTCGAAAGAGGCGCCCGCCCCCTCTCCTGACGGGGTTTCGGAGAAGGGGCGGGCATTGCCTTAACGGAACAGCCCCAGCAGGGACTGCGGCGACTGGTTGGCGATCGACAGCGCCTGGCTCGAAAGCTGCTGCTTTACCTGCAGGGACTGCAGGCGGGCACTTTCCTTGGCGAGGTCGGCGTCGACGATGGCGCCCAGGCCCGTGTTGGTCGCGTCCGCGATCGCGTTGTTGAACCCGATCTGGTTCGTGACCCGGCGGCTGTCCGCGGCCAGCTGGTTCATCGCCTTGCCCAGGTTGGACATGGCGTTGGCCATGCCGCCGGTCGTGGAGATGAGGGCAGCCGCCGCCGTCGCGTCGGCGGCCGCGCCGAGCTGGCTGTGGACCGTTTCCATGAAGTTTTCGGAGTTGACCGTGATGTTTCCACCGTCGACGTTCGAAATGATCTTCTGGTCGGTGGCGGTCGCACTGATCAGGCTGACGCCATTGTACTTGGCATCGGAGATGAAGTTTTCGATGTCCTTTTTGAGGGTGGCGTACTGCTCCGTATAGTTCGCGCGGTCGTCGCCGGTCAGCGCCTCGTCGGCGAGCTTGGTCAGGACGGCGCGGACATCCCCGAGCGACTTGGAGATGTTCTCGCCGGCCTTGACCGCGACGTCGATCATGCCCTTGCCCACCGCAAGACGCTCGTTCACCGCGCTGATCGCCTTGACGTCGCTGCGGATGCCTTCCGCCACGGCGTAGGAGGCGCCGTCGTCGTAGGCGTCCGCGACGTTCAAGCCGGTGCTGATGCGTTTCTGCGTCGCCGACAGCGAATCGCTGACGCTGTTCAGGTTCTTCAGGGCGACCATGGCCCCGATATTGGTATTGACTGAGTTGGCCATCCGAGCCTCGTGTTTTGGATTGAAACGGCTTTCTGCCGCCGAACTACATTGATCTCGACTCGTAAATAAAACGTGAATATCCGAGTATTATGACTTCTGTACTATAAAACAAATCACATATTTGGAGGCATTCACTATGCAGTTTTACTTAACCGCTCAAACAATGACGCTCCATTCTTGAGGCTTTTTCTCTTTTCAGGAGAGGTTTTTCAACACAGCGTACCTTCGAAAGAGGTGCGGGCCTCAGCCTGCAAGAAAGGAGTATGTTTCCTCGAGAAACAAGCCGGAATAGGACACTGTCAGAAGGAATTTTCTTTTTCAGGTTGTCATGCTCCGACCCGGATCCCTGCCGGGGCGCCGGTGACCTGCTTACAACCGGTTCCATGCCGGCATGCCGGGAACCGCCGCCGCATCGTAAGCCCGCGCAAGTTCCGCCACGCCGTCCCTGATATCCCGGGACAGGGGCTTGGCCGGGACGGGATCCCCGTCGAGCCGCATGGCGTCCATAGGATCGTCGCAGACGATGAAGGCAGGATCGATCACCTCGAGGACAGAGAGCAGGAAATCCCGGCTTCCTTCCCATGGTCCGGCAGGAATGGTGATGATGCACATGTCGGAGCGAGCCGCTCTCAACAGGCAAGCGATGCCGCCCAGAATCCTCAGCCCGAATCCTTCTCCCGAGCCGGTGCGGACAGGGTGGACCATGGCGGGGCCGTGCCTCGTCAGCGCCGGGGCGTGATATTCCAGCGTGATCGCCCCGGCGCCGCCATGATCCGGGTGCCGCACATCGGCATCGATCCGGCTGGCCGCCCTGCCGGACAAGGCCAACCGGGCGCAGATCGCTTTGCCGATCCTCGTCCCCGACAGCCTGTCGCCGCCGAGAACGGCGATCCGGCCGCCTTCAGGCGCCGCCGCCAGGAGTTCAAGCATCGGCCAGGGAGGCATGCACGGCCAGGATATCGGCGCGATCCTGCGACACGAAACACCTGAAGCCGTTGGCGTACAGTGTCGTCAGGCATTCCCGTTTCTCGTCCGCGGGAAGGTTGCAGATCTCTACGATCACCACCCGGGTTCCCAGGGCCTTGAAATCGACCTGACGCAGGATCGCCATATCCGATCCTTCGGTGTCGATGGCGACCAGATCGACCGTGTCGAACGAGTGCTTGGACAGGATTCGGGCAAGGGTGCTGCAGGCGACGGGCTCCGTGATCAGATGTTTCCTTATCGAAGCGAAGTCGTCGGCGGAAACCAGGTTGCCGCCTATCGCGTTCCTGTCGTCGTAGAGCGACGAGATGCCCATGGCCCAATGGGGAACCGACCCGTTCTCGACCGCCTCGACGGGAACGCGCCACATGTGGCGGGGCTGGTCATCCTGTGCGATCGCGCAATTCTCGAAGATCAGGCCGTCGCATCCCTCGTAGTTCCTCTTCAGCCTCCGGAACATATCCGGCAGGGGCTCGACGAGGATTCCATCCCATCCATACCCCTTGATGGCGTGATGAAGATGGTCGAACATCAATCCATCCATCGCGCCGACCTGGACGAAATTGACGAATCCAAGGGAGTTCAACTTCTTGAATGTGCTTTCCATGAATTTCTTCGTGAAAATCCCTTCGACCGCACAATCGTCTCCGATATCGAATTTCTCTGATCGTGACCCGCCTGCATTGCCATCGAATGTAAGATAGCTTTTCTTTAGAATTCCTGTCGTAGTCTCGACATAGAATGCATCTCTTTTCGTGTTATCAGCCAGCCCCATTATTCCTATTTCTTCATATGGAAGAAAGGGCTCGACGAATTTTCCTCTGGTTTCATCGAAGGCAGGCACCCGGCTGTTACACACCCAATGGCAATAGGCGGGGAGCAGATGCGTTCTCAACGGCGTGCCATGGACAAGAACATTCAGGGCGGTCTGCTCCACTTCCCTGAAGATGGCGGACCCCAGGCCCTTGGTGATCAGGAACTGCCATTGCGCCCAATGCGGCGCGGTGCTCCGGCCGCACAGCGCGCCCGCAGCCACCACCGGGAAACGATATAGTTTCTCGGCGATTTCCTCTCCGAATCCCTTTGAGTACCATTCACGCTGGAACTCCATCAGGTAGGAATCTCCGACCGCCGGCCCGTACGCCCTGTCCGCGGTCGGCACGACGGCAAAGCCGTCCTCCCGGGCACCCGCTTCGAACAAGTCCAAAACCTTCGCGTTCTGAAGCCAGCTATCGGCGTCAATCCAGAAAATGAACTCGAAGCCGGGAAAGTATCTTGGAAGGAACGGCCGGCAAACCATGGCCTTGAACCATTCGGGAAGGCCGGCGTTCTTCAATGGCTCCAAGGGCCACTCGGGCTGGACGATGATCGCGCCCTTCCTGTCCAGATAGGCTTTCTCAGACTCCGACAGACCAAGATCCAATATTCCCAAGGCACGGCTACGAAGCCCCTCGACCGCTTCAAGGGACTCTATCAGGCCGGCCAGCAAATCGAAATATGCCGAGTTGGCACCGGAAACAATCACTACGCTTGATCTTCCGGAATAATCCTGGAATAGCGCCACGATTTTTACTCCAAACTATATCGTGGTCGCAAAAATATTGGGATATGGTTAAATATATGTAAACCATGATATCCCGGTATTCGATCCATCATACGGGCGGGGCAAGACTCCGGAAGCTCCTCCCTTATCCAGTCCGGAAACTATCCCTCCGCCCGCCAACCCTGAAGCACGCGCATGTAGTTCGCCCGCTCGAAGGCCGCCGGGTCGGGGCAGCGCCGCAGGTTCATGCTGCCCTGCATCTGCTCCAGGGAAGCGTAGTCGCGCTCCTCCATCCAGCGGCGCAAGCCGTCTATCAACACGGTCAGATGCTCCGGGCCGTGGCGCAGCAGGGACGACACGGTCTGCACCGCGTGGGCTCCGGCCATCACCGCCTTGACCACGTCCTCCACCCGATGGACCCCGCCCGATGCCGCCAGCGCGGGCCTGATCCGGCCGGACAGGATCGCCAGCCAATGCAGGCGCAGCAGCAGTTCCGACGGGTCCGAAAGCTGGACCCGCGGCGTCACCTCCAGCGCCTCGATGTCGATGTCGGGCTGGTAGAAGCGGTTGAACAACACCACCCCGTCGATCCCGATATCCTCCAGCCGGCGGATGACCGCGGCGACGCTGGAGAAGAACGGCGACAGCTTCACCGCGACCGGGATCGAGACCGCGCGGCGGACGGCGACGGCGACGCCGACCAGCCGGTCCTCGACCACCTGCCCGGGTTCGTTGGGATCGGCCGCGACGGCATAGACGTTCAGTTCCAGCGCGTCGGAGCCGGCCTCCTCCATCAGCTTGGCGTAGCGGATCCAGCCCGACCGGCTGACGCCGTTCAGCGAGGCGATCACCGGCACGCCGACCGCGCCCTTGATGCGGCGGATCTGCTCCAGGTATCCGTCGGGACCGAGCGCGAAGCCGTCGAGCGGCGGCAGATAGCTCAGCGCCTCCGCGAAACTCTCGGCCGGACGCTCCGCGGCATGGACGGCCGCGAGCTGCTCGCCGGAGATCTGCTCCTCGAACAGGGAATGCATGACGATGGCGGAAGCCCCGGCATCCTCCAGCCGACGCACCATGTCCAGGTCGTCGACCAGGGGCGACGCACCCGGCATGATCGGATGGGGCAAGTCGAAACCGAGATAGCGCGTGCGCAGGTCCATGATCGCTCCCCTCCCCTCGATGAGTGGTCAGTCGGCCGCCGGCTCGACGAATCCCGCCATATGGCGGTAGAGGTCCAGGCGCAGCCTGTTCTCGGTCTCTGCCGCCTTGAGCAGCCGCCGGAACCGCTCGGGGTCGTCGCGCCGGACGACGCCGAAGCGGGTTTCGTTGGCCATGAAGTCGGCCAGCCGCGCCTTGGGCGGGCCGCTGTCCAGTTGGAGCGGCGGCTGCCCGGCCGCGAGCCGGCGCGGGTCGTAGCGGAACAGCGGCCAGTGTCCGCTGTCGACCGCCAGCTTCTGCTGGTCGAGCTGGTGGCACAGGTCGTAGCCGTGGGCGACGCAGGGGCTGTAGGCGATGACCAGCGACGGGCCGGGATAGGATTCGGCCTCCATGAAGGCCTTGACCGTCTGCGCGTCCTTGGCGCCGAACGCGACATGGGCGACATAGACGTGGCCGTAGGCCATCGCCAGCATGCCCAGGTCCTTCTTGCCGACCGCCCGGCCGGCCATGGCGAACTTGGCCGACGCGCCGAGCGGCGTCGCCTTCGACTGCTGGCCGCCGGTGTTGGAATAGACCTCCGTGTCCAGCACCAGCACGTTCACGTCCCGGTCGGAAGACAGCACGTGGTCCAGGCCGCCATAGCCGATGTCGTAGGCCCAGCCGTCGCCGCCGACGATCCAGACCGACTTGCGCGCGAGATAGTCGGCCAGAAGCTCCAGCCGCCGGGCGGCGGGGCCGGCGATCCCGGCCAGATGCCGGCGCAGTTCCAGGACAGCCTCCCGCCGGGCCTTGAGCGCGCCTTCCCCGGCGGGCCCTTCCGCCAGCAGGCCCTGCACGAGCCCCTCGGGAAGGTCAGGCCCCAGCCCGCGCAGCAGAGCCCTGGCCTGATCGGCCAGCTGGTCGATCCCGACCCGGATGCCGAAGCCGAACTCGGCATTGTCCTCGAACAGGGAGTTGGCCCAGGCCGGCCCGCGCCCGTCGGCGTTGGCCGCATAGGGCGTGGTCGGCAGGTTACCGCCGTAGATGGACGAGCAGCCGGTGGCGTTGGCGATGACGGCGCGGTCGCCGAAGAGCTGGGTCAGCAGCTTGACATAGGGCGTCTCGCCGCAGCCGGCGCAGGCGCCGGAGAACTCGAACAGCGGCTCGAACAGCTGCACCTGCTTGACGTTGTGGGGCACCCGCTCGCGTGGGGCTTCCGGCACCTGCCGGAAATAGTCCCAGAGCGGCCGGGCCGCCGGGCGCACCGCGTCGGCGGGCCGCATCTCCAGCGCCTTGCGGCGGGGATTGCCCTTGTCCTTGGCCGGGCAGACCTCGACGCACAGGGTGCAGCCGGTGCAGTCGTCGGGAGCCACCTGGAGCAGGTACTTCGCCCCCTGGAACTCGTCGCCGCGATAGTCGAGTATCACGAAACCTTCGGGAGCGTCCGCCAGGTCGGCGGGTGCGGCGGCCTTGACCCGGATCGCGGCGTGCGGGCAGACCATCGCGCACTTGTTGCACTGGATGCACAGCTCGGCGTTCCAGATCGGGATCTCGGTCGCGATCATGCGCTTCTCGTAGCGCGTGGTGCCCAGCGGCCAAGTCCCGTCCACCGGGAAGGCGCTGACCGGCAGCCGGTCGCCATGCCCGGCGAGCATCAGCGCCGTGACCCTTTGGACGAAGTCCGGCGCGTCGCCGGGAACCGCCGGCGGCCGGGGAAGGCCGGTGGGCCGGGCGGGAACCGGGACCGGCACCAGATGGGCCAGCGCCTCGTCCACGGCGGCATTGTTGCGCCGGACCATCTCCTCGCTGCGGCGGCCGTAGGTCTTTTCGATCGCGGCGCGGATCTCGGCGATCGCCTCGTCGCGCGGCATCACCTCGGACAGGGCGAAGAAGCAGGTCTGCATGATAGTGTTGATTCGGCGCCCCAGCCCGGCCTCCCGGGCGACCCGGCTGGCGTCGATCGCGTGGAGCCGCAAGGACCGTTCGATCGCCAGCTCCTGGACCTCGCGCGGCAGCCGGGCCCAGACTTCCTCCGGGGTGCCGGGAAGGTTCAGCAGCACCTGGGCGCCCGGAGCGGCCAGTTCCAGGACCTCCGCCCGCTCCAGCAGGGGAGCGTGGTGGCAGGCGACGAAGCCGGCCTTGCGGATCAGCCAGGGAGCGTTGACCGGGTGCCGGCCGAAACGCAGGTGGGAGACGGTGGTGGCGCCGGCCTTGCGGCTGTCATAGACGAAATAGCCCTGGGCATGGGCGCCGGTATGCTCCGCGATGATCTTCAGCGAATTCTTGTTGGCGCCGACCGTCCCGTCCGAGCCCAGGCCGAAGAACACCGCCCGCATGGTGTCGGGCGGCTCGATGTCGAGATCGGGGTCGAACGCCAGCGAGGAATGGCTCACGTCGTCGGTGATGCCGACGGTGAAGCGCCGTTTCGGCTGCGGCTTGGTCAGTTCCTCGAACACCGCCGCGGCCATGCCGGGCGTGAACTCCTTGGACGACAACCCGTAGCGCCCGCCGACCACCAGGGGACGGGCCGGGAACTCCTCCGGGGCGTCCGCCAGCGCCGCGACCACGTCGAGGAACAGGGGTTCGCCGACGGAGCCCGGCTCCTTGGTCCGGTCCAGCACCGCGATCGCCCGGACCGTCCTCGGCAGTGCCGCCAGGAAGCCGGCGGTGTCGAAGGGCCGGTAGAGCCGCACGGTCAGCGCGCCGACCTTGTGGCCGCGCGCCGCCAGCCAGAGCGCGGTTTCCCTCACCGTCCGGGCGCCCGACCCCATGGCGACCACGACCCGCTCGGCGTCCGGCGCGCCGTCATAGTCGAACGGGGCGTAGCGGCGGCCGGTCAGCGCCGCGAAGCGCTCCAGGACGCCGCGGACGATGCCGGGGCAGGCTTCGTAGTAAGGATTGCAGGCCTCGCGCGCCTGGAAGAAGACATCCGCGTTCTGTGCGGTGCCGCGGATCACGGGGTGGTCGGGGCTCAGCGCCCGCCGGCGCAGGGCGTCGATCCCCTCCCCGTCCAGCAGGCCCCGGATCTGGTCGTCGTCCAGCGGGGCCACCCGGTTCAGCTCGTGGGAGGTGCGGAACCCGTCGAAGAAATGGATGAAGGGGATACGGGACTCCAGGGTCGCGGCATGGGCGACCAGGGCCATGTCCTGCGCCTCCTGCACGGTGGAGGACGCCAGCATGGCGAAGCCGGTCTGGCGGCAGGCCATGACGTCGGAATGGTCGCCGAAGATCGACAGGGCATGGGTCGCCAGGGTGCGCGCCGCCACGTGGAGCACGAAGGGCGTCAGCTCGCCCGCGATCTTGTAGAGGTTGGGAATCATCAGCAGCAGGCCCTGGGACGCCGTGAAGCTGGTCGCCAGCGCGCCGGCCTGGAGCGCGCCGTGGATCGCCCCGGCGGCGCCGCCCTCCGACTGCATCTCGACCACCTTGGGAACCTGTCCCCACAGGTTGGGCCGCCCCTTGGCCGCCCACTCGTCCGCCAATTCGCCCATGGGCGAGGCGGGGGTTATGGGGTAGATCGCGATGACCTCGCTGGCCCGGTAGGCGACGGAGGCCGCGGCCTGGTTGCCGTCGATGATCTCGCCGGCCTGCGTCCGGCCCTCCCCAGAGCTGCGTGCGATGGCGACGGACCCGTCGTCGGGCATGGCATCCTCCCGCTATTTTCCGCCAGCATCGGCGGAAAGCGGGAGCGCCGCATTGATATCGGTCAAGAACAACATCGGTCAAGAAGGCAGGGGGATCGTCCTGGTAGGCTCCGGCCTGAGAAAGTCGAAGTCGCAGCCCTCGTCGGCCTGGAGCACGCTGTCCAGGTAAAGCTTGCGGTAGCCCCGCTCCGGCGGCGCATGGGGGATCGGCACGGGAGTGCGGGCGGCAAGCTCGGCCTCGTCCACCAGCAGGTCGATGCGGCGCGCCGGAACGTCCAGGCGGATGCGGTCGCCGGTGCGGACCAGGGCCAGCGGGCCGCCGGACGCGGATTCCGGCGTCACGTGCAGGACGATGGTGCCCGACGCGGTGCCGCTCATCCGCCCGTCGGAGATCCGCACCATGTCGGTGACGCCCTGGCGGGCCAGCTTGCGCGGGATCGGCAGGTACCCCGCTTCCGGCATGCCGGGGGCTCCCTTGGGGCCGATGTTCTGGAGCACCAGGATGTCGTCGGCGGTCACGTCCAGGTCGGGATCGTCGATCCGGGCGGCCAGGTCGGCGGCGCCGGCGAAGACGACGGCCCGCCCGGTGTGCCGCATCAGCCGGGGCGACGCCGCCGACTGCTTGACGATGGCTCCGCCCGGCGCCAGCGTGCCGCGCAGGAAGGCCATGCCGCCCTCGGGATGGATCGGGTTTTCCAGGGTGCGCACGACATCCTGCGGCCACGGGCCGGGCGCGGCGTCGATCGCCTCGCCCAGGGTCATGCCGGCGACCGTCGGGCAGTCCAGGTGAAGCAGCGGCCTCAGTTCCCGCAGGATCGCGGCGAGGCCGCCGGCATCGTGCAGGTCCTCCATGTAGTGGCGGCCAGACGGCTTGAGATCGACCAGGACCGGCGTCTCCCGGCCCATGCGGTCGAAGCCCTCCAGGTCGATGCGGATGCCCATGCGGCCGGCCATGGCGGTCAGGTGGATGATCCCGTTGGTCGATCCTCCCGTCGCCAGCAGCACCCGGAGCGCGTTCTCGAACGCCCGTTCCGTCATGATCCGGTCGGGTGTTATGCCGTCGCGGGCGAGGCGCACCGCGGCGGCGCCGGTCGCCTCGGCATGGCGCAGCCGTTCCGACAGGACCGCCGGGATCGCGGCGCCGCCGGGCAGCATCATGCCCAGCGCCTCGACCGCGAGCGCCATGGTGCTGGCCGTGCCCATGACCGAGCAGGTGCCGGCGCTGGGGGCCAGCCGGTCGTTGACCTCCGCGATCTCGGCGGCGTCGATCTCGTCCGCGCGGTAGCGCGCCCAGAAGCGGCGGCAGTCGGTGCAGGCGCCGACCCGCTCGCCCCGGTGGCTGCCGGTCAGCATCGGCCCGGTGACGAGCTGGATCGCCGGCACGCCGGCGCTGGCCGCGGCCATCAGCTGGGCCGGGACCGTCTTGTCGCAGCCGCCGATCAGCACCACGGCGTCCATCGGCTGCGCCCGGATCATCTCCTCCGTGTCCATGGCCATCAGGTTGCGGAGGAACATGCTGGTGGGATAGGCGAAGGATTCATGGAGCGACACGGTCGGGAAATCGACCGGCAGGGCGCCCGCCAGCATGACTCCGCGCTTCACCGCCTCGATCAGGTCGGGCACCGTGCGGTGGCAGGCGTTGTAGCCGCTGTAGGTGTTGACGACGCCGACGATCGGCCGTTCCAGCGCGTCGTCGGAATAGCCCATGGCCTTGATGAAGGCCTTGCGCAGGAACATGGAAAAGCCAGCGTCGCCGTAGCTGGTCAGCCCGCGCGCCATGCCGGTCTTCTTCGTCGTCATTCAGAGCCCCCTACCCTCCCGTGCGGTCCGGGGAGGCTAGGCAGATTGGACAGACCGGTCCAGCGTAATCACCATATAGGCCGCATCATCGCCGTAGGACGCCAGCTTGGCGGCCAGCGCCGCGTCGCCGGGATGATCCGAGAAGCCGCGCCGGCGCCAATAGGGCGCCGACCGGTTGACGGCGGTCAGGGCCAGCGCCGGCAGGCCCCGGCGCCGGGCGAGGTCGCGGAGGATATCGACCAGCGACTCCCCCAGTCCGAGTCCTCGTGCCTCCGGCAGCAGGGCCACGTCATGGAGGTAGAGGCAGTCGGCATCGGGGGGCAAACCGCCGAGCAGGCTGTCGAGCGCCGGCGGACGCCCCAGCGTGCCTGGATGGCTGACGGCGTAGCCGAGCACGCTGCCGTGTCCGTCCCGGGCGATCAGGCAGCCGGCGGGGAACAGGGCCAGACGCTCGGCCGGCACCTCGGGGGACTCCGGGTAACCGGGGTGGACGATCTCGGCGATCCGCTCGACCGTGGGAAGGTCCGCGGGACCCATGGGACGCCAGTGTGCCGACATGCTGGACCGATCCGCTCCCGGCCGGCGCCTCAGCCGGGCCGGAGATCGGGAAAGACGTCGGCGAGCGACCGGGCTTCCATCAGACGGTCCATATAGGCGTCGAGCTGGTCGATGGTCGCCGAGGCGATCAGGCGGTCCACATCGGCCGGCAGGTCGCCGAACCGGCGCTTGAGCTGGCGCGACAGCATCTCAGCCTTACCGGCGGCCATGCCCGCGGTCATACCCTCGGCCTTCAATTCGCGCTCCCAGATCTTGATCCGCTCCGACAGCATGTCCTGAACCTCCCCAAGTCCCGACGGGACCGCCACCGGCCCGTCCCCGCCAATCAGCGCCGCCATGGCCTGGGCCACCACCTCGCCGAAGGCCAGCTTCAGCGAGTCGTGATCCGATTGCCCCCGGAACCAGCCGATCACCTCGCCGACCAGTCCGGGCAGCTCGGCGGGCCGGGTGCAGGTCTCGATCCGGAAGAGCAGCGCCACCAGGCCGTCCCTCCGGGCGAGGTCCTCGGCGCCGAGCCTGCCCTCGTCGATGAGATGATAGCGGATGCCCGGCTGCCAAGGCCAGAGCGCCGCGTCCGGCGCCAGTCCCATCAGGCCGGCGGTGTCGAGCGGCGCGTTCCACGGGGCCTCGCCGTTGTAGAGCACCACCGGCAGCACCGGCGGCAGGGGCGAGCCGGGCGGCAGCTTCAGCTCCCGGATGAGCTGCTGCCACAGCAGGCCGACATAGACCATGACCCGGATCGCCATCCACCAGTCGGAGCGCGACTGGAACTCCAGCATCAGGTAGATATGGACGACCTCCCCCGACAGGGTCGGCACGCGCCAGATCAGGTCGCCCTCCCGCCGGCGGCCGTCGCGGGCATGGAACTTGGCGTTGACCCGCTCCATCCGGGTGAAGTCCAGCCCGGCGGCGACATCCTCCGGCACGAAGCCGCGGATCAGCTGCTCGACCATCAGCGGGTGGGAGAAGAGGCGGTGGTAGAGGCTGTCGGAGGCAGGCATCGGGGCGGGTATCCCGTGGGATGAAATCGCCCCTTCTCTGCATGCACCCGCAACCGTCGGCAAGCAGGGGACGCCGCCCGCGACCCTATGACCTATCCCCATCAGCGACTCCTCAGCCGCCGACCCTCACCACGGTACGGCCGCGGACCTGGCCCTTGAGGATATCCTCCGCCAGCCGGGGCAGGTCCTCCAGCGCGACCTCGGTGGTGACCGCGTCCAGCGTCTCCGGCGGCAGTTCGCGGGCGATGCGGGTCCAGGCCTCCTGGCGCCGCGGCTTCGGGCAATTGACCGAATCGATGCCGAGCAGCGACACGCCGCGCAGGATGAAGGGCATCACCGTGGTCGGCAGGTCGGCGCCCCCGGCCAGGCCGCAGGCGGCGGCGGCACCGCCATAGGCGACTCCCGCCAGAACGCTGGCGAGCGTGGTTCCGCCGACGGTATCGACGGCGCCGCCCCAGCGCTCGGAAGTCAGCGGCTTGGACGGCTGCGCCAGCTCGTTGCGATCCACGATCACCGAAGCGCCGAGGGACTTCAGATAGTCGGCCTGCTCCGGCCGGCCGGTCGAGGCCGCGACCGTGTAGCCGTTGGCGGCGAGCAGCCGGACGGCGACGCTGCCGACGCCGCCTGCCGCTCCCGTCACCAGGATCTCGCGGTTCCTGTCCAGGCCGTGCCGCTCCAGCGCCATCACGGCCAGCATCGCGGTGAACCCCGCCGTGCCGACCGCCATGGCGTGGCGGGCGGTCATGCCATCCGGCAAGGGGACCAGCCATTCCGGCTTGACCCGCGCCCGCTCGGCGAAGCCGCCGGACCAGGACTCGCCGACGCCCCAGCCGGTCAGGACCACCGCGTCGCCGGGCTTGCAGTCAGGCGAGTCGGACCGGATCACCGTGCCGGCGAAGTCGATGCCGGGCACCATGGGGAACTTGCGCAGGATGCGCCCCTTGCCGGTCAGCGCCAGCCCGTCCTTGTAGTTGAAGCTTGACCACGCGACGGCGACGGTGACCTCGGCCTCCGGCAGGTCGGCGTCCGTCCATCGCGTCAGGCCGACCCGCAGCTTGCCGTCGACCTGGTCGGCGACGAGCGCCTTGAAGGAGGCTTGGGAAGCGTTCTCGGTCATGGGCTGTTTCTCCCCTTGGTTGGTCATCGGGACGGGTGTCCCGGCCGGCATCTGGCCGTGAAGATCATGGCAGGCATTCGGGGCGGGATCGGAAGCCGCTTGCTTATCTGATTGACAAATATTGGCGTGTCAACCGAGCCTGAAGCCGACCAACGGCAGCGGACAGAACCGGCATGAGCAATCCCGGCGCCCGAGTCACAAGAAAAAGCATCGCCATCCGTCCCGCAGGGCGGACCCTCTCCCTCGCCCTGCTGCTGGTGGCCGAGGTGGCCGCCATGTCGGTCTGGTTCGCGACGACGGCCTCGCTCGCCGGGATCAAGGCGGAATGGGACCTGGGACCGTTCCGCGAGGCTCTGCTGACCAGCAGCGTCCAGGCCGGGTTCGTCGCCGGCACGCTCGGCAGCGCCCTGCTCAGCCTGGCCGACCGGATGGATCTGCGGCACCTGTTCCGCGCGTCGGCGCTGGTCGCCGCGGCCGCCAACGCCGCGATCCTCGCCCTCGACCCGACCGACGCGCTGCTGCCGGTGCTGCGGTTCGTGACCGGCATGTGCATGGCGGGCGTCTATCCCGTCGGAATGAAGCTCGCCACCACCTGGGCGAAGCAGGACCTGGGGCTGCTGATCGGGCTGCTGATCGCGGCGCTCACCCTGGGCTCCGCATCGCCCCATCTGCTGGCGGCGTTCGGCGGAGTGGACTGGCGGGTGCCCTACGTCGCGGCCTCCGCCGCGGCCCTGCTGGCGGGGGTGCTGATCACGTTCGTCCAGGTCGGGCCGAATGTCGCCAAGGCTCCGCCGCTGCGGCTCGGCAACGCGCTGGAGGCGTGGCGCGACCGGCCGCTGCGGCTGGCCAACCTGGGTTATCTGGGCCACATGTGGGAGCTTTACGCCATGTGGGCCTGGTTCGGCGCCTTTGTCCATGCCAGCTTCGCGCTGACGCTGGGCGAGGACTCCTCGACGTCGGCCAAGCTGGCGACCTTCGCCGTCGTCGGCTCCGGGGCTTTGGGAGCGCTGGCCGGCGGCTGGCTGGCCGACCGCTGGGGGCGCACCCTGGTCACCTCGGTCTCCATGGCGGTCAGCGGAACCTGCGCGCTCACCGTCGGCCTGCTGTTCGACGGCCCGCCGGCCCTGCTCGTCGCGGTCGGCATCGTCTGGGGCATCAGCATCATCGCCGACAGCGGCCAGTTCTCGGCGACCGTGGCCGAACTGAGCGACCGGTCGCTGGTCGGCACCATGCTGACGATCCAGACCTGCGCCGGCTTCCTGCTGACCCTCGCCAGCATCCACCTGCTGCCGTATGTGGTGGATGCGGTCGGGTGGACTTATGCCTTCGCGGTGCTCGCCGTCGGCCCGTTCCTCGGGATCGTGGCGATGCTGCACCTGCGGGCCGATCCCGCCGCCCGGAAGATCGCGGGGGGCAGGCGCTGATCCGTTTCAACAAACGCCGATTTGGGTCGAATATCTAAGTATTATTCAGCATTTTGTGACAAATGGGGCACGAACCGGCCGCGCGCTTGAAAAATCGATGTAGGTAATACAAATTCGCGAATAATAAGATCGATGGCAACAGCGAACTTGGCGCGAGGCTATTCATGGCGACACTTCCAGGCGGGTCCTACGACACACAGTACGGCACCGGCGATTCCGATTTTCTCATGGGTGGCGGCCGCCACGACCTTCTGATCGGCGGCGCCGGCGACGACATGCTGTTCGGCAATTGGGGCGAGGACGTGCTCGACGGCGGGTCCGGCGACGATTACCTGAGCGGCGGCGCGCGGTCCGACCTCCTGCTCGGCGGCAGCGGCGCCGACACCCTGCTGGGCGGCACCTCCGACGACATCATGGTCGGCGGCGCGGGCGACGACCTGATGAGCGGCGAGCACGGGCATGACCGGCTCGACGGCGGCAGCGGCAACGACATCCTGGACGGCGGCAGCGGCAAGGACGTGCTGAACGGCGGCGCCGGCGACGACACCATGCTGGGCGGCGGCCATGACGACGTCCTGAACGGCGGCTCCGGCAACGACTACATGCGGGGCGACAACGGCAACGACGTCATGCATGGCGGCAGCGGCGACGACGTGCTGGCCGGCGGCAACGGCGACGACGTCATGTTCGGCGACGCCGGCGACGACGTGCTGCGCGGCGGTTTCGGCAACGACGTCCTGACCGGCGGCGCCGGCACCGACACCTTCGCCTTCCGCGGCGGCGGCGGCCAGGACGTGGTGATGGACTTCCAGCAGGGCGTCGACATCCTGCTCGTCTCGCGCAACATCAATGGCCTCAGCGTGTCGAGCGCCGGCGACCTCGCGGCCCGCGTGACCGACGTCGGCGGCAACGCCGTGGTCGACCTGGGCAACGGCGACACCATCACCCTGATGAACGTGTCGGCGGACGACATCCAGCAGAACCCCAACGCCTTCTTCGCCATCGGCTAATGGAGAGGGGCTGAAGGCGAGGGGCGCCGCTCAGGTGCCGGAAGGGGCGATACCCGGCGGGTACCGCCCCTTCCGGCCCTCCTATTCCAGGCCCTGGAGATACGCCACCAGCGCGTCCCGGTCGGCCTTGTCGGCGATGCCGTCGAAGGGCATGCGGTTGCCCTTCACCTTGCCCTGCGGGTCGGCAAGGAACTCCGAGAGCGCGGCGGCGTCCCAGGTGATGCCGCTCCGCTTCATCGCCGGGGAATAGCGGAACCCGTCGGCGGACGCGGCCTTGCGACCGACGACGCCGGCCAGCGCCGGACCGCTGTCGGTCCCGACGCCCTTGTCGCCGTGGCAGGCGGCGCAGCTCTCGTAGACTTCCGCGCCGCGTGACTCATTCGCAACCGGGGCGGCCGCCGCCGGAGCGGCGGCCAGGAGGCAGGCCGCCGCGATCAGAACAGCTCTCATGTCCTCACGCCTTCATCAGGTGGGTGGGGTTCTTCAGGTATTTGCCGACCACGGCGTCGGCCGCCCAGTAGGCCAGCGCGCCGACCGCGCCGGTCGGGTTGTAGCCGGCGTTCTGCGGGAAGACCGAGGCGCCGAGGACGAACAGGTTGTGGGCATCCCAGGACTGGAGGTACCGGTTGACCGCGCTGGTCGAGGGATCGGTGCCCATCGGCGTGCCGCCGGTGTTGTGGCTGGACTGGTAGGGCACCACGTCGAAGTCGCCCTTGCGCGGGTTGGCCGCGATGTGGGTGGCGCCCATCGCCTTGGCGATGCCGGCGCCCTTCTCCGTCAGGAAGGCCGACATCTTCCGGTCGTTGTCGGTCAGGTTGTAGGTCATCCGGATCAGCGGCCGGCCCAGGACGTCCCTGTAGGTCGGGTCCAGGTCCAGGTAGTTGCCCCGGCTGGCATAGTTGGAGCCCTGGCAGTTCATGCTGGCGGCGCGCCGGTACCACTGCGCGGTCGCCTGCTTCCACTCCGATCCCCAGCGCGGCGTGCCCGGCGGCACCGGCCGGTTCAGGATCGGGCGGCCGTTGGTCGAGTTCAGCGCGATGTAGCCGCCGCCCAGGAAGTCCAGGTCCTTGTGGTCGAAATTGTCGCCGTTGAAGTCGTCGATCACCATGCCGAGCGAGCCGGCGCCCATGAAGGGGTTCAGCTCCTTGTCCTGGAAGAAGACGCCGACCGCGGACTGGATCTGGTGGCAGTAGTTGCGCCCGACCACGCCCTTGCCGGTACGGGGGTCGTAGGGCCGGCCGATGCCGGAATGCAGCATCATGTGGGTATTGCCGAACACCCAGGCCGACAGCACGACGATGCCGGCCGGCTGCTCGATCTCCTCGCCGGTGCGCAGGTCGACATAGACGACCGCGGTCACCTTCTTGCCCGACTTGTCGTAGACCAGACGGCTGGCGTAGCAGCGGTCGCGGATCTCGACCTTGGGCTCCTTGGCGAGCACGGGCAGCAGGGTGGTGTTGGGGCTCGACTTGGCGTTGGCCTCGCAGCCGAACCGCTCGCAGTGGCCGCAATACTGGCAGGCGCCGAGCCGGACGCCTTCCGGGTTCACGTAGGGCGCGCTCATGTTGCCGGCGGGCGCCGGGAACGGGTGGTAGCCCAGGCCGGACGCCGCCTCGCCGAACATCACGCCGGCCAGCGAGGGCTTGAGCGGCTTGTTGGGATATTCGGCGCTGCGCCAGCCCTCGTAGGGGTTGCCGCCGGGATGGATCTTGCCCCGGATGTTGCCGGCCTTGCCCGACAGGCCGCAAAGCTTCTCGAACCGGTCGTAATGGCCTTCCAGCTCGTCATAGGTGACGCCCCAGTCGGCGATCAGCATGTCGTCGGGGATCTTCTTCCTGCCGTAGCGCTCGGTCAGGTGGCTGCGCAGGGTGTGGTCGCTGGGCAGGAACCGGTAGGTCTGCGCGTTCCAGTGCGTGCCCATGCCGCCGACGCCGTCGCCCGGCAGGAAGGCGCCGAACCGGCGCATCGGCAGCGCCGCCTTGTCCGCGGAGTGCCGGAAAGTGACGGTTTCCTGCGCCGGATCCTGCATCAGCTCCTGGCGGACCGAGAAGCGCAGCTCGTCGCGGATGTTGGGCAGGGTGAAATCGTCGCCGGGAACGCGGTTGGCGCCGCGTTCGAGCGCCACGACGCTCAGCCCGGCCTTGCTCAATTCCCGGGCCATGATGCTCCCGGTCCAGCCCATGCCGACCAGGACGGCATCGACTTCCTTCAGTTTCTTGACCATGTCTTTTGTCTCTACCCTTGATTTACTTCGAGATCGCCGGCGCGTCTTACGAGAAGTCCGCGATCGACTGCGGCTCGGCCTCGTAGCGCTTGCCGCGATAGGTCTCGATCTTGTCGGCGTAGGTCGCGGGCAGGCCCGGGTAGCCGATCATCCGCCACGACGCCATGCCGCGATTGCCGCCGTACATCGGGTCGGAGAAGAAGCCCTCCATCACCATCTGGAGCAGCGCGTTGAAGAACGGCTTGGAGCCGATCGCGGCGAACTCGGCCTTGCCGGCGTCCATCGCCTTCAGCGCTTCCGCGACCTGGGGTCCGTCCAGGCCGTCGAGCTCCTTGCCGTAGGTCGTCTTGACCCAGGCGTTGGCGGCGGCGATGCCGGCCCGGAAGAACTCCAGCGGGACCAGGGGCGACTGGTTGCCGGTTCCCGGCTGCGGGGTGCTGAACGGGCCGGACCGGTACAGGCGGGCGCCGGCGCCGTAGGCCCCGGCGAGCTGCCGGTCGATATAGGTCACGACGCCGCACTCCGACCCCGACGGCGACAGGTCGTCGGCCGGGATGATGGCGTCGGCGGCGGCCCCGATGAAGGCCGCCTCGGCCGCGGTCAGGACCTGCATCGGCTCCGGGACGTATTCCGGAGCGGATGCCGCCGCCGGGGAGGCCGGGGCGGGAGCCTGGGGAGCGGCTTGCGGGGCGGCTTCGGGGGCCGCGATGGCCAGGTCGGAGGCCGCGAAGGCCCCCGCGGTGGTCACGGCGGCGGTTCCCGCCGCGGCGCCGATCAGGAACCGGCGGCGGGGTAGTGATTCGGTCATGTCTCTGCTGGTCCTCGATAGTGTACGCGTGACTGTCCCGGCGGGGCTCACGCGGCCCGGATGGTCGCCAGGAACTGGCTGGCCTCGGCGCTGAGCCGGGCGGACTGGGTGGCAAGCTCGTCGGCCGACGCGACGACTTTGGTGGCGGCGCTGCCGGTCTCGTTGGCGGCCGCTGTCACCGATCCGATGGTGGAGGAGACCTCCTGGGTGCCCTGGGCCGCCTGCTGGACGTTGCGGGCGATCTCCTGGGTGGCGGCGCCCTGCTCCTCGACGGCGCTGGAGACCGAGGCGGTGATGCCGCTCAGTTCCTGGATGCGGGCGGCGATGCCGCGGACCGCGGCGGCGGCCTTTTCCGTCTCGGACTGGATCTCCCCGACCTGGGCCTGGATGTCCTCGGTCGCCTTGGAGGTCTGGGTGGCAAGCTGCTTGACCTCCGACGCCACGACCGCGAAGCCCTTGCCGGCCTCCCCCGCCCGCGCCGCCTCGATGGTCGCGTTCAGCGCCAGCAGGTTGGTCTGGGAGGCGATCTGCTGGATCATCTGGACGATCTCGCCGATCCGCTGGGCGGAGCCGGTGAGGCCCGACACGATGGCGTCGGTCACCCGGCCCTCCTCGCTGGCCTTGAGCGCCACCTGGGAGGCGCTGGAGGTCTGCCGGGCGATCTCCCCGATCGAGGAGGACAGCTCCTCCGCCGCGGTGGCGACGGTCTGCACGTTGGCCGAGGTCTGCTCGGACGCGGAGCCGACCGCCATCGTCTGGCGCTGGGTCTCCTCCGCCGTGGCCGACATGGACTGTGCGGCGGCGCGCATGTCGCTGGCGGCGCCGGAGACGGCGTCGATGACGTGCCGGATGCTTTCCTCGAAGCTGTCGGCCAGCCGGTTCATGGCGCGCCGGCGCTCCTCCTCGGCGGCGGCGCGATCGGCTTCCTGGCGCCCGCGCAGGGTCTCGGCCTCGATCATGGAGTTCTTGAACACCTCGACCGCCTCGGCCATGGTGCCCAGCTCGTCGCGCCGGTCGCGGCCGGGGATCTCGGCGGCGGTGTCGCCCGCGGACAGGCGCCGCATCGCCTGGCGCAGACGCTCGATCGGACGGGTCAGGCCGCGGCCGACCATCAGCGCCACCAGGACGGCGGCGAGCAGCACGGCGCCGGTGGCGGTGCCGAGATACCAGCGGGTGCCGGTCTCGATCGCGACGAAGCCGGAGATGTTCTGGACCAGCTCGACGACGGCGACCGGCTCGCCCGCGAAATTCTTCAGCTGGCCGAGATAGAGCGCCACCGGATGGCCGTCCAGCCCGGTCCGGCGCAGCACGTCCGCGCCGTCGAGCGCCGCGGCCAGTTCCTCCGGGGTCGCCAGGGTCTTCCCGGCCAGGCTGCTGCCCAGCGTGGCGAAGGCGTCGCCCTGCTTGCGGTGGACCGCGAAATCGACGCCGAACCGGGACTTGATCCCCTCGACGAAGGCCGGGCCGAAGGTGATGCCGATGTCGATCGCGCCGACGAACCGGCCGTCGCGGGTGACGGGGCCGACGCTGTAGACGCCCAGATTGTCGCGGCCGGGCTCGATCCCGGTCACGCCGCGCCCGGTCCGGTTGACCAGTGCCACCGTGCGCCGGCGCTGCGAGACGTCGTCGCCGAAGCTCTTGGGATCGTGGACCCGGTAGGTCGTGATGCCCGGCGGCTTGGTGAAGGACCAGGGACCCACGCCGAGGGTCTTGGACGCCTTCTGCGCCTGGGCCAGCGCGGCGCCCAGGGCATCACGGTCGTCCGCGTCGAGGGCCGCCTGGACCTCGGGAAGGTTGCCGACCACGGCGGCCACAGCCGCGGCGGTGCGGCCCTCGTACTCGAAGGCGGCGACGACGCTCTCGTACTGAAGCCGCATCTCGCGTTCCAGGGCGAGGCTGGTGACCTCGGTCTGCTTCATCGTCGCGAAAACGCAAAGGACGCCGGAGGCGACGGCGGCGGTCGCCGAAATGGCGACGACCAGCCTCATGGCAATGGAGCGGATTTTAAACATGATCAATACTTCCGGATCGGGCACTGCACTGGACGGCCGGGAGGCGGCGGCGCAGTGGAACCAGCCGCGCGCCGCCCGTTTCGGAGTTCGTCAGGCCGGATCTTCAGCACGGATTTCTTGCTGAAATAATAATGATGCAAGTAATTTTATTATTAATTGCGAGTTCTTATTATTACCTAAGCGATACTTGCGGCTGGGATCTTCAATACCGGAGTGCCTGTCGACGGTATTTTCGTCCCTGCGAGCGGATCGAAAAAGAGGTTGGATGCACAGGAATTATGCATGAGGCATCCCATGTCGCCTCACGTTCAACGAATCCCTCGCCTGAAAGTCAGAGGCTCTCTTCAATGAATATTCCCGTAGGATTCTGGCGCAGCTTTACTTTCTGTTTACCTTAATATCTCAAATAAAGGGCAAGTTCAAGATTGACACCCGCGCCACCGTCCATCTAATCCGTTCGAAGGAAATCCAGAGAAGCTTTTCATTAGAAGGGTTCTGTCGCCGACCATGCCAAGCGTCTTCATCAGCTACGCGCGGGTCGACGACACCCTGCCTCCGAAGGGGGCGGACGGGGTCGGATGGATTTCCCATTTCCACGAGGCGCTGAGCTATGGTCTCAAGGCCTGGGGCCGCAGCGACCTGAAGATCTGGCGCGACGCGTACGAGATCGACGGTTCCCAGGACTTCAAGAAACGCATCGAGGAGGGAGTGGACGGCTGCGACATCTTCCTGGCGGTCCATTCCACGGACTATTACGGCCGCGATTGGTGCCGGATGGAGCTGGAGCGCTTCCATGCCCGGACCGACAACCCGCCGCCCAGCCGGGAATGCCTGATCAGGATCGGGATCCATGACGTTCCCAGGGACCGGTGGCCCGCCGAGTTCGGCGGGCGGGCCGGTTTCGACTTCTTCAGCGGGAACCTGCGATCCGGCGACTACCAGCCTTTCTACTGGTTCGGCAGAATATCCACGAACCACTATCTGGAGCGTATCCGGGAACTGGTCACCGCAATCAACCGGCTGGTGCCCCGGGCGCCTGCCATCGGGGAAACGGTGGGTGGGGAAACGGCGGGCGGGACCCCGACGAAAGCCACGAAGGCCGGCGGTCCCGTCGTCTTCGTGGCCTGGACGGCCGCCGACATGGCCGAGGCCCGGGCGCGGGTCGTGACCGAGCTGACGGCCCGGGGCTTCACGCCCCTGCCGCTGGAGCCGGAACCCCTGTCCGACCCCGCGGCGGCGAAGCTGCTGGCGCAGCAGACCATCGACCAGGCCGAAGCGCTGGTCCACCTGATCGGTGAGCAGAAACATATCGACGGCAGGGACGGCACGGTCCACAGGGACTTGGTCCGCCGCCAGCTGGAATGGTCGGGCTCCCGGGTCGACGAGGCGGCCCCGCCCGGGGCGCCCAGCCGGTTCCTCTGGCTGCCCGCCTTCCCGGGGCTGCGCGACGCCGAAGGGAAGCCGGTCCACCGCCCGGACGCGCTGGTGCTGCTGGAACGGTTCTGCGCGCCGAGGGACAGCGACGTGCCGGAGAACGGCGATCTGCTGACCTTCATCCAGGTCCTGACGGCGCGGCTGCGCCCGGCCGGCACGCCCGAACCGGGCACCGGCGGGGAAGAGGAGGACGAGCCCGGGCTGCTCGCCGTGTGGGCCGATCCGGCGGACGCGGCGGACGCGGTCGCGGTCGCCCGCAGCCTGAAGGCGGAGGGCCTGAAGCCCAGGATCCCCGATTTCGACGCCGCGGACCCTATGGACGTCCAGCTGGCCGGGATCCTGCCGCTGGTTTCGTCCGTCGTCATCTGCTGGCGCGACGGTCCCGCCGAGACGGTCCGCGCGCTGCTCAAGACCCTGCGCCGCCCGCGCCCGCCGGGAGCGAGGAGGCGCCCCGCCCCCGCGCTGTGGCTGGTGAAGATTCCCGGAAGCCCCGATGCCGAGGCGGCCAAGGCCCGGTTCTTCGACGGCGACCTGGAGGAGGCCGAGATCGACGATCCGCGCCGGGCGGCCGAAGCGCTGCGTCCCCTGGTGCGGCAGGTACGCGAAGGAGCGGCCCGATGAGCGGCCCCGGCCCCTGGTGCTCGGCGGAGCGCCCGTTTCCCGGCCTGCGGCCGTTCCAGAAGCAGGACGCCGACTGGTTCTTCGGCCGGGACGCCCAGAGCACGGCCTTGTACCGGCTGGTCCGCGAGTCCCGGTTCGTCGCCGTGGTCGGCGCGTCGGGAAGCGGCAAGTCGTCGCTGGTCAAGGCGGGCCTGCTGCCGCGGCTGGAGCGCGCCTCGTCCCTCTCCGGTTCACCCTGGCACCTGTTCGAGACCCGCCCCGGCAATGCCCCGATCCGCCGGCTGGCGGAGGTCCTGGCCGGCCTGGATCCGGAGGTCCGCGGCGCCCCGGCGGAGCCCGCCGGAGAGATCGACGCCCGGCGCATCGCCCGCTTCGCCGACCGGCAGGAGCGGCTGGGGCTTGCGCGCTGGGGAATCGCGCCGCTGCTGAACGGCATGTCGGACGGCCTCGCCCGGGCGGTGGACCTCGCCCCGGACGCGGCGGCGGCCGACCGCGTCCTGTTGGTGGTCGACCAGTTCGAGGAGCTGTTCCGGTTCGGCGAGGAAGCGGAGGGGGAGGAGCGCGCCGCCCGGCGCGAGGAGGCCCGCGCCTTCGTCGAGCTTCTGCTGCGCGGGGCGGGCGATCCCTCCGGCCGGCTGACGGTGCTGGTCACCATGCGCTCGGACTTCTTCGGCGACTGCGGCCGGTTCCATGGTCTGGCCGAGGCGGTCAGCGCATCCCAGTACCTGGTGCCCCAGCTCGACCGCGAATCGCTGGTCCCGATCATCCGCCGGCCGGTGGAGCAGGCGGGCGCCGGGATCGATCCGCTGCTGGTCCAGACCCTGCTGCTGGACCGGGAGGAGAGCGATCGCCTGCCGGTCCTCCAGCACGTCCTGATGCGGCTGTGGTCGATCGCCGGGGAGCGTCCGGGGGTCCGCCACCTCGCCCTGGAGGACTACCGCCGGATCGGCGGGCTGGAGGAGGCGCTGTCGCGCCACGCCGAGGAGGTCCGCAAGGAAATCGAGGATTGGACCGACGGCATTCCCGCCGGGGCGCTGGTCGAGCGCCTGTTCAAGGAACTGACCGACACCGACCGGCAGAACCGGGCGATCCGGCGCCGGCGCACCGTCGCCGAACTGGAGGCGGTCGCCGCCGCCGGCCCCGACGGCCGGATCGATCCGGCGCGGGCGGTCGCTCTGCACCGCGTCATCGACCGGTTCCGGGAGCCGGACTGCTCCTTCCTGGTGCCGTCGCCCGTCGAGGTCCCGGAGCTTACCGCCGAGCACCAGATCGATATCGGGCACGAGGCGCTGATCCGCCGCTGGCGGGCGATCGCCGGCGAGGCACCGAACGCGAACGACGGCGAGGCGGAGCAGTGGCGCCGGCTGGGCTGGCTGGAGCAGGAGCGCCGCGACGGCGACAGCTGGCGGCTGCTGCTCTCGGCGGCGCAGGAGTGGGACAGGACCCCGGCGGCGGGCAAGCCCGGCAAGCTTCTCCCGGAAACGGCGGAGAGGAAACGCTGGCGCGCCCGGGTCAGCGCGACGGCGGCCTGGGCGGACCGCCATGGCGGCGGGCTGGCGCTGGTGGACGCCTTCCTGGCGGCCTGCGAGAAGGCGCGGCTGCGCCGGCGGACCTGGGCCCGGCTCATGGCCGGCGCGCTGGTCGCGACGGTCTGCGTCATCGTGGCGGCGGGCTTCATGGCCTTCGAAAGGGTGTCGGAGGAGCGCAACCACGCGATGGAGCTGGCACTCCGCTATTCCGACCGGCTGGCCGACGACGCGCTCCGCGAATTGGGCACCGGGGAGACCGGGGCGGCGGCGAACCTGATCGCCGAGGCCTTTCCCGACTGGGTGGACGATCCGCTCCCCTGGCGGGACACCCTGCCCCACCGGGCGCTGGAGCAGATCCTCGCCAGTCGGCCGGCGGCGCGGGGGGAATGGCTCATCGAGACGGGCTACAACAACGCTGTCTTCGCGCTGTCGCCCGATGGGCGCCATGTGGCGGCCGGATCGCTGGATGGGGATTCGATTACGGTATGGGACACCGGGAACCGCGAACGCGTCTGGAAGACACCGCCGTCCGCCGAGGGGCGGTTCCAGTACCAGGGGCTTTCGTCCCCCGTGTTCAGTCCGGACGGCCGGCGGCTGGTAGCACGCTGGAGCGAAGGAAAAGTCAGGGTCTTCGATGCCGCGACCGGCGCCCTGGTCGCGGAGTTCGAGGGGCATGACGAGGATCTGAACGCGGTGGCGATGAACCCGGCGGGGGACCGGATCGCCAGCGTGGGGGACGACCGCACCCTCCGTCTGTGGCGGATCGGCTCCGCGGGCGCCGAGGCGGTGGTCCGGCACAATGCGCGGGTGACGGCGGTGGTGTGGTCACCCGACGGAAGCCGCCTCGCGACCGCGACCGAATACGGGCTCGTCACCCTTTTCGACGTGACGGGGGCGGAGCCGAGGGCCCTGGAGAAGTCCGCGCCCCGCTTGCGTTACATCACCGCCCTCCGGTTCTCGCCCGACGGCGGAACGCTCGCGGCCGGCGACGCCGCCGGACAGGTTCTCTTGGCGAGCTTCGGACCGGCCGGCACGATCGCGAAAACCATTACCATCGAGGCGCACACGCGGGTGGTCCGGGACCTCCTGTTCACGAACGACGGCAAGCTGCTGCTGACCGGCGGATGGACCGACGGGGTCGCCGCCTGGGACTCCGTCACCGGACAGGCGGTCGGAACCCTTCAAGCCGTCCCGGGTATAGACGTGATGGTCCAGCCGGCGGGAACCGGCGATCTCGCCATGGTCATGGACGACGGCACCATGGCGGTGAGGAAGCTGGACACCCTGGCTCCCCCGAAGAGCCGCTTTCGGATACCGGAATTGAGTGCTGTGGCGATCGCCGCGGGAAACTCGGGACCCGTTTCGCTCTGGTGGGACGGCCATTCCGGCCTGGAACAGCGGGTCGATTCCGCCGCCGGAATCACGCTGACCAAATTGCCGACCGGCGGCCGCATGCCAGCCCGCACGGCGCTGAGCGCCTCCGGCGAGGTCATGGCGCTCCAGTTCGCGGAAACGATCGAGGTCGGCACTCCCGAGGCGGAGCCCTGGGTCATCGACGTAGCCGACTGGGCACCCGACGGGATCCTCGTCAGCGACGACGGCCGGCGGGTCGTCGGGTGGGACCCGGAGCGGATCCGTGTCTGGGAGGCCGGATCGGGAGAAGCATCCGACGTCGCCCTTTCCGTGACCGGGATCGCGGCAGTCGCCATGGACGCGCCGGGGAGCAATCTGGCTTTCGGCACGGAGGCGGGGCTGGCCGGTCTCGTCGATCTCGACGCAAGGCGGGAACTCTGGTCTTACAATGTGTTCGAGGCGGAAGTCTCCGCCATCGCACTCTCCCCCGCGGACGGCCTGATCGCGGTCAGCACATACGGAGAGGTGCCGGAGCGGAACGCGACGGCGATCCTCGACCCGCGTCCCGGCCGCCCGCCGGTCACGATGGTCGGCGGCTTCGGCGACTTCGGCGGCATGAACACGCTGGCTTTCGTGAACGGTGGAGAAACCCTGGTCGGGTCCGATGGAAACACCGTCCTGGCGGCGCGGACATATGACGGCGTCATGGTCGCCAGGGGCGGCGGCTATGGCAGCCCGGATGTCGCGAGGCTCGTGAATGTCAGCGGGGAGGGTCCGATTCCGGCGCTGGGCAGTGACGGGGAAATTCTGATCCTCGACCCGAGGACATTTGAACCATTGGTGTCGGTCTCCGAAGAGAATCTGGACTTGCGGGATGCGTGGGCATCCGGCGACGCTTCCACCGTCAGCGCGATCACGACCGCAGGGCACGCGCATCATTGGAAAGGCGGCTCTCCCTGGCCGGCGGTATCCCGGAATTTCGCGCCCGGAGCCACGCTGATCCCTCTGCCGTCCGGATCTCTCCTGGTCACCCTTCCGCAGGGTGTCGGGATCTGGGACCCCGACCGGGATTCCGTGGAGCCCGTGCCGCGGACCGGGCCGGCGATGCCGCGCGCAGTGGCCCTGGCTCCGGACGCCGGAAGCATCGTCATGGTCCGGAGCGACGGGGCGGTGGACCACCTCTCGCTTCCCGACGGCCGCCTGCTGAGATCCCTGGGCCACGCCGGCGAGGAACCCGCGATGGTGCTGACCGACGGTACGACGGCGGTCCTCCACCAGTCCGACAGGATGCGGGGATGGCGTTTCTCGGACGGCACCGAGATCGCCTTCATCAGGCCGGAGCAGGGTCTCGCCCGGATGGGCATTTCAGTGCGCTTCAGGAGGCCGCGTCCCGTCATGGGTGGATCCGGGAACAGCCGCGTCCTCGTTGCGAACCGGACCGGCGCCCTTGAGGTCTGGATGCCCGGTCCGGACGCCGGATGGCAGTCGGAATGGTGGCGGGCCGCCCGGGCGGAGGACGTCATCCCGCTGCAATCCGGAAGCGCCCCCGATACGATCGTGAGTTCGAGCGCCACCCGCAACAGAAGCCGCTTCGGTGGAGACACGCGCGACAACGCCGTCAACCTGCTCCGCCTCTGGTCGCCGGGTCTGGACCGGGTGCTGGCCCATGCGGCGGTGGACGGCCAGCCGGTCTCCCTGCGGATCGGCGACGGCCGATGGCATGTCCTGGTCCAGCGCGCCGGCGCCCTCCGCGTGGAGACGGTGACGCCCCGCGATTCCGACCTCGCGTCCCTGCTGGGCGAGTTGCGCGCCCTGCGGGCCGAGGGGCTGCCGGAGTTCACGCCGGAGGAGCGCGCGCGGTACCGGGTCGATCCCTTGACTCCGCAGGCCCAACCGGACCGGCAGGAACAGGCCGCGCCGCCGCGGCCCGCGAACAGGGGCGGTCCCGCGGCGCAGTGACGCCGCCTCCTTCCCTCGACCCCGGCCCACGAGGCACCCCGATCGATCGGACAGGCAATTCCCGACCCGTTCCCCGAAAGCGTCGCCGCGGCTATCCGGTTATGGAAACCATTCCAATACTAGTTAGCCTGCTATCGAACCAGTGGTCCGGATCCGCAAACCCGCATGTTCCATATAATACATTTTTTCAGAACTTCCCTATACAGTTGAATATATTCACCGTAAAATTTTATTTGTGCCTTGACACCCGATGACCAAGTCTATGAATTTCGCAAATGAAACTAACAACAACGCAAGTAGCCGCTCACTAATCTGTCATCTATTCATCCTCTTTTTGGTCACAACCTGATCACAACTGTACCTGGAGCGAAGTAATTCTTCGTGCCGGCCAGCATGCCCGGATTTCCATCCGAGGCTAAGGAGACTTCCATGGCTTACTCTCCCCTGACATTCAGTTCCCTGGCCAGATCGGCCGTTCCCGACGTCGCCAAGGCCAAGCCGACCAACCTGCTGTGGGTCGACGACAACGCCTCGGGCGGCGGCAACGGCTCGTCGTCATCACCGTTCAAGACCATCCAGGCGGCGGTCGACAAGGCGACCCCCGGCACCGCCGTCATGGTCAAGTCCGGCACCTACCGGGAAAGCGTCTCGCTGGATGATGCGAGCGGCACCAAGGGCAAGCCGGTCTGGCTGGTCTCAGCCGACGGCGAGGGAGCGGCGAAGATCATCGCGTCCTCCGGCAAGCCGGGCATCTCCGCCTACGGCGAGGACTATATCGCGATCAAGGGCTTCACGATCCAGGGCGGGACCGAGGGCATCAAGCTGACCCAGAGCGGCAGCCACCTGAAGAACCTGACGACCAACATCGTGATCGAGGACAACCATATCAGCGGTTCCAGCATCGACGGCATCAAGCTGGCCCAGGCCCGATACGTCGCGGTGACCGGCAACACCGTCGAGAATTTCGGCCGGGAGGAGGGAATCGACAACGTCTATGTCCGGGACGCCGTGATCGCCTACAACGACATCAGCGACGGCAGCAAGAGCGGTAACCGGTCGGGCATCACCGTCAAGGCCGGCTCGGAAGACATCGAGATCCTCTACAACGACATCAGCGACGTGCTCGACGGCGTCCTCGTCGGCGGCTGGAGTTCCAAGCCCGGCGTGGTCTATCCCGGCGACATCGACTACCAGGCCAAGGACATCACGGTCCTGGGCAACCACATCTACGACCTCGCGAAACGCGCGGTCAACGTCCTGGGCGGCAACGACAGCGTCATATCGGACAACAAGTTCGACCCGAACAACAGCTATCTCTCGGTGGTCAACGTCGCCTCCGACAACCAGGGCAACCGGTCGGAGGACATCCGCCTCCTCGACAACATCGTGGATAAGTCGAAGTGGCTGACGGTCCAGTCCGGCAGCTCGTCGGGACTGGTCAATGACGGGAACACCCCGGGCGGGAGCTTCGACGGCGGCGGCGGGCTGACCCTGCTCGGCATCGGAGCGGACGGGCTGAACTATTAAAGGGAATTCGCGACGGGCGGGCCGGGGAAAATCCATCATCCCTGCCCGATTCGCATACCGAGGGAACTCCAACGGGCAGACCGTTCAGCGGGTCGTGAAGAACAAGGAACTGAGGATGACCCGCCTCTCCCTGGAACAGCCTCACGCGTCGTTGCTACACCCAGGACGGCGACGACGGGAAGCTCAGGCGGCTGCCGATGCTGGTCAGGGGCGAGGAGATGGCGGAATGACGCTTTCGGCCGACCACCATCCGACGGCTTGGCCGGCCGGGTGGGCGGCGGTGGTCAGAACAGGTCCGTCACCTTCTTCGCTTCGAGCAGCTTGGCGAGCGTCGTGTAGCGCGGGCCTTGCATGAATCCCTGGGGAGCATCCGCGAAGGGAATGGGCGTGATCGTCTGGGCCGGTCCGGCGAAGATCAACTGGTACTTGCCCTCCTCGCCATAGGGCTCGATGCTCTCGATCGGCGCGTAGTGGGTCACGGCGGACACCGGCCTCGTCTGGTACGCCGCGATATACTTGATCCGTTGCAGCTTGCCGCCCGCGATGCGTATGGCGCGCCAGCGGCTCTCCCCCAGGAAGACCTGCTTGAAGCCTTCCTCCTGGGCGGGAACCACCACCACGACCTCCGGCTCCGACTTGGCCGCGCCTTCCGGTTTTGGCGCGCTCGAAACCTGCGGAGTGGCGACCGGCTTCGGCTCCTCGAAGGCGCGCAATCCCATGATGGGAAGGGCTTGCAGGATCTCGCGCAGGAAAGCGCGGCTGTCGGCGCGCTCGGCTTCGCTCAAGGGGGGTTCCGACGGCATGGTCCCGTTGTCGAGATGGCTGCGGCCGGCCTTGGCGGCCTGCTGGATCAGCGCCTGCTCAAGCCAGCGGACATGGGCCTTGTTGAGCCCGCTGTTCGACGTGACGAAGGCGTAACCCTGCGTCCAGAAATCCTTCTTCTGGAAGTGGCTTTCGATGCGGTCCCGGACGACGTCGCCCTCGCCCACATAGAGGGTGGGCAGGTCCTCGTCACCTTCCTGGTAGCCGACCAGCACATAGACGCCGGTGCGCGCGAGTTCGATCCGCTGGCGCGCGGCGGGCCAGCGCTCCCTCGGGAACACGACGCCGACGCCTGTCCAGTTCATCCGGTCCACCAGACGTATCCCCTCGGGATCGCCGTCCGCGACAAAGATGCGGATGGTGAAAGGTTCTGCAGTAGTCATCACTGTTCCGGGCTCCGGGAAAGCGCTCTTCGGGAGTGGACCGCGATGGCGAGCGGACGCGGTCCCACGGTGTCGTCAATCGGTCGAGGCGCCCGCTGCACGGAAAAGAACGTCGGAATGAACGGCTTCGGCGTAAACGCGGCTTTCGATGCCCGTCCTGCGCGTGGCGGGCGAGGCGCAGGATACATGCTTCATTCAGGACCGTTTATCAAGGAGATCAAGGCGCCGAAGGCCGGTTCGCGACGAGGCGGCGGGCAGCGCTTTCAATCGACCGCCTTCTGACTTTCAATCGGTCGGTCGTTGACTTTCAATTGGTCGGGGCCGTACTTTCAATCGGTCGGAATTCTCCCTCGGCTCGGACGGTCATCAGGCATGTACCCGCGCTTCGTTCAGAACCGTGTCGAGGAAGCGTTGTCCGATACCCGCGTCGTGCTGCTGGCCGGTCCCCGCCAGTCCGGCAAGACCACCCTGGCCCGGAAGCTGGCGCGTGATGACAGGGCTTTCCTGACACTGGACAATGTAACGACGCTCGACGCGGCGCGGCAGGATCCGGCCGGGTTCGTACGAGGGCTCGACAAGGCCGTCATCGATGAGATCCAGCGCGCGCCGGAACTGCTGCTGGCGATCAAGGAGAGCGTGGACGCCGATCGAAGGCCCGGCCGGTTCCTCCTCACGGGGTCGGCGAACCTGATGACCCTGCCGCGCGTCACGGATTCGCTTGCCGGGCGCATGCAGATCGTTCGCCTGCTCCCCCTGGCGCGGAGCGAGATCCGGGGTGCGGCATCCGGCTTCCTCGATCAGGTCTTCAAGGGAGAGGTCCCGGCGGTCGGCGATCCGATCATGGGAGACGAATTGGTCGAAGCCGTGCTTGGGGGCGGCTATCCCGAGGCGTTGGGGCGGCGGTCATGGGCGCGCCGGCAGGACTGGTATCTTGATTACGTCGAGGCCATCGTCCAGCGCGACGTGCGCGATATCGCCCAGATCGAGCAGATCCGCCAGATGCCGCGCCTGCTGCGGGTCCTGGCGCAGTATTCGGGACAGCTTGTCAATTATTCCGGCATCGGTGGGCCGCTCGGCATGAACCATGTGACCACGCAGAAATATGCGGGCATCTTCGAAAGCCTGTTCCTGATCCGGACGCTGTCTCCGTGGTATACCAACGATTTGAAGCGGCTTACCAAGACTCCGAAGCTTCACTTCCTCGACTCCGGCCTGCTCGCCGCCCTTCGCGATATCTCGCCCGACCGCCTGGTCTCCGACCGAGGGCCGTTCGGGGCGCTGCTGAAGACATTCGTCCTTGCCGAACTCCTCAAACTTGCGAGCTGGGCGGATGACCGCCTGGAGTTCTCGCATTTCCGCGACAAGGACCAGAACGAAGTGGACATCGTCATCGAAAACCGGCGCGGCCATGTCGTCGGGGTGGAGGTGAAGGCTTCGGCGACCGTCACCGGCGCGGACTTCGGCGGGTTGCGGCGGCTGGCCGGGGCGTGCGGCGATCGCTTCGCCCTCGGTCTCGTCCTGTATGACCACGACAAGGTCGTGCCTTTCGGCGAACGCCTGTTCGCCGTGCCGATCTCAACGCTTTGGCGGTGAGGTGCCGGGTGCCCGCTTCGGTCGCTTGGGGGGAAGGATGGTGCCGGTTGTCAGATTTGAACTGACGACCTACCGCTTACGAAGCGGGTGCTCTACCACTGAGCTAAACCGGCGTCCGTGCCTTGAGCCCCGGTTCCTACCCGGTTCCGCCGCGGGGATCAAGCGTTTTTCGGCAAGAAGCGCATTCCGGGCGGCCTTAACATCTTCCTTACATCCCTTGATCTTGCGCTTACCATCGGCCCGGAAAACCGCATGGAGAATTAACGCGGGTCCTCGCTAGCCTGGTCTCCTGTTTATTCAGGGAGACTTGCAGACATGCTCGACCTCGTGTTCCTGGCCCTGGCGCTGGCGTTCTTCGCGGCGTCGGACCGGCTGGCCGGCGCGCTGGAACGGTTGTGAGCGCCGCCGTGTCGATCGACCTCATCCTCGGCGGCATCGTCGCGGCCGGGCTGCTGGCGTATCTGGGCTATGCCCTGCTGCGCCCGGAACGGTTCTGAGCGGAGGAACCGGACATGGACTCCGCCGGACTTCTCCAGATCGCCCTTTATCTCGTCATCCTCACCGCCGCGACGCCCATCCTGGGCGGCTACATGGCCCGCGTGTTCGGCGACGGCCCCGCCCCGTTCGACCGGGCGCTGGGTCCCGTCGAGCGGGGCTTGTACTGCCTGTGCGGCGTCGATCCCCGGGCGGAGCAGCACTGGACCGGCTATGCCGCGTCGCTGCTGGCGTTCAACCTGCTGGGGCTGCTGCTGCTCTACGCGCTGCTGCGCCTCCAGGACTGGCTGCCGCTGAACCCGCAGGGCATGGCCGGCATGGACCCGGACCTCGCCTTCAACACGGCGGTCAGCTTCACCACCAACACCAACTGGCAGGCCTATGGCGGCGAGGCGGCGCTCGGCTATCTCGCCCAAATGGCGGGGCTGACCGTGCAGAACTTCGTCTCCGCCGCGACCGGCATCGCCGTGCTGATGGCGCTGATCCGGGGATTTGCCCGGCGCGGCAGCCGGACGGTCGGCAATTTCTGGGCGGATCTGGTGCGCGGGACTCTGTACCTGCTGCTGCCCCTTTCCTTTGCCACGGCGCTGTTCCTGGTCTGGCAGGGCGTGCCGCAGAACCTGGACGCCTATGTCTCCGCCGAGACCCTGGAAGGCGGCCGCCAGCTGATCGCCCAGGGGCCGGCGGCGTCCCAGGTCGCGATCAAGCAGATCGGCTCCAACGGCGGCGGCTTCTTCGGCGTCAACTCGGCGCACCCTTACGAGAACCCGACGCCCGGCTCCAACCTCGTGCAGATGCTGTTCCTGCTGCTGGTCGCGGCCGGGCTGACCGACACCTTCGGCCGGATGGTCGGCGACCGCCGCCAGGGCCGGGCGATCTTCGCCGCCATGGCGATCATGCTGGTGGCCGGCATCGCCGTCGCCGCATGGTCCGAAGCGGGCAACATGGAAGGCAAGGAGGTCCGCTTCGGCATCGCCAACTCCGCCCTGTGGGCGGTCGCCACCACCGCCGCGTCCAACGGCTCGGTCAACGCCATGCATGACAGCTTCATGCCGCTGGGCGGCATGGTGCCGATGGTCAACATGATGCTGGGCGAGGTGGTGTTCGGCGGCGTCGGCGCCGGCCTGTACGGCATGATGATCTTCGTGCTGCTGGCGGTCTTCATCGCCGGGCTGATGGTCGGCCGCACGCCGGAATATCTCGGCAAGAAGATCGAGGCGCGGGAGATCAAGCTGGCCATGATCGGGGCGCTGGCCGTGCCGTTCGGGGTGCTGGGACTGTCGGCCCTGTCGCTGGTCGTGCCCGGTGCCGCCGCCTCGATCCAGGAGCCGGGGCCGCACGGCCTGTCGGAACTGCTCTACGCCTATGCGTCGGGCACCGGCAACAACGGCTCGGCCTTCGGCGGCTTCGGCGCCGACACCCTCTTCCACAACACGGCGATCGGGTTCGCCATGCTGTTCGGCCGCTTCCTGGTGATCCTGCCGGTGCTGGCGATCGCCGGGAGCCTGGCCGCCAAGAAGACGCTGCCGGCATCGGCCGGCACCTTCCCGACCCACGGGCCGCTGTTCGTCGGGCTGCTGGTCGGCACCGTCCTGATCATCGGCGGCCTGACCTTCTTCCCGGCGCTGTCGCTGGGGCCGGTCGCCGAACATCTGGCGCTCCCCCCGGGCGCCCCCTTCGCGGACATGAACCGATGAGCCACCGCACTTCCGAGATTTCCCTGTTCGACGCCGGCATCGCGGCGCAGGCGGCCGGTGCTGCCGTGCGCAAGCTCGACCCGCGCGAACTGGCCCGCAACCCCGTCCTGTTCGTGACCGCCGTGGTGGCGGTGCTGACCACCGTCCTGTTCGTCCGCGACCTCGTCATCGGCGGCGGGGGCGGCGGCGAGGGCGCCGCCGGCCTCGCCGTGGCCGGCCAGATCACGGCTTGGCTGTGGGTCACCGTGCTGTTCGCCAACTTCGCCGAGGCCGTCGCCGAGGGCCGGGGCAAGGCCCAGGCGGCCAGCCTGCGCCGCACCAAGACGGAGACCACCGCCCGCAGGCTGGCCGACCCGGCCGCGGCGGAGTGGCAGTCGGTCCCCGCCGCCAGCCTGCGGGCCGGCGACTTCGTGGTGGTGGAGGCGGGCGAGGTGATCCCCGGCGACGGCGACGTGGTCGCCGGCATCGCGACGGTGGACGAATCCGCCATCACCGGCGAGTCCGCCGCCGTCATCCGCGAGAGCGGCGGCGACCGCTCGGCGGTGACCGGCGGCACCCGCGTGGTGTCGGACCGGATCGTGGTCCGGATCACCGTAAATCCGGGCGAGAGCTTCCTGGACCGCATGATCACGCTGGTCGAGGGCGCCAAGCGCCAGAAGACCCCCAACGAGATCGCGCTGAACATCCTGCTGGCCGGCATGACCATCATCTTCCTGGTGGTCGTGGTGACGCTGGAAGCCTTCGCCCGCTACTCCGGAATCACCCTGCCCGTGGTGTTCCTGGTGGCCCTGCTGGTCACGCTGATCCCGACCACCATCGGCGGACTGCTGTCGGCGATCGGCATCGCCGGCATGGACCGGCTGGTGCGCTTCAACGTCATCGCCAAATCCGGCCGCGCGGTCGAGGCGGCGGGCGACATCGACACGCTGCTGCTGGACAAGACCGGGACCATCACCCTGGGCGCCCGGCAGGCGGCGGAGTTCGCCCCCGTCTCCGGCGTGGACGAGCGCGACCTGGCGGAGGCCGCCTTCCTCGCCTCGCTGGCCGACGACACGCCCGAGGGCAAGTCGATCGTGGCGCTGGCCGGGCGCAGGTTCGGCTTCCAGCGGGTGGAGACGGCGGACTTCGCCTTCGTCCCCTTCACCGCGCAGACCCGGATGAGCGGCGTGGACATGCCGTCCGGGTTCGGCGCCGAACCGGTCCGCATCCGTAAGGGCGCCGCCGACGCAGTCGCCCGCCATGTCGGGGAGGGCGGCGTGCCGCGCGACCTGCGCCAGGCGGTCGAGCGGATCGCCAAGGCCGGCGGCACGCCGCTGGTGGTGGCGAAGGGCGGCCGGGTGCTGGGCGCCATCCACCTGAAGGACATCGTCAAGCCGGCGATCCGGGAGCGTTTCGCGACGCTGCGCCGGATGGGCATCCGGACCGTCATGATCACCGGCGACAACCCGCTGACCGCCGCCGCGATCGCCGCCGAGGCCGGGGTGGACGATTTCCTGGCGGAGGCCACGCCCGAGCGCAAGCTGGAGCTGATCCGGCAGGAGCAGGCCGAGGGCAAGCTGGTCGCCATGTGCGGCGACGGTTCCAACGACGCGCCGGCGCTGGCCCAGGCCGACGTGGGCGTCGCCATGAACACAGGCACCCAGGCGGCCCGCGAGGCCGGCAACATGGTGGACCTGGAGAGCGACCCGACCAAGCTGATCGAGATCGTGATGATCGGCAAGCAGCTGCTGATGAGCCGCGGCGCGCTGACCACCTTCTCCATCGCCAACGACGTGGCGAAATACTTCGCCATCGTCCCGGCGCTGTTCGTGGCGGCCTATCCCCAGCTGGAGGCGCTGAACGTGATGGGCCTGGGCAACGCCTCCAGCGCGATCCTGTCGGCGATCATCTTCAACGCGCTGGTCATCGTCGCGCTGATCCCGCTGGCCCTGAAGGGCGTCCGCTACCAGCCGGCGGGAGCCGCCAGCCTGCTGCGGCGGAACCTGCTGGTCTATGGCCTGGGCGGCCTCGTCGTGCCGTTCATCGGCATCAAGCTGATCGACCTGGGCGTCAACGCCCTGGGCCTGGTCTAGGGAAAGAGAGAATGTTCAAGGAACTCAAGCCGGCGCTGAAGATGCTGGCCGTGCTGACCCTCATCACCGGCGTGCTCTACCCGGTGGCCGTCACCGGGGTCGCCGGCGTGCTGTTTCCGGTCCAGGCGCACGGCAGCCTGGTGCAGCGCGACGGCAAGATCATCGGCTCCGCGCTGATCGCCCAGCCCTTCGCCCGGCCGGAGCATTTCCAGCCCCGGCCCTCGGCGGTCGGGTACGAGGCCGCGGCCTCCGGCGCCTCCAACCTGGGGCCGTCCAGCGGGAAGCTGGCCGAAGAGGTCCGGGTCCGGACCGCCGCGCTGATCGCCGCCAACCCGGATGCCACCGCGCGCGGGCCGGTTCCGGTCGAACTGGTGGCGGCGTCGGCCAGCGGGCTCGACCCGCATCTTTCGCCGGAAGCAGCACTGTGGCAGGTACCGCGCATCGCGAAGGCGCGCGGAGTCCCCGAGGCCGACCTGCGGGCGCTGGTCGCCCGCCTGACGGAGGGCAGGACACTGGGCGTTTTCGGCGAGCCGCGCGTTAACGTGCTGATGCTCAACCTCGCTCTCGACGGGACCTGATGGCCGAAACCGACCGACCCTCGCCCGAAGCGCTGCTCGCGGAAGCCAACCGCGAGCGGCGTGGCCGCCTCAAGGTCTTCCTGGGCGCGGCACCCGGCGTGGGCAAGACCTACGCCATGCTGGAAGCGGCGCGCGACCAGCGGCTCGACGGGGTGGACGTGGTCGCCGGGATCGTCGAGACCCATGGAAGGCGCGACACCGAGGCCCTGCTCGCCGGGCTGGAGGCGGTGCCGCCCCGGCCGGTCGAATACCGCGACCTGACATTCCGCGAGATGGACCTGGACGCCATCCTGAAGCGCCGGCCGAGGCTGGTGCTAGTGGACGAGCTGGCGCACACCAACATCCCCGGCAGCCGGCACCTGAAGCGCTACCAGGACGTCGAGGAGATCCTGGCCGCCGGGATCGACGTCTATTCGACCCTCAACATCCAGCACCTGGAAAGCCTGAACGACGTCGTCGAGCGCATCGCCGGCATCCGGGTGCGCGAGACGGTGCCCGACGGCGTGCTCCAGACCGCCGACGAGATCGAGCTGATCGACCTGCCGCCCCAGACGCTGATCAAGCGGCTGGCGGAGGGCAAGGTCTATGTCCCCGACCAGGCGCGCCGCGCGGTCGACCATTTCTTCTCCGCCGGCACCCTGACCGCGCTGCGCGAGATGGCGCTGCGCGCCGCCGCCGAGCGGGTCGACGCGCAGATGGTCAACTATATGCGCGCCCACGCGATCCCGGGGCCGTGGCCGACCCGCGAGCGCATCCTGGCCTGCATCGGCGACGGCAGGGCGGTGATGCGGCTGGTCCGCACCGCCAAGCGGACGGCGGACCGCCGGCAGGCGCCGTGGATGGCGGTCCATGTGGAGACCTGGCGCCATGCCGGGTTGCCGGAGGAGGCCAAGAACCGCATCTCCGATGCCCTGCGGCTGGCCGGGCAGCTGGGCGCCGAGACCAGGGTGGTCCAGGGCGAGTCGGTGGCGGCCGAACTGCTGGACTTCGCCCGCGCCCGCAACGTCAGCCAGATCATCGCCGGCAGGCCGCGCCGCGGCAGGCTGCCGTTCCTGCGCCGGCGCAGCGTCACGGCGGAGCTGCTGTCCCGGGCCGACAGCTTCGACGTGACGGTGGTCGGCGGCGAGGACGAGGGGGAGGCCAAGCCGCCGCCGCCCGCCGCCCGCAGGAAGCGCCTGGACTGGACCGGCTACGCCGTCGCGGCCGTGGCGACCGCGGCGGCCTCGGCCTGCGGCTACGGCCTCAGCCTGTTCCTGGACCTGCCCAACATCTCGCTGATATACCTGATGGCGGTGCTGCTGGTCGCGATCCGCCACGGGCTGGGGCCGTCGATCGCCGTGTCGGTCGCCAGCTTCATGGCGTACAACTTCTTCTTCACCGACCCGCTGTTCACCTTCGACATCGCCGATACGCGGAACATCCTGACGGTGGTGTTCTTCCTGGTCACCGCCTTCATCACCAGCAACCTGGCGGCCCGTGTCCGGGCGCAGGTGGAGGCGACCCGGCTGAGCGCCCGGCGGACCGCCAACCTTTACGACTTCAGCAGTCGGATCGCGGCGGCGGCCGACCAGGACGACGTGCTGTGGGCGGTGGTCCACCACGTGGCCTCCACGCTGCGCGGCCGCTCGCTGGTGCTGCTGCCGGAGGACGGCCGGCTCGCCGTCCGGGCCGGCTTCCCGCCGGAAGACAGGTTGGACGACAAGGCGCGGGCGGCGGCCGACTGGGCGTGGGCCAACGCCCAGCCGGCCGGCCGGGGCTCCGCCACGCTGCCGACCTCGGACTGGCTATTCCTGCCGCTCAAGACCGGGCGCGGGCCGGTAGGCGTGCTGGGCGTCCAGATCGAGGCCGCAGGCCGCCTGCTCTCGCCTGAGGAAAGCCGCCTGCTCGACACCCTGGCCGACCAGGCCGCCCTGGCGATCGAGCGCACCAACCTGGTCGCCGACATCGAGCACGCGCGGCTGGCGACCGAGACCGAGCGCCTGCGCTCCGCCCTGCTCTCCTCCCTGTCGCACGACCTGCGCACGCCGCTGGTCTCGATCCTGGGGGCCGCCTCCAGCCTGGTCTCCTACGAGGGGACGCTGAACCCCGCCGACCGGCAGGAGCTGGCCCAGACCATCCAAGAGGAGGCCGAGCGGCTGAACCGCTTCGTGCAGAACCTGCTGGACATGACGCGGCTGGGGTCGGGCCAGCTCCGGCCGCGTACCGACTGGGTGGACCTGCACGACATCGTGGCGTCGGCCATCGAGCGGGCGAAGAAGCTTCTGCGCCGCCGCACGGTCAAGGTCGAGATCGACCCCTTGGTGCCGCTGCTGCGCCTGGACCCGATGCTGATGGAGCAGGTGGTCTTCAACCTGATCGACAATGCCTGCAAATACTCGCCGCCGGGAACGCCGGTCACCGTCTGGGCGGTCGCGCGCGGGGATCAGGCCATCGTCGAGGTGTGCGATCAGGGGCCGGGGATAGCCCCGGAGGACCGCGAACGGATCTTCGACATGTTATACCGGGTCGAGGACGGCGACAGCCGGACCGCCGGGACCGGCCTCGGCCTGGCGATCTGCCGCGGCATCGTCGAGGCCCACGGCGGCCGCATCTCCGCTCAGCCGGGCCTGAACGGCGCCGGCACCTGCATCGTCATGCGCCTGCCGACGGCGCCGCCGCCGGAGGTGGTCGAATGAGTTCGATTTTCTATTGTTGTCCACAGATGAACCCAGAGAGCGCCGGGAGACCGGCAAGGAGTAGCGGGTGAAAGTCCTGTACGGTGAAGGAGTAGCGCCCCACACCGGCCCCGAGTCATGCGGCGGCGGTCGTGAGGCTGTCGGCGAAGCGTTGACAGGGGAGCGCATAGGCCAGCCATTGAGCCGCGTAAGAATCTCGATCCCGGATGCCGACAGGGTTCTGTGCCTGGAAGGCGATACGGCGGGGTGCGTCATGCGAGCACCCCGGCGGTCCGGCGTGGTCAGAGACCCTGGCATGTGCGGACGCTCCTTGCGCGGGAACCGGGAGATCTTCGGCGTGACCAGAGGCCGATGGCCGTCTGGTCCGCACCGGGAAGGCGAGGAGCCGTAGCCGGTGACGCACGCGCCGAAGAGGTCAGACCCATCCATAGTACCTGTGAAGTCGGCGAACGCGGACGCGGAGCCGGTGGAGGGAAGGGGTGGGGCCGAGGGGAATGCGTCTCCGCCGCACACGGGCCGGGCTCAGGACCGGGCACCCGTGCTCTCGGGGCTGGAGCGCATACGTCAAGCGGCACGGGAGCGAAAGGAGGAGCGGTTCACCACCCTTCTGACGCACGTGGATACCGACCTGCTGCGCTTTGCCTATCGGGCATTGAAGCGGGACGCGGCTCCGGGTGTGGACGGAATGACGTGGCGGGAGTACGCGGAGGGGCTGGAGGAACGGCTGGCGGACCTGAAGGACCGCGTGCATTCCGGCCGCTACCGGGCGCACCCGTCACGCCGGCATTTCATTCCCAAGCCGGACGGCCGGATGCGGCCGCTCGGGATCGCGGCACTGGAGGACAAGATCGTCCAGCGGGCGCTGGTGGAGGTGCTGAACGCCATCTACGAGGAAGACTTCCTCGGCTTCTCCTACGGCTTCCGGCCGGGACGGGGGCAGCACGACGCGCTCGACGCGTTGGCGGTGGCGATCGGCGAGTGCCGGGTGAACTGGATCCTGGATGCGGACATCCGGGCGTTCTTCGACAGCATCGACCACATGTGGATCATGCGGTTCCTGGAACACCGGATCGGCGATGCCCGCGTCCTGCGGCTGATCCGCAAGTGGCTGACGGTAGGCGTGGTGGACGAGACGGGGAAACGGCAGCCGGCGACGGCCGGCAGCCCGCAAGGGGCGGTGGCATCGCCACTGCTGGCCAACGTCTATCTCCACTATGTCTACGACCTGTGGACCCGGCAGTGGCGCCATCGCCACGCGACCGGGACCATGGTCATGGTGCGCTACGCCGACGACACCGTCGTCGGGTTCGAGCACCGGTCGGACGCCGAGCGGTTCCTCGCGGACCTGCGGGAGCGCCTGGCGCGGTTCGCCCTGGAACTGAACGCCGACAAGACCCGCCTGATCGAGTTCGGCCGGCAGGCAACTGCCGACCGGGCCAAGCGCGGCGCGGGCAAACCGGAGACCTTCGACTTCCTGGGCTTCACCCACATCTGTGGGCGGTCCCGGCGTGGCGGCTTCCTGCTGCGACGCCAGACCCGGCGCCAGCGCAAGCAGGCCAAGCTCAAGGAAATCAAGGAGGAACTCCGGCGGCGCTGGCACCAGGGCATCCCGGAGCAAGGCCGGTGGTTGGGACAGGTGATGCGCGGCTTCTACGCCTACTTCGCCGTCCCGACCAACTACCGGGCCCTTGCCAACCTGCGCTACCATGTCGGCGTCCTGTGGATGAGGGCGCTGCGTCGGCGCAGCCAGAAGGACAAGACACCGTGGGACAAACTCACGCGCCTTGCCGACTGCTGGCTACCACGGCCGCGCATCATCCATCCCTGGCCCGGAAACCGCTTCCGCGTCAAACACCCAAGGTGGGAGCCGGATGCCTTAATCGGGCACGTCCGGTTCTGTGCGGGGGGCGCCCGGTAACGGGCGTCCCTACCGCGATTGGACACAGATAAGAGGACCGCCGAGGGATTCGCTCCTGCCTCAGGCAGGGAGTGCATCTCAAGGATATCCGTATTCATTGGCACGGCTGTCCGGCACAGTTGCTGCCTAATGCTCAAAAAGCTGAACCATGGGCAGAAACGCCCCCTTTTCGTCATACCCGGACTTGATCCGGGTATCTCCCCGCACGGCGGCGCTGATGGAGTCTGCAAGCGATGACCGGGTCAAGCCCGGTCATGACGGTGAAGGGAGGAATGCTATACCAGGAAAGCCCTCTCTGGTTGAAACAACAATCACTGTACCGGACAGATGTGAATCATTACGTGCATCTGTGGATGACTAGAAACGGGCCGTGCGCATGCTGACGATCCTGGTGATCGACGACGAACCGCAGATCCGCAGGTTCCTGCGGATCAGCCTGACCGCGTCGGGCTATCGCGTGGTTGAGGCGGAGACCGGCGCCGCGGGGATCGAGGTCGCCGCGGCGGAGCGGCCCGACCTGGTGATCCTGGACCTGGGCCTGCCGGACATCGACGGGCAGGAGGTGATCACGGCGATCCGCGAGGGCGGCCCCGTCCCGATCATCGTGCTGTCGGTGCGGTCCGACGAGACGGACAAGGTCGAGGCGCTGGACCGCGGCGCCGACGACTATATGGTCAAGCCGTTCGGGATCGGCGAGCTGATGGCCCGCATCCGGGCGGCATCACGCCCGCGCGGCGGCGCCGAGGCCGATCCGGACAGGCTGGTGGTCGGCGGGCTGACGATCGACCTGGCCCGGCGCCTCGCCGTCCGCGACGGAACCGAACAGCGCCTGTCGCCCAAGGAGCACGCGCTGCTCAGCCTGCTGGTCCGCAACCGCGACAAGATCCTCACCCACGGCCAGATCCTGAAGGAGGTCTGGGGACCCGCCCATGCCCACGACACCGTCTATCTCCGCGTCTATGTCAACCAGCTCCGCCAGAAGCTGGAAGCCGACCCCGGCCGGCCGGCGCTGATCATCACCGAGCCGGGCGTCGGCTACCGGCTCAGGACGGGCAGTCCCACGGGTTGACCGACAAGCACTGGCCTCAATGCCGCGAGATGCCGCCGGAAACCAGGTTGCGGGCCTTGCCGGTGTCCCTGACCACGGTGGTGGTGATGCGGCTGTAGGTCATCATGGATGTCCGCATGTCCCGGATAATCGCGGACATGCCCATGTCGATGTCCTCGAAATAGATGATGGTCGTGGGATGGAGGTTCAGGTTGCAGCAGCCGTGGATGAACTTCTCCTGCTTCAGCCTGAACAGGAACAGTCCGGTCACCTCGCAGGGGACGCCGAACAGGCTTTCGCCGACCAGCCTCAGCGTCGTCTTGAGCAGCGGGCTCTTTTCCTTCTTGCCCAGCGCCATGAAGCTGCGATGGCACGCGACCTCGTCGAAGAAGATCCGGTAGACGCGGCCGAAATCCTCGTCGGTCACCAGGACCTTCTTCATTTCCTCGAGCTTGAGCTTATGGTCCGCCATGTCCGTCTCCCCCCGGCCGACTATTGGATCGTGCCGGGGCCGGAGGCGACGGGGCCGGGTTCCAACCCCTCCCGTCCCTCCAGCAGCGAGATGCGGGCATAGGTCATGGCGCCGGTGCTGAAGTCGGTTGAGACCGCGATCAGGCCCACGTCCACGTCCTCGAAATAGAGGACCGTGGCCAGGCAGCCGTCCATCATGCAGCCGCCATGGACGAACTTGTCAGCCTCCATCCTGAACAGGGCGAACCCCTGGACGGTGCAATTCGGGCCGAGCACCCGGCGGCCGACCTGCTCGAACGCGGCCTTCAGCAGGGGGACATCGACGGCCTGGCCCGCGGCGACGAAGTCGGGACTCATGCCCAGGTCGTCGAAGAACTTTTCCTGCACCCGGGCGAAGCTGTCCGCCGTCAGGAGGGTGTTCTTCAGGTCTTCGAGCTTGCTGGCGTAATCGGCCATGGCGGCATCCGATGCGAAGGTGACGGCCGGCCCCGGCTTTGTCCGGTCCGGCACGCCATCGTACACATGCCGGAGGGGACCGAAACGCGCGTTTGGCCGCACCCCGCGGGGCGACGCTAACTATGCTGGCGGACCACGTCCAGGAAGGCGTCGCCGTAGCGCTCCAGCTTGCTGGCGCCGATGCCGGCGATCCGTCCCATGCTCCCGGCGTCGCGCGGCTTCTGGCGGACGATCTCCAGCAGGGTGCTGTCGTGGAAGATGACGTAGGGCGGCACGCCCTGGGCGCGCGCCAGTTCCAGCCGGCAAGCCTTGAGCTTGTGCCACAGGTCGTCGTCGGCCGGGCCGAGCACGGCGGGGGCGCTGCTGCCGCCGCGGCTGCCGCGCTGGGCGCGGAGCGACTTCTTGACCGCCGCCTGGTTGTCGCGGCGCAGCCGGATGCCCTGCTGTCCCTTCAGCACCGGGGCCGCCGACCGGGTCAGGTGGAGCGCGCCGTAGCCCTCGTGGTCGACCTTGAGGTAGCCGGCGGCGACCAGCTGGCGGTAGACCGAGCCCCACTCCTGCTTGCTCATATCGGCGCCCACGCCGAAGGTCTTGATCCGGTCGTGGCCGAACTTGGCGACCTTCTCCGTCACGGTGCCGCGCAGCACGTCGATCAGGTGGCCGGTGCCGAACATCTGGCCGGTCCGGTAGACGGCGGCCAGCGCCTTCTGCGCCGCGATGCTGCCGTCGAAGGTCTCGACCGGCTCCAGGCAGGTGTCGCAGTTGCCGCAGGGCTTCGGCAGCACCTCGCCGAAATAGTTCAGCAGCACCTGCCGGCGGCAGGCGGCGGTCTCGCAGAAGCCAATCAGGGCTTCGAGCTTGTGGCGCTCGATCCGCTTGATCTCGACCGGGGCCTCGCTGGATTCCAGCATCTGGCGCATCGCGACCACGTCGGACAGCCCGTAGGCCATCCAGGCGTCGGCCGGCAGCCCGTCGCGGCCGGCGCGCCCGGTCTCCTGGTAATAGGCCTCCATGCTCTTGGGCAGGTCCAGGTGGGCGACGAAGCGCACGTTGGGCTTGTCGATGCCCATGCCGAAGGCGACCGTGGCGACCACGATCACGCCCTCGCCCTTGATGAAGCGGTCCTGGTTGGCCTCCCGCGTCTGGGCGTCCAGGCCGGCATGGTAGGGCACCACCTCGCGGCCCTGGGCCGCCAGCCAGGCCGCCGTCTCGTCCACCTTGGCGCGGCTGAGGCAATAGACGATGCCGGCGTCCTCGGCATGATGGGTCTGGATGAAGGACCAGAGCTGGCGCCTCGGCTCCTGCTTGGGCACCACGCGGTAGGTGATGTTGGGCCGGTCGAAGCTGTCGATGAAGACCTTGGCGTCGCCCAGGTTGAGGCGCGCCTGGATGTCCGCCCGGGTCTGCTCGTCGGCGGTCGCGGTCAACGCCACGCGCGGCACCGTGGGGAACCGCTCGTGCAGGATCGACAGCTGAAGGTATTCCGGCCGGAAATCGTGCCCCCACTGGGACACGCAGTGCGCCTCGTCCAGCGCGAACAGGCAGACCCGGCTGCGCTCCAGCAGGTCGAGGAAGCGGGGCGTGACCAGCCGCTCCGGCGCCACGTAGATCAGGTCCAGCTCGCCCTGCGCCACCTGCCGCTCGACCTCCGCGGCGTCGCGCCAGTCGAGCGAGGAGTTGAGGTAGGCGGCGTTGACGCCAACCTGCCGCAGGGCGTCCACCTGGTCGCGCATCAAGGCGATCAGCGGCGAGACGACGACCGCGATGCCGGGACGCACCAGGGCCGGGATCTGGAAGCACAAAGACTTTCCGCCGCCGGTCGGCATCAGCACCAGGGCGTCGCCGCCGGCGATCACATGGTCGATGATCCGCGCCTGCTGGCCGCGGAAGGCGTCATAGCCGTAGACCCGCTGAAGCGTTTCCAGCGCCGCGTCCCGGCCTGGGGCGGGCCGGCCAGGGGTCGGGCGGCCACCGGCGGGCCCACCATTGATCGATAGGGCTTGGCTCAAAATCTTGAGAGGTTTCCGGGTTCGGTACGCAAGCCCTATGCATTGCACAGAAGGACCCCCGATGTGAACCGGATAATATTCCGGCTCACTCGTCGGGGTAAACCGTTCGGTACATCTCCAGGTAGCGCCGGGCGGAGGCCGCCCAGGAGAAGTCCTTGCGCATCGCGGCCCGCTGGACCGAACGCCAGCGCGCCGGGTCGCGGTACAGGGCGATGGCCCGGCGGCAGGCCCATGCCAGGTCCTCCACCGTGGCGTGGTCGAACACGAAGCCGGTCGCCTCGCCCCGGTCGATCGCCCAGTCCTGGGCGTCGGCCACGGTGTCGGCCAGGCCCCCGACCCGGCGGACCAGCGGCAGCGTGCCGTAGCGCAGGCCGTAGAGCTGGATCAGCCCGCACGGCTCCGACCGGGACGGCAGCATGATCACATCAGCCCCCGCCTGGACCCGGTGCGACAGCGGCTCGTCGTAGCCGACATGGACGCCGACCTGTCCGCGGTGCCGTTCCGCCAGGTCGCGGAAGCCGTCCTCCAGCCAGCCCTCGCCGCTGCCCAGCACGGCGAACTGGGCGCCTTCCGCCACCAGCGCCGGGATCGCGGACAGCAGCAGGTCGAAGCCCTTCATGGGCGTCAGCCGGCTGACCACGCCGAACAGCGGCGCGCCGTCGCGCTGCTCCAGCCCGAACTCCTCCCTCAGCGCCGTCTTGCTGGCCGCCTTGTCGTCCAGGCTGTCCACGTCGTAGGGCCGGACCAGGGCCGGGTCGACCGCGGGCGACCAGACGCCGTAATCGACACCGTTCAGGATGCCCCACAGGTCGCCCGCCCGCGCCGCCAGCAGGCCGTGCAGGCCCCAGCCGCCGTCCGGCGACTGGATCTCCTCCGCGTAGGTCGGGCTGACGGTGCTGATCCGGTCGGCATAGTACAGCCCCGCCTTCAGGAAGCCGATCTGGCCGTAATATTCCAGCCCGTCCACCGTGAAGCTCTCGGCGGGCAGCTGGAGTTCGCCCAGCAGGCCCGCGGGGAACAGGCCCTGGTAGGCGATGTTGTGGATGGTCAGGACCGTGGCCGGGCGCGGGCCGGCCCGCTGCTCCCGGCCCAGCTCCAGGTAGGCAGGGGCCAGGCCGGACTGCCAGTCATGGCCGTGGACCACGTCCGGCCGCCAGCGCAGCCCGCCCTCCGGGCCGCCGAGCCAGGCCGCGACCCAGCCGAGCAGGGCGAAGCGCCGGTGGTTGTCGGGCCAGTCGCGGTTGTCCGGCCCCAGGTAGGGATTGCCCGGCCTGCCATACATCTCGGGCGCGTCCACCACGTAGCAGGGCACGCCGTCGGGCGTGCGGCCCAGCATCAGGACCGAACCGCCCCGGGTCCAGGGATCGGCCAGGGTGCGGACCGGCCTGAGGTCGGCCAGTTTCGCCAGGACGGCGGGATAGCCCGGCACCAGCAGCCGCGCGTCGATCCCGATCTCGATCTGGGCGGCCGGCAGGGCCGCGGCGACGTCGGCAAGGCCCCCCGTCTTGATCAGCGGATAGACTTCGGAAGCGACATGGAGAACGCGCATTTTCGGGACGTCTCCTCAGGCGCCCAGCCGGGCGAGCATGTCGCGGGTGATCAGCGTCACCCCCGACTCGGTGCGGTGGAAGCGCCGGGCGTCCTCGTCCGGGTTCTCCCCCACCACCAGATGGTCGGGAATGCGGCAGCCGCGGTCGACCACCACTTTGGTCAGCCGGGCATGCCGGCCGATGTCGCACTGGGGCAGCACGACCGCCTGGTTCAGGCTGGAATAGGAGTTGGCCCGGACCGAGCTGAACAGCAGCGACCCGGTGATCCTGGCGCCCGAGATGATGCAGCCGCCCGATACCAGGCTGTCCACCGCCATGCCGCGCCGGTCGTCGTTGTCGAACACGAACTTGGCCGGCGGCAGCTGTTCCTGGTAGGTGAAGATCGGCCACTGCCTGTCGTAGAGGTTCAGGTCCGGCGTCACCTTGGTCAGGTCCAGGTTGGCCTCCCAGTAGGCGTCGATGGTGCCGACGTCGCGCCAGTACGGCTCGGCCTCGGGCTGGCTGTAGATGCAGCTGTCCTGGAACCGGTGGGCCATCACCTTGGCGCGCGGCACCAAGTAGGGGATCAGGTCCTTGCCGAAGTCGCGGCTGGAGGTCGGGTCGGCGGCGTCGCGCCGGAGCTGGTCGTACAGGAACTTGGCGTTGAAGACGTAGATCCCCATGCTGGCCAGCGCCTTGTCCGGCTTGCCGGGGATCGCCGGCGGGTCGGCCGGCTTCTCCAGGAAGCTGACGACCTGGTCGTGGTCGTCCACATGCATGACGCCGAAGCCCGTCGCGTCCATCCGGGGCACCTCGACGCACGGGACGGTCACGTCGGCGCCCCGGCTGATGTGCCACGCCAGCATGGCGGCGTAGTCCATCTTGTAGATGTGGTCGCCGGCCAGGATCAGCACGTGCTCGGCGCCGTGGCCCTGCAGGATGTCCAGGTTCTGGTACACGGCGTCGGCGGTGCCCTGGTACCAGGAGGTCTCGTCGATCCGCTGCTGGGCCGGCAGGAAGTCGACGAACTCGTTGATCTCGCCGCGCAGGAAGCCCCAGCCGCGCTGCAGATGGACCAGGAGGCTGTGGGATTTGTACTGGGTGATGACGCTGATCCGGCGGAACCCGGAATTGATGCAGTTGGACAGCGCGAAATCGATGATGCGGAACTTGCCGCCGAAATGGACCGCCGGCTTGGCCCGCCGGTCGGTGAGCTGCTTCAGGCGGCTGCCCCGCCCCCCGGCGAGCACCAGCGCGATGGCGCGTCGCGGCGCGATCCGCAGTTCACGTTCGATAGCCACTGTGGGTTTCTCCTTGACCCTGTTTGAGGGACCCTGTGTGAGGACCCTTGCCGGGAGACCTTCTCGTTGGACGCGGTTCCGGACCGGGCCTGGGGCGGGCGGCTGCTCGGGCGCATCCTTGCCGCCACCCTGCCACATTTCGGCGCCGGGAGCCAACTCAACGAGGAAGCGCACAGGGCGGTTCCCGAAGCACCTGCGGGTGAAACGGAATGTCCGGGACCTGAACTGCCTGTTTTTTGGGCGCCTTTCCGAAACGGTCGCGTTCGCGAAGAATTATGACAAAGTCATGGCACGTTTCGCCCTTTGTTTCCGCTTTCTTGGCCCCGGCTGGACCATCGGTATATCGCCTGTTTTTTGAGCAAATGACAGGCCCCGATCCTGTCCCCTGCCCGGCGAGTGCGCGGCGATCTGCGCGGCAACCGCCGGAATTGCTCATTTTTCGAGCGGCACGGATCTTGAAACGGTGGCCGGGCCTTTGGGCCTCGGCCGGTTTCGCCGATGCCCGCCGCCCGAACCCGTCAAAGGATCAGGCTCCGGACCGCACCGCCGGTCCGGGTCCCAAGATCGAGCGGGCCGTGTCGAACTGATCGAGAGGATGAGTCTAGAATGAGCCGTCTGTTTGCCTTCGCTGTTCCGCTGCTTGCGGCGATACTGGGAGCGGTCGCCTTGCCGGCCGGCGCGCTGGCCCAGACCGAAGCCCCCACCATCGACACGGGCGATACCGCCTGGATGCTGACCTCGACCGCGCTGGTCCTGATGATGACCATCCCGGGCCTGGCCCTGTTCTACGGCGGCATGGTCCGCAAGATGAACCTGCTGGCCACCGTGATGCAGAGCTTCGCGATCTGCTGCCTCGTCGCCGTGCTGTGGGTGCTGGTCGGGTACAGCATCGCGTTCGGCAACGGGAACGCCTATTTCGGCGACTTCTCCAAGGTGCTGATGGCCGGCATGGACATGTCCGCGCCGTTCAACCTGGGCGCCGGACTGGAGACCCCGGTCGCCTTCACGATCCCCGAATCGGTGTTCGTGATGTTCCAGATGACCTTCGCGATCATCACCCCGGCGCTGATCACCGGCGCCTTCGCCGACCGCATGAAATTCTCGGCCATGCTGCTGTTCACCGGCTTCTGGTCGCTCCTGGTCTACGCCCCGGTCGCCCACTGGGTCTGGCACCCGAACGGCTTCCTGTTCGCCGACGGCGTGCTGGACTTCGCCGGCGGCACCGTGGTCCACATCAATGCCGGCATCGCCGGGCTGGTCGCGGCCATCGTCGTCGGCAAGCGCCGCGGCTACCCGACCGAGCATTTCGTCCCCAACAACCTGGTGCTCAGCCTGATCGGCGCCTCGCTTCTGTGGGTGGGCTGGTTCGGCTTCAACGCCGGCTCGGCCGGTGCCGCCAACGGCCGCGCCGGCATGGCGATGCTGGTCACCATGGTCGCCGCCGCGGCCGCCGCCCTGGCCTGGATGTTCGCGGAGTGGATCGCCAAGGGCAAGCCGAGCGTGCTCGGCATCATCTCGGGCGCCATCGGCGGCCTGGTCGCCATCACCCCGGCGTCCGGCTTCGTCGACGCGGGCGGCGCCCTGGTCATCGGCATCGTCTCGGGCGTGATCTGCTTCTGGGGCGCCACCAGCCTGAAATACATGCTGGGCTATGACGACAGCCTGGACGCCTTCGGGGTCCACGGCGTCGGCGGCATCGTCGGCGCGGTCCTGACCGGCGTCTTCGCCAAGGAAGCGATCGGCGGCTATCCAGGATTGCTGGAAGGCAACGGCGCCCAGGTCGTCACCCAGCTCTGGGGCATCGCCGCCACCATCGTGTGGAGCGCCGTCGCCTCCTTCGTCCTGCTGAAGGTGATCGACGTGGTCGTCGGCCTGCGGGTCAGCGAGGACATCGAGCGCGAAGGCCTCGACCTCGCCCTGCACGGCGAAGCGGTCCACTGACCGCGGCTGTCCGCTTCAAGCGCAAGCAAGTCCAAGCCGCCGCCGGGGCTCCCCCCGGCGGCGGTTTCTTTTTGCGGCCATATGTCATCCGACAGCACCGTTCGCCGGCAGGCCGGAGTTGCCATTGATACCGGCTTCGACAGCAGCGATCCCGAGCTACCGGGCTTCCCGGCGGAGTGGCGGCGTCTCGCCGCCCAAGGTGCGCGGGACGCGCACCCTCCAGAAGGTATCATTTGTGCCGGTGGCGACCCTATCGTCGAACCTGAACCGGCATATCCGTCCCCTTCCTGAAGTTCCATCGCAAGCCCGGCCGATAATGCCGTGAAATTGCCGCCTTGATCAGGCATCGTGTCGGCGTGGACAGGCAACCTCCGAACGATCACCTTGAGCAAATCTCCAGAACGGCCGACAGACCGAGCGTCCCGCAAGGCGCCCGCCGACCGCGGCGCCGGCAAGCAGCGGGCCCGTGACCGCAAGGCTTCCGGCGCCCCCGCCGTGCGCCGGTCGATCCTCCGCGTGCTGGGAAGCTGGGTCGTGGTCGGCGCGATCTGGGCCGGCGTGGCCGGAGCATCCGTGGTCGCGTATTTCGCCTACGACCTGCCCGACGTGTCCCAGGTGGCCCAGGCCGAGCGCCGGCCCGCCGTCACCGTGCTGGCCGCCGACGGCAGCAGGATCGAGCGCTACGGCGACATCCACGGCACCACGATCAACGCGGCAGACCTGCCGCCGCACCTGATCCATGCCGTGCTGGCGACCGAGGACAGGCGCTTCTTCAGCCATTTCGGGATCGACCCGATCGGCTTGGCGCGCGCGGCCTTCGTCAATTTCCAGGCCGGAAGGGTCGTGCAGGGCGGCTCCACCATCACCCAGCAGCTCGCCAAGAACCTGTTCCTGACGCCCGACCGCACCATGGGCCGCAAGATCCAGGAGGCGATCCTGGCGATCTGGCTGGAGCGGACCTATTCCAAGAACCAGATCCTGACCGCCTACCTGAACCGGGTCTATCTGGGCGCCGGCACCTATGGCGTCGATGCCGCGGCGCAGACCTATTTCAACAAGCCGGCGACCGAGGTCAACCTGCGCGAGGCGGCCATCCTGGCGGGGCTGCTGAAGGCGCCGTCGCGCTATTCGCCGGCGGCCAACCCCGACCGCGCGGCCGAGCGGGCCGAGGTGGTGATCGGCGCCATGCTCGACGCCGGCTACATCACGGAAGCCGACATCCAGGCGATGCGGGCGGCCCCGCCGATGCCCCGGCGCAAGCCGGAAGGCGACGGCGACCGCTATTTCGCCGACTGGGTGGCCGACCAGATCGTCGGCTTCATCGGCAAGGAGCATGACGACATCACCGTCCACACCACCATGGACCGGCGGCTCCAGCAGGCGGCGGAACGGCGGCTGGACGCGTCCCTGTCGGGGGCCGGCCTCGCCGCCCGCGCCGGGCAGGGAGCCCTGGTGGCGCTCAGCCCGGACGGCGCGGTCCGGGCGCTGATCGGCGGGTCGAATTATGGCGAGAGCCAATTCAACCGGGCGACCCAGGCTCTGCGCCAGCCCGGCTCGGCGTTCAAGCCGCTGGTCTTCCTGGCGGCGCTGGAGAACGGCATGACGGCGGACACGCCGGTGGACGACGCCCCGATCCGCATCGACGGCTGGCAGCCGGCCAATTTCGAGAAGGGTTTCCAAGGCCCCATGCCGCTGCGCGACGCGCTGGCCCATTCGGTCAACACGGCGGCGATCCGGGTGCTGGACCGCACCGGCGTGGAGCCGGTCGCCACCCTGGCCCGCCGGCTCGGCATCACCTCGCCCATGGGCAAGGACCTGAGCCTGGCGCTCGGCACCAGCGAGGTGACCCTGCTGGAGCTGGCCGGCGCCTACACGGCCTTCGCCAACGGCGGCCGGGCGGTCTGGCCCTACGCCGTCACCCGGATCGAGGACCGCGCCGGCCGGGTGCTCTACCAGCGCCGCGGCTCCGCCGGCGCCACCCCGGTGATCGACCCGGCGTACCTCGCGGAGCTGAACCGCATGCTGATGGCGGTGATCGAGTACGGCACCGGCAAGTCGGCCAAGCTGGACCGCATGGCCGCGGGCAAGACCGGCACCAGCCAGGAGTACCGGGACGCCTGGTTCGTCGGCTTCACCGCCGACTATGTCGCGGGGGTCTGGCTCGGCAACGACGACAACCAGCCCATGAAGCGGGTCACCGGCGGCGGGCTGCCGGCCCGCATCTGGCGCGATTTCATGATGGATGCCCACCGGGGCTTGCCGCCGCGCATGATCCCCGGCCTCGACCATGCCCCGCCGCAGGCCGGCGCGCCGATGCTGGTGGCCGAGGACGGGAGTCCCGGATCGGCGGCCCCCCCTTCCGGCCCGCTGTCCGACGTGCCGCTGCTGGGCCAGTTCCAGCGGCTGATCCGGAACCTGACCGGCGGCACGCAGTAGAGTTGGGCGGCGGGGAAACTCGCCGCCCGTCCGGAAGGTCAGTCGCCCGACGCGATCCGCTCCACCAGCTGCTTCACGGTCGGAATGAAGCCGTTCGCGTAGAACGGATCGTCGGAGAACCGGTAGGCGTTGTGGCCGGCGAACATCAGCTGAGTCTCGCAATCGTCCGAGTGGCTGATCTCCTGCAGGGTCTTCTGGATACAGAAGGAGCGCGGGTCGGCCTTCTTGCCGGTCGAGCCTTCCTCGTTCTGCGCCCAGTTGGAGAACATGCAGGCCGACAGGCAGCCCATGCAGTTGATCTGGTCGGTCAGGATCTCGTTGGACTTCTCCGGCGTCACGAAGATCAGCGTGCCGTCGGGAGTCTTCAGCGCCTCCTTGAACCCGGCCTCGACCCAGCCGAAGGCCCGGTCGCGGTCGTGGGCGGTCAGGTAGACCGGCCGCCCGCGCGGACCGACGCGGAACTCGGTGTCGTGCTCGCCGACCGGCTTGACCGAATAGGCCACCTGCCGCTCGCCCCGGCCGCGCAGCTCCTGGATGAACGGGTTGTTCACCGCCGACGAGTAGAAGCCGGTCGGCGAGAACTTGTTCAGGAAGACGTCGCCCTCCTTCAAGGTCAGGAGCTTGCGCTTCCACGCCTCGGAGATCGGGCTCTCCCGCGTGAGCAGCGGACGGGTGCCGTACTGGAAGGCGATCGGCCCCAGGTCGGGGTTGTCGATCCACTCCTCCCACTCGCGCAGATACCAGACGCCGCCGGCCATGATGATCGGCGTGTTTTCCAGCCCGAAGCTGTTCATCATCTGGCGCAGCGCCAGCACCCGGGGGAACGGATCCTCCGGCGCCTCCGGGTCCTCGCTGTTAGACAGGCCGTTGTGCCCGCCCGCCCGCCAGGGGTCCTCGTAGACGACGCCGCCAAGGTTGTCGGCGAACCTGTAGTACGCCCGCTTCCACAGCGCGCGGAACGCCCGCGCGGAGGAGACGATCGGGTAATAGTGGATGCCGTAGCGCACCGCGATCTCGGCCACCTTGTAGGGCATGCCGGCACCGCAGGTGACGCCGTGGACCATGCCCTTGGCGCCTTCCAGGATGCCGTGGAGGATCCGCTCGGCAGCCGCCATCTCCCACAGGACGTTCATGTGGATGCGGCCCTGGCCGTTGGAGACCTCGTGGGCGATGCGCGCCTGCGTGATCCCGCCGGCGATCGAGTACGCGACCAGCTCCTCGTGCCGCTCGCGCCGCGTCCGGCCATGATAGACCTGATCGACGGGCTTGCCGTCGTCATCGAAGCTGTCGGCGTTCACGCCGGAAAATGTGCCGACCCCGCCTGCCGCTGCCCAGGCGCCGGAACTCTCGCCGTTAGACACGGAGATGCCCTTGCCGCCTTCGACCAGCGGCAGGACCTCGCGACCCGAGATCAGCAAAGGCTTGAGCGCCTTCAACGAAACCTCCAAAAAGCTGCTTTATTCTTCGACCCGCAGACACGGACGGCCGCGCACCGGTTTCGCTCCGGCGGCGGCCACGGCCTGCCCTTACTGCTCCATATATGAAAAATTTGCGACGCAGAAGAGTGGCAGTCGAATAATTATCGCGAATTCCTCCGCTCAGCCGCCCAGCACCGCCAGAATGTCACGGGGCCGGTCGGTGAAGACGGCGGCGACCCCGAGCCCCACCAGCTCCTTCGCCCGCGCCGGATCGTTCACGGTATAGGCCAGCACGGGCCGCCCGGTCGCCAGGTATTCCGCGATGCTTCGGGCATTCTCGCGGGACGCGTTGACATTGATGGTCGAAGCTTCCACCCGGTCGGCGACGGCCCGCCAGTCGCGCGGGCGCCGGTCGATCAGGTAGCCGCGCGGCCAGTCGGGCATATGGTCGCGTGCCGTCTCCAGGCTCGGCACCTCGAAGCTGGAGACCAGCGGCGCCGGCCGGCCGGCCGGCCACAGCGCCCGCGCCGCGTCGAGCGCGACCCTGGCGGTCTCGACCTCGCGCCCGGGGCACGGCTTGATTTCCAGGTTGATGCCCAGGTCCAGGTCCAGGACCAGCGCCAGCGTCTCCTCCAGCGTCGGGATGCGCTCGCCGGCGAACTCCGGCGCGAAGCGCACGCCGGCGTCCAGATCCCGCAGGTCCGCGAATTCCAGGCCCGCCACGGCGCCGCGGCCGTCCGTGGTGCGGTCCACGTCGTCGTCGTGCATCAGGACCGGCACGCCGTCGCGCGACAGCTTGACGTCCACCTCGACCCAGCGGGCGCCCTGCCCGGCCGCGACCCGGATGCCGGCCAGCGTGTTTTCCGGCGCATAGGCCCTGGCGCCGCGATGGCCGATGGTCTTTGGAAACGACAGCATGATGACGGGTGGATCCCTGGTCTGTTGAGCGAGCGGGTGGCATGCCGGGCGGCGCCGACCTATAGTCCGGACCGGCCGGTATAACCCAAATCCGGTATAGACCGAGTTACAGCACGAGTCCCCGATCATGAAAAGTACCGCGACGGCGCGCAGCCTGGACGGCCTCGTCGCCGCCGGCGCCCTTGCGCCGGAGCGGGCCGCCGCCCTCGGGCGGGTGGCGGAACGCTACGCCATCGCCGTCACGCCGCACCTGCTGGACCGCCTGGACGGCGCCGACCCCGCCGGCCCGCTCGCCCGCCAGTACCTTCCTTCGGAGCAGGAGCTGGAGATCCGCCCGGAGGAGCTGGCCGACCCGATCGGCGACGGGGCCCATTCCCCGGTCAAGGGGATCGTCCACCGCTACCCGGACCGGGTGCTGCTGAAGGCGCTGCACGCCTGCCCGGTCTATTGCCGCTTCTGCTTCCGGCGGGAGATGGTCGGCCCCGGCGGCGACGCGCTCGACCCGGCCGAGCTGGCGGCGGCGCTCGACTATATCCGCGCCCGCGAGGAAATCTGGGAGGTGATCCTGACCGGCGGCGACCCGCTGATGCTGGCGCCGCGCCGCCTGGCCGGCATCGTCGCCGCACTGGACGCCACGCCCCATGTCGGGGTGGTGAGGCTGCACAGCCGCGTGCCGGTGGCCGACCCGGGCCGGATCGACGACGCCGTCGTGGCCGCCCTGAAGGCGTCGGACACGGCGGTCTGGCTGGCGGTCCACTGCAACCATCCGGACGAGCTGACGGCCGAGGCCAAGTCCGCCCTCGCCCGGATCGCCGACGCCGGCATCCCGCTGGTCAGCCAGACCGTCCTGCTCAGCGGCGTCAACGACGATGCCGCCGTCCTGGAAGCGCTGTTCCGCGCCCTGGTCCGCGCCCGGGTCAAGCCCTACTACCTTCATCACGGGGATCTGGCGCCGGGGACGGGCCATTTCCGGACCGACCCGGCGCGCGGCCGCGAGCTGGTGCGGAGCCTGCGCGGCCGGGTGTCCGGCCTGTGCCAGCCGACCTACGTGCTCGACATCCCGGGCGGCCACGGCAAGGCGCCGATCGGGCCGGACCACCTGGAGGGGAACGCCGAAGCCGGCTACGTGGTCGAGGACTATCGGGGCAACCGGCACGCCTATCCGCCAAAGCCTCCGGCCGGCGCCTAGCCCCGGCCGGAGGCCGGACCCTACTCTATCGGCCGGACCATGGTCCCCGGCGGCTGGGCGCTGATGGTGCCGGGCAGGGTGCCGAACCCGTCGGGGAAGAGCTGCTTGGCGATGTCGCTGACCAGGAAGCGGAAGCCGGCCTGGCCCGGCGACACGCTGCCCACCATGCGGTCGGTGGCGGTGTTCAGCGGCTCGCCGCCGTCGCAGAAGGCCGCGGTGATCCGCGTCGCCGCCATCAGGTCGGTCTGCTCCGGCGGGGGCGCCGCCTCCACGTCGTTGGTCCTGGTGCAGAGCGCCGGCGCCTCCATCATCTCCTCGCCGTGGAACGCGATGACCATGCGATAGTCCTTGTCGCGGTCGAAGCCGACGCTGGACGTGAAGTTGGTCTGCGGGTTCATTAGCGTGCCCGGCAAGGCTTCCAGGACCTTGCGGCTGAACTCGTCCGGGGACGATCCCTTCATGACGCCGATGACGATGACGTCGAAACCGCTTTCCGGCGGCGCCGGGGCGGTAACCGGATCCTGCTGGGTCGGGGCTTGGCCGCCGGCCTGCGGTACGGTCTGCGCCATGGCGCCGGTCGCCCCGAACGCGATCATGGCACAGGTCAGTCCGGCCGCGGCGGCACGGAAACAGGGCGTGCGCATGGTTTTCTCCTCGCTGTCGAGACGTCGGCCGATCGATGCCGCACGTCTCGTACAAACGAAGGATTTGCGCGGAAGTTCCGTGCCCGCCGAGTCCGTCCTAGGGCAATTGTGCGACAGAACACCAGGTCTGGCGGGCCTTGCCGCCGTAGGGGCGGGCCAGGCCGGCCGCGATCAGTTGCTCGCCGACGTCGCGGCCGGACCGGGTGAGCACGCGGGCGCGGACCCGTCCGCCATACTTGTCATGCTGGATGTCGTGGAGCGTCACGCCGGGCTCGGCCAGCAGCGTCTCGGTTAATTGTCGGGCCTGCTCGGCCATGTCCTTCTCGCGCTGGCACTTGCCGCGCTTCTCCGGCGTGTCGATGCCGTCGATCCGGACGCGGGTGACGACTTCCTGGTCCAGCCAGACCAGAACCCGGACTTCCAGCGTATCGCCGTCGATCACCTGCGTGACCAGGCCGGCCACCGGCCCCGACAGCCGTTCCGCCGCCCGGGCGGGCGCCAGGGCCGCGAGGAGGGAAAGCAGCAGGGCGGAAACGAGGAGGTGCGGGCGCACGGGAGCTGATCCAAGGGAACGGCGGACGGAAATCGCCCGCCTATCGGAAGGATACTCGAAGGCTAGGAACTACTCAAGTTGATTAGGTCCTATTTCCTACCTACGACCGTATGTCATATGCATTCCGAAGTATGCGCGGACTCTCACCCTACATGGGGACGTGAGTCCCTCTCAGAAATCCGTGCAGCGTCCCTTGCTTTCCCAATCTCCGTACCGGGTCGGTTCCGGTCCCCGCGGACCGCCGATCTCCCCGGGCTTCTGCACCGGCGCGCCGGGCTTCGGCGCCGCGGCGTCGTTTTCGGGAACGGGCTTCGCCGCGGCGGCCGGCTGGACGGCCACGGCGGGATCTGCCGGCTTGCCGGCTTCTGTGTCGATCTGGCTCATGGGATGGATATGGCCCCGCCAGCCCCGGACGCCAAGACTTGAACCCCCCGGGGCAGGCCGCACATATCGGAGGTCCATCCCGACCCTCCCGGGGGCCGGGACCGCGCAGAGGTGACCTTCATGACGAGCTATTTCCGCACCGCGATCCTGCTGGCCGGCATGACCGCCCTGTTCCTGGCCATCGGCTATCTGATCGGCGGCCAGGGCGGCATGCTGATGGCGCTGCTGTTCGCGGTCGGCACCAACCTCTTCGCCTACTGGAACTCGGACAAGATGGTGTTGAGGATGTACGGCGCGCGGGAGGTGGACGCCCGCTCCGCCCCGCAGTTTTACGGCATGGTCCAGCAGCTCTCCCAGCGCGCCGGCCTGCCGATGCCCAAGGTCTACATCATCGAGAACGACCAGCCCAACGCCTTCGCGACCGGCCGGAACCCGGAGAACGCCGCGGTCGCCGCCACCAGCGGCCTGCTCCGCCGGCTGAACCACGAGGAGGTCGCCGGCGTCATGGCCCACGAGCTGGCCCACGTGAAGAACCGCGACACCCTGATCATGACCGTGACCGCGACCATCGCGGGCGCCGTGTCGATGCTGGCCAACTTCGCGTTCTTCTTCGGCGGCAACAACCGCAACAACCCGCTGGGGATGGTCGGCACCCTGCTGATGGTCTTCCTGGCGCCGGTCGCCGCGATGATCGTGCAGACCGCGATCAGCCGGACCCGCGAGTACGAGGCCGACCGGATCGGCGCGGAGATCTGCGGCCGGCCGCTATGGCTGGCGAACGCCCTGGTCAGCATCCAGGAGAGCGCCGCCCGGATCGACAATGTCCAGGCCGAGAACAATCCGGCGACCGCCCATATGTTCATCATCAACCCGCTGCATTCGCGGTCGGTGGACGGGTTGTTCCGCACCCACCCCGCCACCGAGGAACGGGTGCGCCGCCTGCGCCTGATGGCCGGCCCCGGACGCGGGCTCTAAGGTCTTTTTGGGCCACAGATTCACGCAGATCGACACAGATGGGCTTCGGCATTCCGTCGGCATGACGGGCCGCGAAAACTCATCTGCGTCCATCTGCGTGCATCCGTGGCCAAGTCATGGAAATCAATTGTCGCCCGGGTAGCTGTCGGCGCCGGGGATGTTGTCCAGCCACTTGATCCGGTGGGCGGTCCAGATCTCGTATTTCGGCGGCGGGAAGTCGGACGGGTCGTCGAACCCGCCCAGGGAGACGGAGACATAGTCGGCGCCGTCGCGCCGCCAGAACAGGGCCGAGCCGCAGCGGGGGCAGAACTCGCGCGTCGCGAAGTCGGACGCCCGATACGCGCCGACCTCCCCCCGGATCATCTCGAACCGGTCGAGCGGGAAGCTGGCGAAGGCCGGCATCGGCGCGCCGGTCTGTTTCTGGCACTGGGTGCAGTAGCAGATATTGGTGTCGTTGGGGGCGCCGGTCGCCCGGTAGCGGACGGCGCCGCACAGGCACCCACCCTCGTGGATGGCATCGGTCATGGCTGGTTTCCTCCCGTGGCCGGTTACCGGATCATGGCCGGAGCGTCGCGCATGCCCGCCCCCGCTTCAACCAAGGCTTTCTCATGCCTTCATGAGAGGAATTCATGCCGCGGTCAGCTATACAAATGGAAAGCTTCGCGGTATGACGGTTGCAGCGTCAACCGATTTCGGCGTATTCCCCCTCTTCCCACCAGGGTTGCCCGTCCCATGACCACCGGCCCCGACATCCGTCCCGCGATCACGGCCCTGCCCAACAGCCTCATCGGCGTCGTCGCCAATTACGGCCGGGGCCGCGACGGCTTGATACCGCTGTGGTTCGGCGAGGGTGACGTGCCGACGCCGGGCTTCGTCATGGACGCGGCGTACCAGGCGATGCGCGACGGCCATGTCTTCTACACCTGGCAGCGCGGCCTGCCGGAGCTGCGGGACGCCCTGTCGGCCTACCACCGGCGGACCTACGGCGCCGATGTCGCGACCGACCGGATCACCGTGACCGGCTCGGGCATGTCGGCCATCGCCCTGTCGATGCAGAGCCTGATCGACGCGGGCGACGAGGTCGTCGTGGTCTCCCCCGTGTGGCCCAACGTGTTCGCCAGCATCCGGATCATGGGCGGCGTGGTGCGGCAGGTGCCGCTGGCGCTGGAGAACGGGAAATGGACGCTGGACCTGGACCGGCTGTTCGATGCCTGCGGCCCGCGCACCCGGATGATCTTCGTCAATTCGCCCTGCAACCCGACCGGCTGGACCATCGGGACCGAGGACCAGCGGCGGATCATGGAATTCGCCCGCGGGCGCGGGCTGTGGGTCATGGCGGACGAGGTCTATTCCCGCCTGGTCTTCGACGGCGGCCTGGACGGCAGCGGCCGCGCGCCCTCCTTCCTCGACGTCTCGGAGCCGGATGACAAGCTGCTGGTCATCAACAGCTTCTCCAAGAACTGGGCGATGACGGGCTGGCGGCTGGGCTGGGTCGTCGCCCCGGCGGCGATGGGACCGGTCTACGAGAAGATGATCCAGTTCAACACCTCGGGCGTCGCCGGCTTCGTCCAGAAGGCGGGCTTGGCGGCCCTGGAACAGGGCGAGCCGTTCCTGGAGGAGATGGTCGAGCGCTGCCGGACCGGCCGCGACATCGTCTGCTCCGCCCTGGAGACCCTGCCGCGGGTTCGGGTCGAGCGGCCCGACGCGGCCTTCTACGCCTTCTTCTCGGTCGAGGGTGCCGGCGACAGCCTTGAGCTGGCGAAGCGCATCGTGGACGAGGCGCTGGTCGGGCTGGCGCCGGGTGCCGCCTTCGGCGACGGCGGCGAGGGCTACCTGCGGCTCTGCTTCGCCAGCTCGCCGGAATGCCTTGCCCAGGCGATGGAGCGCCTCGTCCCGATCCTGCGATGATCCGAGCGTTAACCATGATTTGGTTAATCGCTGATTAACCAGCCATGGCATGGCCTCATGCCAACCATGTGGAAGCCGCACTTCTCGCAAGTGCAGCATGCCACCATATTCCAGTCCACGAACAACGGCGGCCGGTGATCCTAGCCGGCCTTATTCTATCGAGGACTCATATCATGGCACTGGCAGTTCGCACGTCCGGTTACGCCGGTCGACGTTCGGCCGACTCTTCCGCTGACTTCATGCAGCGGTTGACCGACACCCTGAAGACTTGGAAGTACCGCATCGTCAGCCGTCGTGAACTGATGGACCTGGATGCCCACATGCTGCGCGACATCGGCCTGACCGACTTGGAAGCGCAGGCCGAAGCCTCCAAGCCGTTCTGGCGCGCCTGACGCCAAGCCGCGCCGCATGGCCGATCGGATCGAGCCGCGCTCGTCAGTATCGAGTATACTGGGCGCGGCTTTTCGATTCCGGGCACCGCCATGACGCCAGAACATTTCCGCACCTTCGCCCGCTACAACGCCTGGGCCAACGCACGCCTCTATGCCGCCTGCGCGGCGCTTCCCGACGCCGAGTTCCGCAAGCCGCGGCAGGCCTTCTTCGGCTCCATCCTGGGTACGCTCAACCATGTGCTGGTGGCGGATCGGGCCTGGCTCGGCCGTCTCGAAGGCGTCCCGTCCGGCATCACCGGCCTGGATCAGATCCTCTACGGTGATCTGGCCGAACTCACCGCCGCCCGGACCGCCGAGGACGCGCGGATCACGGCCCTGGTGGATCGCCATGACGCCGGAGACCTGGGCCGCGACCTGGTCTACCGGACCCTGGCGGGAACCGAGCAGCGCACGCCGGTGGTCTGGGTGCTGTCCCACCTGTTCAACCATCAGACCCACCATCGGGGCCAAGCCCACGGCCTGCTGTCCCAGACCGCCGTGGCCCCGCCCCCGCTCGACCTGATCTATTTCCTGCGCGAGCGGGAAGCGGACGTCACCGGGGATCGCGCTTGAGCCCGCGCTTCTCCAGTTCCCGGAGATAATCGGCCCACAGCTCCTCCTGGTGCTCTCCCAGCTCGTACAGGTACTTCCAGGAGAAGATGCCGCTGTCGTGCATGTCGTCGAACTGGATCCGGATCGCGTAGTTGCCGACCGGCTCCAGCCCCATGATGCCGACATGCCGGCGGCCGGAGACGATCTGCTTCTGGCTGGGGGCGTGGCCCTGGACCTCCGCCGACGGGCTCTCGACCCGCAGCAGTTCGGCCGGCAGGGAAAAGCGGCGTCCGTCGTCGAACGCGATCTCCAGCCGCTTCTCGGCCTTCTTCAGCCGCACTTCCACCGGCCAGTGCTGCGTGCCGAAGGGATCGGTGGCGAAGGATTCACCGGAAGCGGGCGCCATCAGTGGCCCGCCGTCTTGGAGGAATGGCCGCCGGCCGGATGGGAATGGGTGGGATGCGCGGTGTCGGCATCCAGCGTCCGGGCCTCGTCCACCAGCATGATGGGAATGCCGTCGCGGATCGGATAGGCCAGCCCCGCCCGGTCGCTGATCAGCTCCTGCGCCGCCGCGTCATAGCGGAGCGGCCCCTTGGTCAGCGGGCAGACCAGGATCTCCAGAAGCTTGGGATCGACCTTCGCCGCCGACCCCGTTTTGGTATCGCTCACGTGTTCGTCCCCTCGATGCGGCCCGGCAGCCGATATGTCACGTCCGTTACCGGGTCAGTGCCGGGCCATGGTATCGCCGTCCCGCTTGTCCAGGACAGCCATTTCGATGATGGCGATCATCATGCCGGCCCGTTCGGACAGCGTGCCGCATTCCAGCAGGGCCTGCTTCTCCGACGGCTCGAACGGGCAGATCATCGCGAGCGACGTCACCAGCCGTTCGTCCGGCGTCGATTCGATGGCGTCCCAGTTGGCCGAGATGCCCTGGATCTTGAAATAAGTGCGCAACCCCTCGACCAGCCGCGCCCTGTCGAACAGGGCGTGACCCGGCTCCGCCAGGTCGCCGGCGAATCGCTCCCACGAGGCCGTGACGCGGCGGTATCCGCGCGTGATCGGCAGCTCGCGCACGATCTCGAACCGGCAGACGCCGGTCAGCGTGATCAGGTAGCGACCGTCGTCGGTCTCGCTGAAGCTGGTGATCCGGCCGGCGCAGCCGATCGGATAGACCGGCTGGGCGCTGGCGCGGCTCAGGGGATCCGACGGCTGGATAATGCCGATCATCCGGTTGCCGGACAGCGCATCGTCGGTCATCGCCAGGTAGCGGGGCTCGAAGATGTTCAGCGGCAACTTGCCCCGGGGCAGGAGCAGCACCCCGGCGAGCGGAAAAATCGAAACGATTTCCGGCAGTTGGTCGAAAGATGGGTCGAACGGGTTTGGGCTCATGAAAATAAGATAGATGACAACTTCCGTCTTGCCATGACGGTCAGCTTGTCAGTCGGCCCGAAAGCCTCGAAAAATTTCACGAGCTGCTTGCGAGCCTGCTGATCGTTCCATTCCCGGTCACGGCGCACGATCTCCAGCAGCTCCTCCACCGCGGCGTCGCGCTTGTTGCCGGCGTAAAGCGCCATGGCGAGGTCGAAGCGGGTCTGGTGGTCGTCGGGATCGCGGGCGACCCGGTCCATCAGCTCCGGGACGGGGCCGGCGGCGGCGCTCTGCTCGGCCAAGTCCAGCGCGCTGCGGACGGCGGCAAGCTCGGGCGCCTTGGCCAGCTCGGGCGGCGCGCCGTCCAGCATCTCGCGGGCACGGGCTAAATCCTGGGCCGTCATGAGGCAGCGCACCAGCCCGGCATAGGCGGCGGCGTTGGTCGGCTCGACCCCCAGGATCTGGCTGTAGATCTCGCTGGCGGTGGCGGCATCCCCCGCTTCCAGCGCCTCGGCGGCGGCGTCGAGCGCTTCCTGGAGCCCGCCGTCGTCGGCGCCGCCGGCCAGCTTGGCCAGCCGGTCGACGAACTGCTTGATCTGCGATTCCTGCTGGGCGCCGACGAACCCGTCCACAGGGCGGCCCTGGAAGAAGGCGTAGACCGCCGGGATCGACTGGATGCGCAGCTGGCCCGCGACCTGCGGGTTCTCGTCGATGTTGATCTTGACCATCTTCACGGCGCCCTTGGCGGCCTTGACGGTCTTCTCCAGCAGGGGTCCGAGCTGCTTGCAGGGGCCGCACCAGGGCGCCCAGAAATCGACGATCACCGGCACCGTGCGCGAGGCCTCGATGACGTCCGCCATGAAGGCGCGGTCGCTGGTGTCCTTGATCAGGTCGGCGGCCGGCTTGGGCCCGCCACCCGGCGCGCCGGGCATATTGAACATGGTCTGCATGGAGGCGTCCTGTTGCTGGAAAGCTGGCTGGTCCGGAATCCGTGTATCGGATGGCTGCGTGTTTAGATGAGCCTTGCCGGATTATCCAGCAAGGTCGGCGACCACGGCCTCGTGGCCGGTGGAGGAGAGGAACTTGAGCAGGTCGGCCGAGCGGATCGCCGTCGTCCGGCCGTTGTCGAGCGGATGGTAGTTCAGCAGGTCGTGCGCCATCATCGCCTTTTCCAGCACCACGGTGACGCGGTGCCCGGTATCGTTGATCACGGCGAAGGGCGTCACCGACCCGGGCCGGACCCCCAGCACCTCCCGCAGAAGGTCGCCGTTGCCGAACGACAGGCGGGCCGAGCCGATCCGCTTGTCCAGGGTCTTCAGGTCCACCGCGCTGTCCTCCAGGGCGACGACCAGCCACAGGCGGCCCTTCTTGTCCTTCAGGAACAGGTTCTTGCAATGGCCGCCCGGCAGCGTCCCGCGCAGCGCCTGCGCCTCCTCCACCGTGAAGACCGGCGGATGGGAATGGGTGGTGGTCTCGATGCCCAGGCCATCCAGGTACGAGATGAGCTGTTCCGGCGACGTCGGCAGCGTGTCGCTATTGGAGCCGGTGTCGGGACCGTTGTCGGTGTCGGCGTGGTCGGGCATGGCGGAAACCTCGGTGTTCCGGCGGAATGTGGCGCCGCTGTTATAGCCGCTTCCGGCGGGGGCGCAAACCGGCGAGGAGGAATCGAAAAAAGGCCCTTGCAAAGGGGTCGGACTTCCGTATTATCCGCGCTCACCGCTGGTCACCACCCGGACCAGCCGCCGATGCGGGCGTAGCTCAGGGGTAGAGCACAACCTTGCCAAGGTTGGGGTCGAGGGTTCGAATCCCTTCGCCCGCTCCAGTTTCAAAAGATGAGTCGGATTTCGCGAGCGTCCCTTTCGGGGCGCTTTTCGCGTTCCGGGCAGGTCGTTGCCGCTGCCGTCCCCAAAAGCCGTCATCGAGCGGAAATCGGAAGTCCTTACCGTCCGCCACCTGCGCATCCCCTGCCCGGCAGGTTTCGCGATCCTTCGATGAAGGTCCCGCGGTTGGTCGGGCCAAGCTATGGGTTTCAGCCGCCCCTCGGCCATTCGGAATGATGCCGGTCGATGACAAGGGCGTGCGTATGGCGGATCGGCCCATGCCGATGGGGGTGGGCGTGCGGCTCCGGCCCCTCCCAGCCTTCATGTCCGTGCTGGTGATGCTCGTCATGGACGTGGAGATGCTCGTGCCCCAGCGGCCCATGCACATGCTCGACCTCGACCGGGTCGCCGGTCGGCCAAAGGCGGGCCGCGAGGGCCACGGAGGTCGCGGCCAAGGTGCCCAGGACCGCGAAGGCGGCGGCGAGGCCCGCCCCGCTCCCCAGCCACCCGGCCAGGGGATACGCCACCAGCCAGCAGGCGTGGCTCAGGGCGAACTGCGCCGCGAAGACCGCCGGGCGGTCCTCGGAATGCGCCGAACGCCGGAGCAGCCGGCCGGAAGGGGTCAGCACGGCCGAGTTCGCGGCACCCAGCACGAACCAAACCGGCAGCAGCGACGGCAAGGCCGCCGGTAAATGGGCGGGCAGACCGCCGCCGCCCAATATGGCGGCCATGACCAGGGTTCCGACGGCGAGCAGCCAGCCACCCGCGAGCATGACGCGGCGGGTGGACAGGCGCTCGAGCAGGCGCGGCAGGAGGAACGCCACCGCCATCGACCCGGCCCCGTAGGCGGCCAGGACGGCGGCGACATCGGAGTCCGTGCCGCCCAGCGTACCCCTGACGAGGACCACCGTGTTGACGATGACCATGGCCCCGGCGGCCGCGACCGCGCCGTTGAGCGCCAGGAGACCAAGCAGGCGGGGAGTCTTCAGGTAGATCCTGATCCCGCGCGTGATCCGGTCATGGATGCCGCCGCGGTGGTCCACCGCCTTGGGGTCGGGCAGTCTCGCGGTGACCACCATCAGGGCCGAGCCCATGAACCCGATCATGGTGCCCGCGAACAGGTCATGGTAGCTGACGACGGCCAGCAATGCCGCCGCGAGGGCCGGGCTGGCGAGGCTCTCCAGATCGTAGGCAAGTCGGGCCAGGGACAGGGCCTTGGTGTATTCCGTCTCGTCCGGCAGCACGTCCGGGATGGTCGCCTGGAAGGTCGGCGTGAACGCGGCCGAAGCGGACTGGAGGACGAAGACCAGCAGGTAGACCTGCCAAGGCTCCGTCACGAACGGCAGGCACAGCGCGACGGCCGCCCGGACCAGGTCCGTGGCGACCAGGAAGGCGCGCCGGGGCAGCCGGTCGGCGAAGGCGCCGACGACCGGCGCGATCCCGACATAGGCGACCATTTTGATCGCGAGCGCGGTGCCCAGGACGGCCCCGGCGTCGGCTCCGGCGAGATCGTAGGCGAGCAGGCCGAGGGCGACGGTCAGCAGGCCGGTCCCGGCCAAGGCGACGACCTGAGCGCCGAACAGGTGCCGGTAGGTGCGGTTGGAGAGGGGGGAAAGCATGACAGCCTCCGGGATGTCAGCGGAGCCGGGCGCCGGACAGCCGGATGGCGCCGGGACGGCTCAGAGATGTTTCGTGATCTCCTTGAACTCCTGGATCAACGCCCTGGACTCTTAACCGATCCTCAACCCTTGGCCGCTATTCACTTTACGGCCACACGGCCACACCGCCGTTGAAAGCTCCAGATCCCCGGATTGACCAGGCGATACCACGGGCCGGTGCCGCTGGACGGGATCGCTCGTTTTCCAGCATAATCCGGTCACCGTGTCCAGGCTTCCACCGAAAACGGTCCGCATGTCGTTGGCCTGCCTCATGAACGGTTTTCGCCTTGTCATCGCCGCCGCGGTGATGGCGGGGATTTTTTCGTTCGGGAACCACGGCCTCTCGTCCCACGGCCCTGGCGCGTTCCTGGCCGCCGCGGCGGACTTGGACGCTGGTGAAGGTCACACCCATGACCACGATGAAGGTCATGGCCATGACCATGATCTGGACGAGGATTCCCAGCCCGGGCATGTCCACGGGCACAATCCGCTCGACCATTCCCATGTGACGATGAGCCCTGCGACGGCGGTTGCGGAGCTCGCCGGCGCGAGGGATACCGCATGGCACGACGGGCCACCGCGGGAGTCCCGCGGTGCTCCGCCCTACTTCCTGGAACGTCCTCCCCGCTCCGGTCCCGTCGTGTGACCACGCCGTCGCCCCGGGGGCGCGGCCTTCCACAACACGGAAACCGGAAACGATGATGAACGGACCTTCACCAGGGGGGTGGTCGCGCCCTCCGTGCGCGCGGCCGTGGACCGCTCTCCTCGGCCTCGCCGCGGTTCTCCCGATGCTCGCATTCACCAGCCTCGATGCGCAAGCCCATGCCGTGACGCAGGGCGACAAGGGCTACATCCAGGAGATCACCGGCATCCACCTGCTGCCATTCGTCTATCTCGGCGCCAAGCACATGGTGACCGGGTACGACCACCTCCTGTTCCTGTTCGGGGTGATCTTCTTCCTCTACCGCCCCAGGCATATCGGCATCTACGTCAGCCTGTTCGCGCTGGGCCACTCGACGACGATGCTGCTCGGAGTGCTCTTCGACACGAATGTCAGCGGCTACCTGATCGACGCGATCATCGGCCTCTCGGTCGTCTACAAGGCGCTCGACAATCTCGGCGCCTACCAGCGCTGGTTCGGGTTCCAGCCCGACACCAAGGCGGCGACGCTCGTTTTCGGCCTGTTCCACGGTCTCGGGCTCGCGACCAAGATCCGCGAGTACGAGGTGTCGCCGGACGGCTTGGTCCCTAACCTGCTCGCCTTCAACGTCGGCGTCGAGATCGGGCAGCTGCTCGCGCTCGCCGCCATCCTGATCGTCATGGGCTATTGGCGCCGCACCGCAAGCTTCTGGCGCCACGCCTACACAGCCAACGTCGCGATGATGTCCGCCGGGTTCGTGCTGATCGGGTATCAGCTGACCGGCTGGGCCGTCGCCTCCTGACAAGGACCAGAGCCATGTACAACGCGAACATTCCTTCCCCAGCCGAACTCCCGACCTCCGGACAGCTGCTCCGGTCCACGGCGATCGCCGCGGCGGCGGCGGCCGTGCTGCTCGTCACGGTCGTCCTTCCGGCCGAATACGGCATAGACCCCACCGGCGTCGGCAAGGTGCTCGGCCTGACCGAAATGGGCGAGATCAAGGCATCCCTCGCCGAGGAGGCTGCGGAGGACGCGCGGGCCGCACGGGAACTCCCGGTCCCGGCGATACCCGCGCCGGAGCGGCGTTCAGACGCATCCGGCTCCCCGGCTTCGTCCCTGGTTTCAAGGGTGGCGGGCCTCGTCGTGTCGACCGCCGCGGCGGCACCGCCCGTTCCGGCGATTCCCGGCGAAGCGGGACTCGCCGCGACCGCCGTCGCCCAGACGGCCAAATCCGAACAGACATCTGTCACGCTCCGTCCCGGCGAGGCCGCCGAGGTCAAGGTAAGGATGCGCCAGGGGGCCAGGACCGACTATTCCTGGAAAGCCGAAGGGGGAGTGGTCAATCACGATACGCACGGCGAACCTTTCGATGCGCCCGATAAAACGCTCAGCTACAGAAAAGGGCGCGGGGTGGAGAGTGACCAGGGCACGCTTTTGGCAGCCTTCGATGGCAACCATGGCTGGTTCTGGCGTAATCGCGGAGACAAGGAAGTGACGGTGACGCTGAATGTAAACGGCGAATACACCGACCTGAAGCGCATGAAGTAGAAGCTCCTGGCGGCGTGGAGTTTCTCCGCGCCGCACTTTCTTGTCATACTTATCGCTGTCGAAAGCTGAAGCCATGGCTGGCGCGGGAGCGGGCCGCGTTCTCGTCGAGGGCATCGGCCACCACCATCGAAGAGCCGACGGTTCCGGCGCTGCCATAAGCCCGTCGAACAGCGTCGGCGAGCAGGACGGCGCCCAGACCCTGCCCTTGGCGTTCCCTTGCAATGGCCGGGCGACCGATCAGCATCGCGCTCGCGGGCGGATAGCGGGGAACGTGCTTGAGCGCCTCGTCCGGGACCTCCCCTTGAGAGATCGCCCCTGGAACAGACCTGTCGCCGATCGGCGACTTGCCTACTATGACGCCGTTCGTTGACATCCACCGAAAATCACCGATGTTCATTCGCACCGTTACCGATATCGGACTGGTCATCCGGGAGCGGCGCCGGAGCCTTGGTCTGGACCAGGGGGAACTTGCCGGCCAAGCCGGTGTCAGCCGCCAGTGGATCGTGGAGATCGAGAAAGGCAAGCCGCGCGCCGAGGTCGGCCTCGTCCTCCGGACGTTGAGTGCGCTGGGACTCGGCCTCTCCGTCGATGCCGCCGACGAGCTCGGCGGGACCGAGGCGCTGCGGGCCGATGCCATCCCTTCGATCGATATCGACGGGCTCCTCGACGATCTCGCGGCGAACCGGTCGTGACCAATTGGCTGATCGCCGGCACGGATGCCCATGCCAAGAACTATTCGCTGCTGATCGGCGCAGCCGGGCGCGGCCGTCTGGCTCCACTCTACGACATCGCCAGCGCGCTGCCTTACGGCAACCTCGACCCCCAGCGCCTGAAGCTCGCGATGAAGATCGGCGGCGAATACCGACTCCGCGACGCCGGTGTGCGTCAATGGCGGAAATCGGCCTTGGAACTCGGCCTTGATCCGGACAGGGTCCTGGCCAGTGTCGCCGAACTCGCCGGGATGATAAGCGGGCATATGGCGGAGGTTCGCCTGCGCGCGCAGGAGGACGGCCTGGATCACCCCCTCACCGGGCTGCTGGCGGACGCGATCACGGCAAGGGCACGCCATTGCGCCGGCATGCTCGCGGAACCGGCAAATCGGGGCTGATGAGAGTTCCCCGACGAAGTGACCACTGGAGCAGTGCCCGATCAGGTTGATCCGGCCGAGAGAGCCGGCCCAACGCTTGGAGCCAAATGTCTCGGTCGGAACACTGGTCGGATACTGCTTTAGACAGCGACCTTGAATTCCACGGAAGACACGCCCTCGGCGTTCTTCGATGCGTCGAGGATCTCCAACGCCACGAGGGCGCCTGTTCCGTCGTAGTCGAGGATTATGCCCGGCTTGTCCTCGTCGCTCTCAACCACCACGGCGTCACGAAGCACGACCGACAGGATGTCGGCCGCCGGATCGTACGTGATCTTCATGAGCCGCCTCCATACTTCGCCAGCTTTCCGGTACGGAACGCCGCAGTCACGACGGCCGACATTCCTAAAGCGACAGGTGATCGGTCATCAAGACAAAATCTTAAGCCGGACGGGCGTTGCGCTCTACCGTCTTGTCCATTTCCGCCTCCGATGTTTCCCCGAGAACTTCTCCAAAACCCCGCAGACGAACCGCCGGATAGTCGGGCAGCTTCACGATCAGCTCCAGCTCGCCGCCGACCGCCTCCACATAACTGCGGAGGGTCGAAAGATACATGTCGGCCTGCTTCTCGATCTTCGACACGGATGGCTGCTTGATGTTCAGGGTGGCCGCGATGTCGGCCTGCGCCTTCCCGGCGATCTGGCGCAACTCGCGCAGGCATTCCACATCCCGCTTCAGTTCCCGGTACTTCGCCTCGATGCGTTCCTGCCGCTCGGACGGAAGTTCGGCGATCACTTGGTCAATGCTCCGGCCCATCTGATCCGATCTTCCTCGCAGCTCTCAATGATTCCAAATGGGCGGAAAATCGGTGGTCCGCCTTGTCGATGAATTTCCTGTAGAAGCGCTTACCGCTCCCGCCGGATTTGTCGCCGACGACCAGAAGAACCGCCTTCCTTTCCGGATCGAAAGCGAAAGGGGCTCCCCGCGGATCGCGGGAAGCCCCTCCTTGATTGATCGAAAGCAGCCGTCCCCCGTCACTTCCCGGCCTGGGCCGCCGCAGCCACCGGCACCGCGCCGCTATCCACCATCTTCAGCTTCCAGTCCTGTGCCTCGGTGCCGTCCAGGTTCAGGTGGCCGGCCAGGAACAGCAGGCGGTCGGTGTCGGCGCCCTTGGCGGTGCAGAAGCGGTCCTGGAGGTAGTAGGGCGGCGTCGCCTGATAGTAGAGCGTCGCCTTGACCGAGGCGGCCGTCCCCTTCAGGTCCGCCAGCGGTACGGCATAGACCAGCGTGTCGCCGCCGCCGTCGCGGTAGTCGGGATCGTCGCCGACCGCCGTGGGAGTCACGTCCTCGGCAAGGTCAGGGCCGGCGCCCAACGCCTTGGCGATGGCGCGCCGCTGGTCGAGCCCCAGGAAACCGTGGGGCAGGATGCGGTTGTCCTTCACGTCGGCGCAGATCGACAGGAAGCTGGTGGTGAAGTCGCCGGTCGGTTTCACGTCGTGGCCGCAGACGGGGGCCTGCCCCGCCGGCAGGTCGGTGGGGGGAGCCGTCACCAGCTCCTGGTAGATCTGTGCCTGGTCCTGGCGGCTGACCACTTGGTAGTGCGGCTGGTGCGGCAGGCTGCCGGCGTTGGCCCGGCCGGAGCAGTCGTCGTTCCACCACAGCTCGCCGGCGACCGGCTTGCCCGCCTCGTCCACGATGACGCCGGCGCCGTTGGTCCGGCCCGAGGCCCACAGCACGTTGCCGTTGGCGTCGAGCACGTCGAACTCGATGAAGGCGCGGCGGAAACCGACGCCCGACGGCAGCTTGTGGCCGGTCCTGCTGGTGACCGCGACGGTCGCCCGGAGGTTGCCGCCGTCCGTCTCCACCCCCGTCACCGCGATCGCGGCGGTGCCGCCGGAGGCCTGGTCGAGCATCGCCTGCTCGGTCCGAAGCAGCGGATCGACGCCCTTGGACACCAGCATGGGGTCCTGGGTGCGGATGCCCAGGATGTCGGGGAACTGCTGGGCCATCTTGGTGAAGAAGACGTTCAGCCCGACCAGCGTGTGCTGGGCGAATCCATCGCGCACGGGCAGGTCGATGTCCTCGGGTCCCAGGTTGTTCTCGGCCTGGGGGAAGTTGGAATATTCCTGGATGCTCGCGATCTTGCTGCGGTACGGCTTGCCGTTCTCGTCCTTGCTCGGCATGTGGCAGTCCTGGCAGCTCGCGGGCGTGGCCCCCGGCCCGCCGGGCAGCTTGCCGTCCACGCCCTCCCCGGTCCGGTAGGCGCTGAAGGCCCATTCCGGATATGTGGTCTGCTCGTAGACGTGGGTCAGCACCTTGCCCTTGTCGAGCACCGGCAGATGGACCGTGTGGCAGGTGCCGCAGGTCTCGGAATTGGTGATCGCGGCGTGGTATTCCGGCCGGTTGCCCAGGGCCTGCTCCATCGGCTTGACCTTGGGGTCCTTGAAGGGGCCGAAGATCGTGTCCGGCCGCCCGACCAGGAAGCTGCCGGTGAAGGTCCGGGCGAAGCCGGTATTGTCCGGGTTCAGGAAAGCCTGCCGCTCGGCGATGCAGGCGTTCTGCGGCGCGTCCTTGAACTGCGCCGTCGCCTCCGCGCCCAGCGCCATGCGGTGGCAGGCGGTGCAGGAGACGCCGTCGCGCGCCAGCGCGCCGTACGGCGCGTGCCCGGCGGTCGGGTTGCCGGCGGGGAACGGCACGGCGTTGGCGAAAGACCGCAGGAAGTCCTGGCACTTGCCGGTCTCGGCGAACTTGTCCACCGTGAACTGCCGCTGGCCCAGGATGCCGTGGCAGCCCAGGCAGGTGTTCTCCACCAGGTCGGCGCTCTCGGGATGGAAGGTCTGGGTCTCGCTGGCGAGCTGGGCGAAGAAGATCGGGTCGCGGCCCGCCAGCCCCATGGGCGAGGTCCACCATGTGGCATAGGGCGACAGGTTCAGCAGCTTGGCGCCGTGGGGGTTCGGGCGGGTCATGTCGAACTGCAGGCCGGTGCTGCCGGCGTCGTGGCAGCCCATGCACTGGTCGGAGGTGATGAACTCGCTGGCGGCGCCGGGACCGCCGGCCTTGACCCAGACGCTGTCATAGGTCTGGGACGGCATCTTGGACACCGTCTCCCAGGTCGGCTTGGGAAGGCCTGCAACCTTCAGGCCGCTGGCGATGTCGGCATCGTAGCCGTACTGCGGCTGGCCCAGCCGCGCCGCGTCGTCGGTCGGCAGGCTGACCAGCCGGTGGTGGATCTCGGGCGCCGGGGCCTCGAAGAAATGCTGGCTGAGGAAGACCAGCGGCTCGCCCGGCTGGCCCAGCATGTTCTTCAGGCTGGCGAAGGTGTAGCCGTCCTTGGCCGAAGCGTGGCAGTTCAGGCAGTACTGGCCGAAGCCCATGTTGGCCAGCGGGTTGGTCGGCCCGGGCGGCCAGTCCGGCGCCCAGCCGCTCCAGCCGAACCAGCCCCAGAACCAGCCGTCGTGGGACGCCTGGGCGTCGCGCACCATGATGGCGGCGCCGCTGGTCGGCAGGAGGTTGAGCGGGTCGACGCCGTCGCAGGCCGCGGCCGGCGCCGGGAACATCTCCTTGACCATGATGGCGCCGTCGGGGACCGGCGCCGGGTCCGCCGGGGCGGCGGCCTCGTCGGACGGCCGGTTGACCTTCAGCCACTCCACCATCTCGGGCGAGTACCAGATCACCACCGGCGCATGGGTGCCGGCATAGGTCCCGACCCATTTGCCGTCCTGGAGGCTGGCGGTATAGGGGCCGGTGTCGCGCACCCGCTTGTCCCGCACCCACCCGGCCGCCGTATCCCGGTGGCAGAAATTGCGCAGGTAGTCCCCCAGCTTCGTCTCGTACTGGTCGAGCGGCAGGGCGCCCGGCTTGCGCACCGCCTCGGCCAGCGAGGCGCACAGGGCGCCGTCGGTCGGCACCAGCGGGGTCGGCCGGGCCGCCGTGCAGGCGGGCGCCGCGAGGGCCGGCCCCGCCGCGAGCAGGCCGCACAGGACCAGCGCGGGGGCGCCGGACAGGCGCGAGAGGACGGGGGCCAGGAGACGGGACAGGAAGGCTTGGGACATCCGCGGTTTCCCTTCGGAAGGACAGCCCGGTGCGGTTGAGCGGCGACCGGTTCTTTCTCCAGGGTATTAAACCTTCGTGGTTAAGTCTATCGGTCAGAGCCGGCGGCGGCTCCGGCACCGCGCGATTGTCACAGGCGCCGCTCCCCCGCTTGTCTGCCGCCCTGCCCGCTGTCATAGTGCCGGATGGTCCCGGAAGGCGGCGAAGATCCGCTTCGCCCTGCGTCATGGCGTCGCGACCCTGTGTCAGTCCGGACAATTCGGACCAAATGGGCTCGGACCAGATGGGCAATGGACCGGCAAGACGGATTTGCCTTTCAATCGGCGCATTCTGGTGAGATGACGGCTTGGTGGGAGAACGGGTAAGCATGAAGGCGGTCAAGGGTGCCCTGGAGAGCGCCCGGCGAGGGATCAACTGGCGGGATCATGGCTGAGTTCTTTTCGATGGGCGGCTATGCCGCCTATGTCTGGCCGGCCTACGGGGTCGCGGCCGTCTTCCTCGTGGGCATGCTGGTCGCCAGCCTGCGCGGCCTCCGCCGCCACGAGGCGCTGCTGAAGACCCTGGAGACGAGCCGCCCGCGGCGGCGCAACCGCCGCGACGGCGCGCCCGCCCCCGCGGCTCCCGCCCCATCGGCCGCCACGCCGTCAGGACTGCCCGCCGCGGAAGGACACGAGGGATGACCCGCAAGAAACGCCGCCTCTACATGCTGGGCCTGGCCCTGCTCGGGCTGGGCACCGCGACCGCGCTGGCGCTGACCGCGTTCGAGGACAACCTGGTCTTCTTCTACAGCCCGTCCGACCTGGCGGCCCAGCAGGTCGGCGACCGCAGCTTCCGCCTGGGCGGGCTGGTCGAGGAGAACAGCGTCAAGCGCCTGCCCGACGGCCTGACCATGGAATTCCGGGTCACCGACACCGCCCGGTCCGTCCCCGTCACCTATGCCGGCATCGTGCCCGACCTGTTCCGCGAGGGGCAGGGCGTCGTCGCCGAGGGGCGGCTGCGTCCCGACGGCGTCTTCGTGGCGCGCGAGGTGCTGGCCAAGCACGACGAGAACTACATGCCGCCCGAGGTGGCCGACGCCCTGACCCGCGCCGGCGCCCCCCAGCACGCGACCAAGTCGCTGGAAGCCCCCGTGCCGGCATCCGCGACCGGTCCCCTGACTCCCGCCGCCAAGGAGTAGCGCCGTGATCCCCGAACTCGGCCATTACGCCCTGGTCCTGGCGCTGTTCCTGGCGCTTGTCCAGGCGACCTTGCCGCTGGTCGGCGCCGCGCGCGGCGACACCGCCTGGATGGACGTGGCGAAGCCGGCCGCGATCGGCCAGTTCGCCATGATCCTGGTCAGCTTCCTGGCGCTGACCTACGCCTACGTGGTGTCCGACTTCAGCGTGCTGAACGTGGTCGAGAACAGCCACTCCATGAAGCCGATGCTCTACAAGGTGTCGGGCGTCTGGGGCAACCACGAGGGCTCGATGGTCCTGTGGGTGCTGATCCTGGCCCTGTTCGGCGGTGCCGTCGCCGTGTTCGGCCGCAACCTGCCGCCGACGCTGAAGGCGCGGGTGCTGTCGGTCCAGGCCATGATCGGCGTCGGGTTCCTGCTGTTCATCCTGGCGACCAGCAATCCCTTCATCCGGATCGATCCGGCGCCGCTCGACGGCAACGACCTCAATCCGCTGCTCCAGGACCCCGGCCTCGCCTTCCATCCGCCGTTCCTGTATTTCGGCTATGTCGGCTTCTCCATGGCCTTCTCCTTCGCCGTGGCCGCCCTGATCGAGGGCAGGGTCGATCCCGCCTGGGCGCGCTGGGTGCGGCCCTGGACGCTGGCCGCCTGGGCCGGCCTGACTCTCGGCATCGCGCTGGGGTCGTGGTGGGCCTATTACGAGCTGGGCTGGGGCGGCTGGTGGTTCTGGGACCCGGTCGAGAACGCCTCCTTCATGCCCTGGCTGGCCGGCACCGCGCTGCTGCACTCCGCCATCGTGGTGGAGAAGCGCGACGCGCTGAAGAGCTGGACCATCCTGCTCGCCATCCTGACCTTCGCCCTGTCGCTGATCGGCACCTTCCTGGTCCGGTCGGGCGTGCTGACCTCGGTCCACGCCTTCGCGGTCGATCCCGCCCGCGGTGTCTTCATCCTGGTGCTGCTGGTGATCGCCACGGCGGGGGCGCTGCTGCTCTACGCGATCCGCGCGCCGTCCATGAAGATGGGCGGGCTGTTCGCCCCGGTGAGCCGGGAAGGCTCGCTGGTGCTGAACAACCTGCTGCTGTCCACCGCGACCGCGACCGTGTTCCTGGGCACCCTCTACCCGCTGTTCCTGGACGCGATCGGCGCCGGCAAGGTCTCGGTCGGGCCGCCCTTCTTCAACTCCACGTTCATCCCGCTGATGGTGCCGCTGGTCGCCGTCATGTCGGTCGGGCCGCTGCTGGCGTGGAAGCGCGCCGACTTGGCCGGCGCGCTGGCCCGGCTGAAGTTTGCGGCCCTGCTGACCGTGATCTGCGTGCTGGGCGCCCTCTACGCCTACCAGGGCGGGCCGGTGCTGGCGCTGCTTGGCGTAGCGCTGGCGGCCTGGGCCTTCTTCGGCGCCATCGTCGAATTGGCCGACCGGATCAGGCTGTTCCGCGCGCCCCTCGGGGAAAGCTGGCGCCGCGCCAAGGGGCTGCCGCGGTCGAGCTGGGGCATGACCATCGCCCATGCCGGCATGGGCATCGCGATCGCCGGCATGACCGGGTCGGCGGCCTGGATGACCGAGCGCATCCAGCTGATGCGGCCGGGCGACACGGCGCAGATCGCCGGCTACGACATCCGGTTCGACGAGGTCCACCAGCAGCAGATCGCCAACTACATGGCCAAGTCGGCCACCTTCACGGTGATCCGCGACGGCGAGGTGATCGCGACGCTGCACCCGGAGGAGCGTTGGTTCCCGGTGGCCCGGATGTCGACCACCGAGGCCGCGATCCGGACCAACTGGGTGTCCGACCTCTATGTCGTGCTGGGGCAGGAGCAGGAAGGCACCGGCGGCTACGCCACCCGCCTGTACCATCACCCGCTGGTCCCGTGGATCTGGATCGGCTGCGTTGTCATGGTGGTGGGGGGCTGCGTCTCCCTCAGCGACCGACGCTTCCGGATCGGCGTGCCGGAACGCCGGCGGAACCGGCCGCCCGTGCCCCAACCTGCCGAATAGACCGCCCGCACAGGAAATCCAGAGATGCGCCGCCTGATCTATATCCTGCCGCTGGTCCTGTTCGTGGTCCTGGCCGGGTACTTCGCCGTAGGCCTGACCCGCGATCCCTCGGTCGTGCCGTCGGCCCTGATCGACAAGCCGGTGCCGGAGTTCGCCCTGCCGCCGCTCCTGAACGACGGCAAGGGCCTGGCGACCTCCGACCTGAAGGGCCAGGTCCAGCTGGTCAACGTGTTCGCCTCCTGGTGCGTGCCCTGCCGGGTCGAGCATCCCGTGCTGATGCGCCTCGCCCGCGAGCAGGGCGTCACCGTCAAGGCGATCAACTACAAGGATAAGCCGGAGGACGCGGTCCGCTGGCTGAACCAGGGCGGCAACCCCTATGCCGCCATCGGCGCCGACCAGGACGGCACGGTGTCCATCGACTGGGGCGTCTACGGCGTGCCGGAGACCTACGTGATCGATGCCGAGGGCCGCATCCGCTACAAGGTCGTGGGTCCCGTGATGCCTGACGAGGTCGAACGGACGATCCTGCCGCTGATCAGGGAGCTCCAGGGATGAGGGCGCACCTTCGGACCAGCCTCGCCGCCCTCCTCCTGTCCCTTTCCCTGGCCCTGCCCGCCCTGGCGGTCCAGCCCGACGAGGTCCTGAAGGACCCGGCGATGGAGGCCCGGGCGCGCGAGATCAGCAAGGAACTGCGCTGCCTGGTCTGCCAGAACCAGTCGATCGACGACAGCAACGCGCCGCTCGCCCGCGACCTGCGGGTGCTGGTCCGCCAGCGTCTGGTGGCGGGCGACGACAATTCCGGAGTCCTGGAATACGTCACCGCGCGCTACGGCGACTACGTGCTGCTCCGCCCGCCCTTCAAGGCCAGCACCTATGTGCTGTGGATCGGCCCGGCGGTCGTGCTGCTGCTGGGAGGGATCGGTGCGGCGCTGTTCCTGCGCGGCCGCCAGCGCGCCGTGGCCGGCGGCGAGACCGCCGCCCCGCTGACACCCGAGGAACGCCAGCGGCTGGACCGGCTGCTGCGCGAGGATACCTGATACCATGCTGTTCTGGATCGTCGCCGCCCTGATGACGGCGGCCGTGACCGCCCTGGTCCTCACCCCGCTGCTGCGCGCCCGGCAGTCGGCCGCCGGCCGCGCGCCCTACGACATGGAAGTCTACCGCGATCAGCTGGCGGAACTGGACCGGGACCTTTCCCGCGGCGTCATCGACGAGCGGCAGGCCCAGGCCGCCCGCACCGAGATCGGCCGCCGCATGCTGGCCGTCGCGGACGAGGGCGAGCGCGAAGCCGCCTCCGGCGCCGCGCCATCCGGCCGGGGCAGCCGCGCGATGGCGCTGGCGCTGTGCGCCCTGATCCCGCTGGGGGCGCTGGCCGTCTATATCCCGACCGGCCATCCCGACCTGCCGGCCCAGCCCTTCGCTTCCCGTGAAGCCCCGCCGAACGGCGGCCCGCCGGGCGAGGTGATGCAGGCCATCGCCAAGCTGGAGCAGCACCTGAAGGACGAGCCCGGCGACCTCCAGGGCTGGCTGCTGATCGCCCAGACCTATACCCGCATGGGCCGGTTCGAGGACAGCGCCGAGGCCTACCGGAACGCCGTCGGCGTCAGCCAGGGCAAGGACACCGGCATCCTGTCCTCCTACGCGGAAGCCATGACCGCGGCCAACCAGGGCGTGGTGCCCGAGGAGGCGGTCCGCACCTTCGACGCCGTGCTCCAGGCCGACCCGAAGGACGCCCGCGCCCGCTACTATCTGGCGCTCGCCCGCGCCCAGGCCGGCGACCTGCGCGGCGCGCTCGACCGCTGGGTCGCCCTGGCGGCGGAGAGCCCGGCCGACGCGCCTTGGCTCGCCACGGTGCGCCAGCGAATCACCGATACCGCCGGCCAGCTCGGCGTCGATGTCGCCACGGTGATGCCCCAGCCGCTGCCGCCCTCCCAGGCCCAGGCGGCGCCCGCCCCCCGGACCGCCCCCGGCCCGACGCGCGAGCAGATGGCCGACGCCGCGGACATGGCTCCTGAACAGCGCGACGCCATGATCCGGAGCATGGTGGACGGCCTCGCCAAGCGCCTGCAGGACAACCCTAACGACGCCGACGGCTGGCTCCGCCTGGGCCGCGCCTACAGGGTGCTGGGCGAGCGGGACAAGGCGACCGAGGCCCTGGCGTCCGGGGTAAAGGCCGCGCCGGGCCGGGTCGACCTGCTGACCGCCTATGCCGACGCCCTGATCGCCTCGGGCGGCGACCAGGACACCCCGCCCGCCCCCGCCGTGGCGGTGCTGCGCGACGTGCTGAAGATCCAGCCCGACAACCCGCAGGCGCTCTATTTCGTCGGCCTGGACGCCGCCCGCGCCGCCAACACCGCCGAGGCCTCCCAGCTCTGGGGCCGGCTGCTGACCCAGCTCCGGCCCGGCTCGCCGGAGCATGCCGAGGTCCAATCGCTCCTTGAGCGCCTGAAGCAGGGCGGCTGAGCCGCCTCGTGATCGTTCCCGACCTGCGATTCTCAAGAAGAAGCGGACCGGCGGCGCGGCTTCGCCTCAAATTGGAGTGATTTGGAAAATCGGATTTGCGCCGCAGCGGCTGCCCGGATAGCCTGTTGCGGTCATATCGGTAGCAGTCAGATCGGAAGCATGGGCCTGTCACAGCCGCCGCCAGCCAACCAGATCCCCAGCCCCGATCCCGGGGCGGCCATCGTCGTCGAAGATCTCCACAAGCGGTTCGGGCAGCTCGAGGTGCTGAAGGGCGTCTCGCTGGTCGCCCACGAAGGCGACGTGATCTCCATGATCGGGTCGAGCGGCTCCGGCAAGAGCACCTTCCTGCGCTGCATCAACCTGCTGGAGACGCCCGACGAGGGCCGCGTCTGGGTCAACGGCGAGCTGATCCGCATGAAGCAGGGCCGCCACCATGCGGTGCCGGCCGACCCCCGCCAGGTCGACCGCATCCGGTCCCGGCTCGGCATGGTGTTCCAGGGCTTCAACCTGTGGAGCCACATGACCGTGCTCCAGAACGTGATCGAGGCGCCGGTCCATGTCCTGGGCGTCCCGAAGGCCGAGGCGATCGCCCGGGCCGAGGCGCTGCTCGAGAAGGTCGGGCTGGAAGCAAAGTCCAAAGCCTATCCCAGCCATCTCTCCGGCGGGCAGCAGCAGCGCGTCGCCATCGCCCGGGCATTGGCCATGCAGCCCAAGGTGATGCTGTTCGACGAGCCGACCTCGGCCCTGGACCCCGAGCTGGTCGGCGAGGTGCTGCGCGTGATGCGCCAGCTCGCCGACGAGGGCATGACCATGATCGTCGTGACGCACGAGATGGGCTTCGCCCGCGAGGTGTCGAGCGAGGTCATCTTCCTGCACCAGGGCCGCATCGAGGAACGGGGACCGCCCGGCCAGGTGCTGGTCGATCCCCAGTCCGAGCGCTGCCGCCAGTTCCTGGCGCGCAATCTCTGATCGATGAAAAAGACCGCCGACAAAAAATACCGCCAACTAGAAAATACCAACGGAACAGCGACGACAAGTCGATGAACAGGAGAGACCGTATCTTGAAGAAGACCCTCGCAGCCATCGCAACCGGCATGATCCTGATCGCCGCCGCCGGCGTCCCGCAGGCCCAGGCGCAGACCAAGGTGCGGATCGCCACCGAAGGCGCCTACCTCCCCTGGAACGGCATGGACGCCTCGGGCAAGCTGATCGGGTTCGAGATCGACCTGGCGGCCGAGCTGTGCAAGCGGATCGGCGCCACCTGCGAAGTGATGGCCCAGGACTGGGACGGCATCATCCCCGGGCTCCAGTCGCGGAAATACGACGTGATCATGGCCGGCATGTCGATCACCGACGAGCGCAAGCAGGTGATCTCGTTCGCCGGCCCCTACGCCACCGAGCCGACCGTCTTCGCCGCCATGAAGGGCAGCCCGCTGCTCGACCAGAACCTGCCGACCACGGCCGTGGACATGGCCGAGATCAGCCCGGACGAGCAGAAGCTGATAGACCAGACCGCGGCCGTCGTCGACGGCAAGACCGTCGGGGTCCAGGTCTCCACGATCCAGCAGAACATGCTGGAACAGCTGATGCCCGGAGTCGAGGTCCGGACCTACGACAAGGTGGACAATCTCGGCCTCGACCTGGTGTCCGGCCGGATCGACGCCATCGTCGCCGACCGCTCAGCGATCGAGGGCCTGATCAAGGCCGGCGACCAGAACAAGGACATCACCAAGTTCGGCCCCGCCTTCTCGCGCGGCGTCCTGGGCGAGGGCGTCGGCGCCGGCGTGCGCAAGGCCGACACCGAGCTCCAGGCCAAGCTGGACAAGGCGATCAAGGAGGCGACCGCCGACGGCACCATCACCAGGCTGACGACGGAGTGGTTCGGCTACGACACTTCGATCAAGTAAGGGCCCGGGGGTGACCGGAAGCCGGATCCCGCGCCATGCTTGACCTGCTCGCCTGGGGCGACACCGGCTGGGGCGACGAGCTGGTCCGCGGCACGCTGATGACGCTGGCGGTGGCGCTGTGCTCGTTCGCGCTGGGCCAGGTGTTCGGCGCGCTGGGCGCCACCGCCAAGCTGAACGGCGGCATCGTCGCCCGCGGCATCGCCGAGGTCTACACTACGGTGGTGCGCGGCGTGCCCGAGCTGCTGGTCATATACCTGCTGTTCTTCGGCACCGGCAACGCGATCATGGCCGTCGCCGCGGTGTTCGGCTACACCGACTATATCGAGGTCAACGCCTTCACCATCGGCGTGCTGTCGGTCGGGCTGATCTCCGGCGCCTATTCGACGGAGGTGATCCGGGGCGCCATCCAGGCGGTGCCGTTCGGCCAGATCGAGGCCGGGCGCGCCGTGGGGATGCGCAGGAGCCAGATCTTCTTCCGCATCCTGCTGCCCCAGACCTTGCGCTACGCCCTGCCCGGCCTCGGCAATGTCTGGCAGCTCACCCTGAAGGACACGGCGCTGATCTCGGTCACGGCCCTGGCGGAGCTGATGCGCTCCGCCCAGGTCGCGGCCGGCGTCACCCGCGACCCGTTCCTGTTCTACACGGTCGCGGCGGCGCTGTACCTGGTTCTGACCTCGCTCTCGACCGTCGCGTTCGACCGGGCCGAGCGCTATTCCAACCGCGGCGTAAGGCGGGCCTGAGACCATGAACCTGTCGGTGATGTGGAGTGCCGTGCCGACGCTGCTGGCCGGCGTTCCGGTGACGCTCCAGCTGGTCGGTCTGGCGCTTCTGTTCGGCTTCGTGCTGGCTTCGGGCGTCGCCTGGATGCGGCTGTCGGCCAACCGCGTCCTGTCCGCGATCGCCGGGACCTATGTGTTCGTCTTCCGGGGCACGCCGCTGCTGGTCCAGATCTTCCTGATCTATTACGGGCTTGGCCAGTTCCAGGCGGTCCGCGCCAGCATCTTCTGGGAGATCCTGCGCGAGCCCTACTGGTGCGGCATCCTGGCGCTGACGCTCAACACGGCGGCCTATACCAGCGAGATGATCCGCGGCGGCATCCAGTCCGTGCCCCACGGCCAGATCGAGGCGGCGCGGGCCTGCGGCTTCTCCCGCTTCCTGGTGTTCCGCCGGGTCGTGGCGCCGATCGCGGTCCGCCAAGCGCTGCCCGCCTACGGCAACGAGGTCATCCTGATGGTCAAGGCCAGCTCGCTCGCCAGCACCATCACCCTGCTGGAGATCACCGGCATCGCGCGCCGGATCATCTCCCAGACCTTCGCGGTGTTCGAGGTCTTCATCGTGGCGGGCGCGATCTACCTGCTGATCAACTTCCTGATCACCCGCCTGATCCGCTATGCCGAATGGCGGGTCACCCCGCACCTGCGCCGGCCGGCATAGCGGGCGGCATCCGTTCCGGTCAGTCCAATTCGCGCTCGGCCGGATCGTCCTCGGCGTCGCCTGCCAAGCCCGATGAGATCCGGCCCGGCGAAATCCGGCCCTTGCCCCCGGCCGCGGTTCCCTCGTTCTCGTCGAGCGCCGCGTCGATGCCCATGAAATCCTCGAGGTCGTGGTAGCTCAGCATTTTCATTCTCCGGTGCGCGATCCTGGGACATTATCGATCATGATGCGCGTCATAAATTAAAAATGTCATCGATCCCTGCCGGATGCGGCAATAGGCCGATCTTTCTTCCGGTCGGAACCCCGGCCGATCAGACCCTTCGTTCCTCCCGCACCGCAAACAACAGCACCAGACCCAACGCGAGCAATAGCACGATGGTTGCCATTCCGGCCCGTTGACTTTCGAAGGATTCCGTGGCCCACGCGAGGAGAAGCGGCCCCACGAAGGAGACAGCCCTCCCGGATAGCGCGTACAGGCCGAACATCTCCGTTTCCATCCCCGGCGGCGACAGGCGGGCCATCATCGACCGCCCGGCCGCCTGCGCCGGCCCGACGAAGATCCCCAGCCCGAGCGCCAGCACCCAGAAGGCCGTCTGCGATTCGGCGAACAGCAGCGGAATGCCGAATCCGATCAGACCCCCCAGGCACCAGGCTATGGTCCGCTTCGGCCCGATCCAGTCGTCGATCCAGGCGAAGCCGAAGGCCCCGGCGGCCGAGGTGACGTTCAGCGCGATGGCGAACATCACGATCTGGTCGAACCCCATGCCGAAGGTCCCTGCGGCATAGATGCCGCCGAACGCGAACAGCGTGTTCAGCCCGTCGCGATAGAGCGCGCTGGCGACCAGCCAGCGGGCGATGTTGGCATAGCGGCGGATCTGGCGCAGGGTGTCCACCAGCGTCGCCAAGCCTTCCCGCACCGCCGTCCCGAGCGGCACGCCGGTGGACGGCCGGTCCGGCGTCAGCAGGAACAGCGGCAGGGCGAAGACGCCGTACCACAGCGCCACCAGCAGGGCCGTCGCCCGGACGTTCGCCTGCTCCGCCGTCCCCAGAAGGCCGAACAGCGGCGTTTCCGCCTGCACCAGCCCGAACAGCGACAGCACCAAGCAGCCCAGCCCGCCGACATAGCCCAGGCCCCAGCCCCAGCCGGACACCCGGCCGGTATGGCCCGGCGGGGCCAGAGACGGCAGCATGGCGTTGTAGAAGACGTTGGCCAGTTCGAAAGTGACGCCGGTCAAGGCCACCAGCACCAGCGCCGGCACGACGGAGGACGGCTCCGGCGTGACGAACCACATCAGCGCCGTCCCCGCGACGGTCAGGGCCGTGAACAGGGCCAGCCAGGGCTTGCGCCGCCCGCCCCGGTCTGCGATGGCGCCCAGCACCGGGCTCAGCACGGCGACCGCCAGCCCGGAGACGGCGACCGCCCTGCCCCATTGGGCGGTGCCCGCCACCTCCGATTCCGCCACCGCGCGGGTGAAGTACACGCTGAAGATGAAGGTGCCGATGACCGTATTGTAGGCCGACATGGCCCAGTCATAGAGGCACCAGGAGAAGATCCCGCCCCGCCGTCCCACCAAGATCCGCTCCCGTCCCGCCGGTCGAAGCGCCCCGGCTCCGGAAACAGGCTCCGGCCGGTCAGCGCTTCATGATGGCGCCCAGGATACCCCGCGCGATCTGCCGGCCCAACTGCGTTCCGAGGCTGCGCAGCGCGCTGTTGACCATCGCCTCCCCCGGGGACTGGCGCGGCGCGGCGGCGCGCGGCTGGCGTCCCGCGGGCTTCTGGGCTTTCGCGGGCTCGATCGCCGGCTTTTCCGCCCTTTCGCGCAGGTGCTCGTAGGCGGAATGGCGGTCGATCGGGTGGTCGTAGCGGCCCTTGACCGGGCTGCGGGCCAGCAGGTCGGCCCGCTCGGCGGCGCCGATCGGCCCCAGGCGGCAGCCGGGCGGCGCCATCATCACCCGGTCGACCACCGACGGGACGCCCTTGGCCTCCAGCAGCGAGACCAGCGCCTCGCCGACCGCCAGTTCCTGGATCGCCGTCGCGGCGCTGAATTTCGGGTTGGCCCGGAAGGTCTCGGCGGCGGCGCGCACCGCCCGCTGGTCGCGCGGGGTGAAGGCGCGCAGCGCGTGTTGGACCCGGTTGCCGAGCTGTCCCAGCACGTCCTCCGGGATGTCGAGCGGGTTCTGGGTGATGAAATAGACGCCCACCCCCTTGGAGCGGATCAGGCGGACCACCTGCTCGACCTTGTCCACCAGGGCCTTGGGCGCGTCGTCGAACAGCAGATGCGCCTCGTCGAAGAAGAACACCAGCTTGGGCTTGGGCAGGTCGCCGGCCTCGGGCAGTTCCTCGAACAGCTCCGACAGCAGCCACAGCAGGAAGGTCGCGTAGAGGCGGGGCGAGCGCATCAGCTTGTCGGCGGCCAGCAGGTTGACGGTGCCGCGCCCGTCCGGCGCCACCCGCATCAGGTCGGCCAGTTCCAGCGCCGGCTCGCCGAAGAAGCTCTCGGCACCCTGCTGCTCCAGCACCAGCAACTGGCGCTGGATCGCGCCGACCGACGCCTTGCTGACGGTGCCGTAGCGCGGCGCAAACGTCGCGGCATTGTCGGCGACATGGGCCAGCATCGCCCGCAGGTCCTTCAGGTCGAGCAGCAGCAGGCCCTCGTCGTCGGCGACCTTGAAGGTGAGGTTGAGCACGCCTTCCTGGACGTCGTTCAGCTCCAGCAGGCGGGCCAGCAGCAGCGGCCCCATCTCGGAGACGGTCGCCCGGATCGGATGCCCCTGCTCGCCGAACAGGTCCCACAACACCGTCGGGCAGCCGTCCGACGCAGGGTCCGCGATGCCCAGGAGCGCCGCCCGCTCGGCAACCTTGGGATTGCCGCCGCCAGGCTGGCTGATACCGGCGAGGTCGCCCTTGACGTCGGCCAGGAAGACCGGCACGCCCGCCCGGGAGAACCCCTCCGCCAGCACCTGGAGCGACACCGTCTTGCCGGTCCCGGTCGCCCCGGCGATCAGCCCGTGCCGGTTCGCATACTTGAGCGGGAGGACTTGGCTTTCCTCCCCCTTGCCCACGAAGATGCCCTCGCCCCCAGCCATGCGCCGCTCCTCTCCCCGGATGTCGCCCGTGATAGAATGCCAGGAATCCGGAGCGGATGCATATCATCATAGGCCTCCGCACCGCGGAGGGGAGGGATCACGGATGCACACGGGTAGGCACGGATAAACACGGATAGCGTTCGGAAAATCCTCGCCCCCAATCAAGCCGCGGCGCATGTCGGTTCCGTGTCCATCCGTGCCTACCCGTGTGCATCCGTGATCCATCGACCTGCCCGGCCCCAAGGCCCCCGCCGCCAGCCGGCACCCTGGCCCTCGATACCGAGTCGTTGACTCCCCCTCCCTCCCCGGTGCTATTTTCCGGCCGACGCACGGGTGAAAAGCGCCCGGAGCGACCATATGCATTGATGCAAGGCCGCGTCGCCGCACCGGACGCGCCGACCGCAACGGGTTTTCCAGGGTTCAGCTTTTGACCAAGAAGAAACTGTTCATCAAGACCTGGGGCTGTCAGATGAACGTCTATGACAGCGCCCGCATGGCCGACGTCCTGGCGCCGCTGGGGTATCGGCCGGTCGAGGTCCCCGAGGGGGCCGACATGGTCATCCTGAACACCTGCCACATCCGCGAGAAGGCTTCGGAGAAGGTCTTCTCCGAGCTGGGCCGCCTGCGCCTGGAGAAGAACCGGCAGGCGACCGACGAGGACGGGCGCCGCATGATCATCGCCGTCGCCGGCTGCGTCGCCCAGGCGGAGGGCGAGGAGATCATGGCGCGGGCACCATTCGTCGACATGGTGTTCGGCCCCCAGACCTACCATCAGTTGCCCGAGATGGTCGCCCGCGCCAGCCGCGCCGCCGGCGAGCGGGTGCTGAACACCGATTTCCCGGTGGAGAGCAAGTTCGACTTCCTGCCGGGCGAGAGCGCCGACGCCGGCGTCTCGGCCTTCCTGTCCGTGCAGGAGGGCTGCGACAAGTTCTGCACCTTCTGCGTGGTCCCCTACACCCGGGGCGCGGAGTACTCGCGTCCCGCGGCCCAGATCGTCGCCGAGGCGCGGCGCATGGCCGCGACCGGCACCCGCGAGATCACCCTGCTCGGCCAGAACGTCAACGCCTACCACGGCGACGGCCCGGCGGGCGGCACCTGGGGGCTCGGCCGGCTGATCCGCGAGCTGGCCGAGATCGACGGCGTGGAGCGCATCCGCTACACCACGTCCCATCCGCGCGACATGGACGACGACCTGATCGCCGCCCACGGCGAGGTGCCGCAGCTGATGCCGTTCGTCCACCTGCCGGTGCAGAGCGGGTCGGACCGCATCCTGGCCGCCATGAACCGCAAGCACACCGCCGACGACTACCGCCGGCTGATCGACCGGATGCGCGCGGCCCGGCCGGACCTCGCCCTGTCGTCCGACTTCATCGTGGGTTTCCCCGGCGAGCGCGACGCCGACTTCGCGGACACGCTGCGGCTGGTCACCGATATCGGCTACGCCCAGGCCTATTCGTTCAAGTACAGCGCACGGCCCGGCACCCCGGCCGCCGGCCTGGGCGACGCCCAGGTGCCGGAGACCGTGAAGAACGAGCGGCTGGCGGCGCTCCAGCAGCTGCTCAACGCCCAGCAGGTCGCCTTCAACCAGGCCTGCGTCGGCCGCGTCCTGCCGGTATTGCTGGACCGCGCCGGCAAGCGGCCGGGCCAGCTGATGGGGCGCAGCCCCTTCATGCAGTCCGTCCCGGTGGCGGCACCGCAACGTCTGGCCGGAACGGTGGTTGATGTCCGTATCGACGCCGCCCACGCCAACAGCCTCGCCGGCGATCTGGTGCTGGCGGACGGCGTGACGGTTTCCGGCCCGGAGGCTTCGACGCCGCCCGTGGATTTTTCCAACCCCCCAGCCTGGGAGGCAACTGCTTGACGGGGTCCCCCGACCGTCGCATCGACTTGGCCTTCGACGACAACCGGCTGCTGCCGCTGCTCTATGGCGAGCATGACAGCCATCTCGCCCGGATCGAGACCCAGCTCGGCGTCTCGCTGATCAGCCGCGGCAATACCCTGACCATCGCCGGTCCGCCCGACGCGTCGGAAAGCGCCCGCGCGGCGCTCGACGCGCTTTGGGAGCGGCTGAAACGCGGCATGGTGGTCGGCTCGGCCGAGGTGGACGCGGCGCTTCGCATGGCGACCGGCGTCGGCGACGGCGCCGCCCGCGAGCTTGCCATGCAGGCGATCGCCCGGCCCGACTTCAACGTCAAGACCAAGCGCCGGTCGATCTCGCCGCGGTCGCCGACCCAGGCGGCCTATATCCAGGCGCTGCAGGAGAACGAACTGGTCTTCGGGCTGGGTCCCGCCGGCACCGGCAAGACCTATCTGGCCGTGGCCCAGGCGGTCGTCATGCTGACCAGCGGGCAGGTCGACCGCATCGTGCTGTCCCGCCCGGCGGTCGAGGCGGGCGAGCGGCTGGGCTTCCTGCCCGGCGACCTGCGGGAGAAGATCGATCCCTACCTGCGCCCGCTCTACGACGCCCTGTACGACATGCTGCCGGCCGAGCAGGTCGCCCGCCGGCTGGGCAACGGCGAGATCGAGATCGCCCCGCTCGCCTTCATGCGCGGCCGGACGCTGGCCAACGCCTATGTCATCCTGGACGAGGCGCAGAACACCACGCCGATGCAGATGAAGATGTTCCTAACCCGCCTGGGCGAGAACGGGCGCATGGCGGTGACCGGCGACACCAGCCAGATCGACCTGCCCTCGGGCACCCGGTCGGGCCTGAAGGACGCGATCGAGATCCTGCACGGCGTGCCGGGCGTCAGCTTCGTCCATTTCGGCGACGCCGACGTGGTCCGCCACCCGCTGGTCGGCCGCATCGTCCGCGCCTACGACCGGCACGACGCCGAGCGCAAGGCCGGCCGGCCCGGAGAGGATTTTCGTCGGGAAGACGGGCGGCGATGACGGCTCCCGTCCGACCGCCGCTCGACGTCTCGGTCAGCCTTGAGGCCGGCGACTGGGAGGAACTGGTCCCGGACGCGGAGGGGCGGGTCGAGGCGGCGGCCCGAGCCGCCTTCGCGGCGGCCGAGCATCCGGACGTCCTGCGCACCGCGGCGGCGGCGGAGATGAGCCTCGTGCTGGCCGACGACGACATGGTCCGGACCCTCAACCGGGACTACCGCGGCAAGGACAAGCCGACCAACGTCCTTTCGTTCGCATTACTCGACGATGCCGGGCTCGACGATGCCGGGGACGCGGATGATGACTTGGCGGCGCATCCGGGAATGCCTATACTGATCGGAGACGTGATCCTTGCCTGTGAAACCGTGCGGCGCGAAGCAAGCGAGCAGGGAAAACCGGTCGAGGATCATCTGACGCACCTTGTAATTCATGGCGTGCTCCATCTTCTCGGTTATGATCACGAAACCGACCCTGACGCCGACCGCATGGAACGACTGGAAACCAGCATTCTCGCCGGCATGGGCATCGCCGATCCCTATGCCGGGCCGTCGCCGCATTCCGATCGATCGCCTGGCGATCAGCCGGGCCTGGACGACGGCGCGGATGGCGTCTCCAAACCCCAAACCATATGACGATGGCAGACATATCCGGCAGTAGGACGCCCCGTGAAGACGGGGCCGACGAGCAGAATTCCTTCACCGGCCAATTTCGCGGCTGGTTGAGGACCATCCTGGGGGGACGCGGCGACACGACGCTGCGCGACACCATCGAGGAGCTGATCGAGGAACGGCGCGAAGCCGAGGGATCGATCGCCGCCGACGAGCGGGTGCTCCTCGCCAACATCCTCAAGCTGCGGGACCGCACCGTCGTGGACACGATGGTGCCGCGCGCCGACATCGTCGCCGTCGACATCGACACGACGCTGCCCGAGTTGATCGAGCGCATGTCGGAGGAGGCCCACTCCCGGATGCCGGTCTACCGGGAGACCCTCGACGACGTCGTCGGCGTGGTCCACATCAAGGACGTGCTGTCAGCGGTCGCGCGGAAGACGCCGTTCCAGCTCAAGGACATCACCCGCGACGCGGTGATCGTGGCGCCCAGCATGCCGGTCCTCGACCTGCTGCTCCAGATGCGCCAGTCGCGCCAGCACATGGCCCTGGTCGTGGACGAGTTCGGCGGCATCGACGGGCTCGTGACGATCGAGGACCTGGTGGAGGAGATCGTCGGCGAGATCGAGGACGAGCACGACGAGACCGAGGAGCCGATGCTGGTGACCCGGCCGGACGGCACGATGCTGGCCGACGCCCGCGTTCCGATCGACGATTTCCTCAGCCTGGTCGGACCCGTCCTGGACGACGGCGAGCGGGAGGACTTCGACACGCTCGGCGGGCTGGTGTTCAACCTGGCCGGCCGCGTGCCGAGCCGGGGCGAGTTGCTCAAGCATCCCTCGGGCCTGGAGTTCGAGGTGGTCGACGCCGATCCGCGGCGGATCAAGCGCCTGCGGGTCCGCAACCTTCCGGAACCCGTCAACGCCACCCATGGATGACGTCTCCCCGCGCCTCCGGGGCTCGGGCGGGGTTGCGGGCGACGCGCGCGGCGGAGCGCTCCGGGAAAGCGACGGCGGGGCCTCCCGGGAACGGGGCGGCCTGCGCTTCGCCGCGCACCTGTCCGCCCTGACCGGCTGGCGCCGATACCTCGCGGCGGCGGCGTTCGGCGGCCTCGCGACCCTCGCCCTGCCGCCGGCCTTCGCCGTGCCCGTGCTGCTGCTGGCCTTTCCCGGCCTGCTCTGGCTGCTCGACGGCGCGGCGACCCGCCGCTCCGCCTTCTTCACCGGCTGGTGGTTCGGCTTCGGGCATTTCCTGCTCGGCCTCTACTGGATTTCCTTCGCGCTGCTGACCGACATCGCCCGCTTCTGGTGGATGATGCCTTTCGCCGCCGCGGGACTGCCGGCGCTGCTCGCCGTCTTCGTCGGCCTGGCGACGCTCGCCCTGCACGTCCTGTCACGGCGGTTCCGCCTGGGCGGCCTTTCCCGCGTGCTCGCCTTCGCGATGCTGTGGACGGTGGCGGAGTATCTGCGCGGGCATGTCCTGACCGGCTTTCCCTGGAACCTGATCGGCTATTCCTGGGTGGGGTTCCTGCCGGTGCTGCAGAGCGTCGCGGTGATCGGCACCTACGGCCTGGGCCTCCTGACGGTCGCGGTCGCCGCCACGCCTGCCCTGTTCGGCGACCCGGCCGAGTCGCGGCGGCGGGCGGCCGGATCCGTGGCGGCCGGCCTGCTTCTGGTCGCCGCGATCGGTATCGCGGGCTGGGTCAGATTGTCGCAGAACGACAGGTCCGTGGTTCCCGGCGTGGTGGTGCGCATCGTCCAGCCGAACATCGCGCAGACCCTGAAATGGGACCCGGCCGAGCGGGCGCGGAACTTCGAGCGCCTGCTGGAAATGACCGCCGAAGGCCCAGCATCGGGCGGCCCGGCGCCCACCCACGTGGTCTGGCCGGAGACCGCGGTCCCCTTCTTCCTGGAGCGCGACGCGGCGGCCCGGCTGGCGATCGGGTCGGTGACCCCGCCCGGCGGCAGCGTCATCACCGGCGCCCCGCGGGTCAGGACCGGGCCGGACGGCACCAACCGGTTCTGGAACAGCCTCCATGCGGTGGACGGCAGCGGCGCGGTGGTCGCCACCTACGACAAGTTCCACCTGGTTCCGTTCGGCGAGTATATGCCGCTCAGGGGCATCCTCCCGGTCGCTTCCATCGCCGCCGGATCGACCGACTTCTCCGCCGGCTTGGGTCCGGAGACGATCGACGTCGCCGGACTGCCCGCTTTCAGCCCGCTCATCTGCTACGAGGTGATTTTCCCAGCCGCGGTGAAGGACCCGGGACGGCGGCCGGAATGGCTGCTCAACGTGACGAACGACGCCTGGTACGGCATCAGCGCCGGCCCCCACCAGCATTTCGCCATCGCCCAGGCGCGCGCGGTGGAGGAGGGTCTGCCCATGGTGAGGGCGGCGAATACCGGGATATCCGGCGTCGTGGATGGTTACGGCCGGATCTCGGCCTATCTCGAGTTGGGTTCGCGCGGCGTCGTCGACGCGGCGCTGCCGAAGGCGCTTGGAAACACCCCGTACGGTCGAATCGGCGACTGGATATTGGTGGTACTTCTGATGAGTTTCGGCCTCAGCACAACCATCGCTCGACAGACCCCTTGATTGTCGCACATATTTTCGTATGCGCGTGCACAAGAATGCGCTAGTACGTACTATTGAATGCATACACGTGCATGACTAGTTAGAGTGCTAACATTCAACAGGGGTTTGAGGGCATGCAACCACAAACACGAGGCCGGCGTGGAACCGGCGGGCGGCCCAAGACCGGCAAGCCGAATCCGATCGACGTACATGTCGGATCACGGGTAAGGCTGCGCCGCACTCTCCTCGGCATGAGCCAGGAGAAGCTGGGCGAGGCGATCGGCCTGACGTTCCAGCAGGTCCAGAAATACGAGCGGGGCGCGAACCGGATCGGTGCGAGTCGCCTGTTCGACCTCAGCCGCGTCCTGGACGTCCCGGTTTCGTTCTTTTTCGACGACATGCCGGCCGACTCGAACGCGATCCTCTCGGGCGAGCCTTCCCATGGCGGTTTCGGCGAGGAGAAGCCGGGTTCGTTCGAGCCCGACCCGATGGCCAAGCGGGAAACCCTGGAACTGGTCCGGGCATACTATCGCATCACCGACCCGCAGGTCCGCAAGCGCCTGTTCGAATTGACCAAGTCGGTCGCCAACGCGTCGAACAGCGAAGGCGGCTGACCGGCGGCTGTTCGCCTTGGCCAGGGTTCCGGCCGGCCCTGCGTAGCGTGGGCCGGCAGCGGGGCAATGCTGGAAGGGCGACCCCGTGAGATTTCGAAACAATTCCTGCTTGCTAGCCGTGCGGGATACCCAGATTGCAGGTTCCGGATCAAGTCACTTGACCCGGATGGTTCGGATTGCGAAAAGAGTGATAATGCTCGTCAGTCAAGTGGCGGGCCGATTATCTTCGTATGTCATCAATCCGCAACGCGCCGAGGCAACCTGTGGCTCTACGCAACTATGTCTTCACCAGTGAATCGGTTTCCGAGGGCCATCCAGACAAGGTCTGCGACCGCGTTTCAGACGCCATCGTGGACCTGTTCCTCGGCCATGACCCGTATGCCCGGGTAGCGGTCGAGACCCTGGCGACGACCAACCAGATCGTCCTGGCCGGCGAGGTTCGGGGACCGGACTCGATCACGCCCGACCTGATGGAAAGCGTCGCCCGGCATGCCATCAAGGACATCGGGTACGAGCAGGAAGGATTCCACTGGGAGAAGGCCGACGTCAAGATCCTGGTGCATGCCCAGTCGGCCGACATCGCGGTCGGCGTCGATGCGGCGGGCAACAAGGACGAGGGTGCCGGCGACCAGGGCATCATGTTCGGCTATGCCTGCCGCGAGACCGAAGCGCTGATGCCGGCGCCGATCTACTTCGCCCACGGCATCCTGAAGAGCTTGGCCGAGGCGCGGCATTCCGGCGCCGCCCCGCAACTCGGGCCCGACGCCAAGAGCCAGGTCAGCCTGCAGTACGAGAACGGCAAGCCGGTGCGCGCGACCTCTATCGTGGTTTCCACCCAGCACATGGACGGGCTCGACCAGGCCGAGGTCCGGGAGATCGTGCGCCCCCACGTGATCAACGTCCTGCCGGAAGGCTGGATGTGCGACGAGGAGTTCTTCTACGTCAACCCGACCGGCCGCTTCGTGATCGGCGGTCCCGACGGCGACGCCGGCCTGACCGGCCGCAAGATCATCGTCGACACCTACGGCGGGGCGGCCCCCCACGGCGGCGGCGCCTTCTCCGGCAAGGACCCGACCAAGGTCGACCGGTCCGCGGCCTACGCCGCCCGCTACCTTGCCAAGAACGTGGTGGCCGCCGAGCTGGCCGAGCGCTGCACCATCCAGTTGGCTTATGCCATCGGCGTGTCGCGGCCGCTGGCCGTCTACATCGAGACCTACGGGACCGGCCGGGTCGACGAGGACAGGCTGTCCAAGGTCCTTCAGGAACTGGTCAACCTGAGCCCGCGCGGCATTCGCGAGCATCTCGGCCTCAACAAGCCGATCTATGCCCGTACCGCGGCCTATGGTCACTTCGGCCGCGCGCCGGAGGCCGACGGCGGTTTCTCCTGGGAGCGCACGGATCTGGTGTCGGACCTGCGGTCGGCCTTTGCCTGATCGTCCTCCAGGCCCGCGCGACGACGCGCCGGCCGATCTGCGGGAAAAGGTCTACGGCCGCCGGCGCGGCCGTAGACTGCGCCTCTACAAGACCAACCTGCTGGAAACGCTGCTGCCCCGGCTGGCCATCGAGCCGCCGGCGGACGGCCGGCGCGTCGATCCCGTCTCGCTCTTCGTGACACCCGAAGGCGCGTCCGGAATCATGGACGTGTGGCTGGAAGTGGGATTCGGCAGCGGCGAGCACCTGGCCGGCCAGGCCGCGGCCCATCCCGACATCGGCATGATCGGCTGCGAGCCCTTCCTCAACGGCGTCGCCAATCTCCTGGAACACATCGATGCCGGAGGACAGCGGAACATCCGCATCCTCGCCGACGACGCCCGGCCGCTGATCGATGCCCTGCCCGACGCGTCGATCGGCCGCTGCTTCGTGCTGTTCCCCGACCCCTGGCCCAAGATCCGCCACCACAAGCGCCGCTTCATCGGACCGGACAACCTGGCCCGGCTGTCGCGCGTGCTGAAGGACGGGGCCGAACTGCGCATGGCGAGCGACGTCATGGGCGTCGCCATGTGGATGCTGGAGCACACCTGGCGCCATCCCGACTTCGAGTGGCTCGCCAGGACCGCGGAGGATTGGCGCCGGCGGCCGGACGACTGGCCCCAGTCGCGCTACGAGCAGAAGGGCATCGAGGCCGGCCGCAAGCCGGTGTTCCTGCGCTTCAGGCGGAAACCGCGGGGCTGAACCGGCGGGCCGGGTGCGGCACCCGGCCCGTACGCCGCCCACGCCGGAGCGGGCGGGAAAGCAACGGAAAGCCGCAGGGAAAGTATTGTGGAAAATCCTTGCGGCCTGCCTCAACTCCGCTATATTCCATTCCGTGATCCCATACGATCCGGCGGTCCCGCCAAAACGGGCAAGGCTGGATCGCATCCGGGTGGGCCACTGGCCCACTTTTTTGTTTTTGTCTACAGTTTATTGAACCGGGCCCCTGAAGCCCGGTCATGTTGCCTCAAGTCAGGTGGAATGGACGCAACCGATCGGATACAACAGATCATCGCCCCCTCGGTCGAAGCCATGGGCTACGAGATCGTACGGGTGCAGGTGTCGGGCACGCAGCGGCCCACCTTGCAGGTGATGGCCGAGCGGAAGGACAATGCCGCCATGACCGTGGAGGATTGCGCAGACATCAGCCGCGCTGTGTCCGCCATCCTTGATGTCGAGGATCCGATTTCTTCCGCCTACACGCTGGAAGTCAGCTCGCCGGGGATCGACCGGCCGTTGACCCGGCTGAAGGATTTCGAACGGTTCGCCGGCTTCGAAGCGCGCATCGAAACCCGCTTCCCGCTGGACGGCCGCAAGCGGTTCCGTGGCGTGCTGAAGGGCGTCGGGGACGGGTCCGTGCTGATCGAGACCGATACCGGTCCGGCCACCATCCCGTTCGACGCCGTGCAGCGCGCCAAGCTGATCCTGACCGACGCGCTGATCGCCGCCACCGCGGCCCAGCAGTAGCCGGCCTTTTCGCCTCACGTCCGAGTGCCTACTCTAACGAACGCCAGGGACTTCTGGAATGGAACTGCTACAAGTAGCCGATGCGGTCGCCCGCGAGAAGAACATCGACCGGGATGAGGTCCTGGAAGCGATGGAGCAGGCGATTCAGAAGGCAGGCCGCTCCAAGTACGGACACGAACACGACATCCGGGCGCGGATCGACCGCAAGACCGGCGACATCCACCTGATGCGCTACCTGGAAGTGGTCGAGGAGGTCGAGAACGAGGCGACCCAGCTTACCGTCCGCGAAGCGCAGCGCATGAAGAAGGACGCCGCCGTCGGCGAGTTCCTGACCGACGAGTTGCCGCCGATCGACTTCGGCCGGATCGCGGCGCAGACCGCCAAGCAGGTCATCGTCCAGAAGGTCCGCGAGGCGGAACGGCAGCGCCAGTTCAAGGAATACAAGGACCGCGTCGGCGAAGTGGTCAACGGCCTGGTCAAGCGGGTCGAGTACGGAAACGTCACGGTCGACCTGGGCCGGGCGGAGGCGATCCTGCGCCGCGACGAGCTTCTGCCCCGCGAGCACTTCAAGAACGGCGACCGCGTACGCGCGTACATCTATGACGTACGGGCCGAAGCCCGCGGTCCGCAGATCTTCCTGTCGCGCACCCATCCCACTTTCATGGCGAAGCTCTTCTCCCAGGAAGTGCCGGAGATCTACGACGGCATCATCGAGATCAAGTCGGTCGCCCGCGACCCCGGCTCTCGCGCCAAGATCGCCGTGCTGAGCCACGACAGCTCGATCGACTCGGTCGGCGCCTGCGTCGGCATGCGCGGCAGCCGCGTCCAGGCCGTCGTCGGCGAGCTCCAGGGCGAGAAGATCGACATCATTCCGTGGTCCCAGGACCCGGCGACCTTCGTCGTCAACGCCCTGGCCCCGGCCGAAGTGGCCAAGGTCGTGATGGACGAGGAAAGCAAGCGCATTGAAGTCGTGGTTCCCGATGACCAGTTGAGTCTGGCGATCGGACGCCGCGGCCAGAACGTGCGTCTCGCCAGCCAGCTGACCGGCTGGGACATCGACATCATGACCGAGAACGAGGAGTCGGAGCGGCGCTCGGAAGAGTTCAAGACCCGTTCCCAGCTCTTCATCGACGCCCTGGACGTGGACGACGTGATCGCCCACCTGCTGGTCGCCGAGGGCTTCTCGTCGGTCGAGGAGATCGCCTTCGCCGAGACCAACGAACTCGCCGAGATCGAAGGCTTCGACGAGGACGTGGCCGAGGAGCTGCGCGAGCGCGCCCGGACCTTCCTCGACCAGCAGAACAGCGAGATGACCGAGCGGCGCCAGGCGCTGGGCGTCGTCGACGAGATCGCGGAGATCGAGGGCCTGACCCCCGTCATGCTGGTCAAGCTGGGCGAGAACGGGGTCAAGACCCTGGACGATCTGGCCGACCTCGCGGGCGACGAGCTGCGCGAGATCGTCGGCAAGGACGCCATGACGCTGGACGACGCCAACGCCATCATCATGGCGGCCCGCGCCCACTGGTTCACCGAGGACGGCGAACCGGCGACCGCCGCGACCGAACAGCACTGACCCTGGTCTTTCCAGGACTACCGCTCTCGAACCAAGGACCGACCCTGCACCGGATGACATTACTGAACGCCCACCCCACCCTGCCCCACGAGGCAGCAGACCCGCCCGAAACGTTCGAGCCCGGTTTCCCCGGGCACGAACCGCTTGAGGAGGAGGCGATCGGCGGCCGGCGCAGCCCATTGCGGCGCTGCATCGTCACCGCCGTCGTCGCCGACCGCCAGGGCATGATCCGGTTCGTCGCGTCGCCGGAAGGCGCCGTCGTGCCGGACCTGGAGGGCACGCTGCCCGGACGGGGGCTGTGGGTCACGGCGGACCGGGAGATCCTGGCCAGGGCGGTCGCCAAGAACCAGTTCTCCAAGGCCGCCCGCCGCAAGGTCAAGGTCGATCCCGGCCTGGCCGACCGGGTGGAGGCATTGCTCAAGCGGCGCTGCCTCGACTCGATCGGCCTGTGCCGTCGCGCCGGGGTGGCCGTCTCGGGGTTCGAGAAGGTCCGCGAGGCGTTGCGCAAGGGCAAGGCGGGCGCGCTGATCGCCGCCGCCGACGGGGCGGAGGACGGGCGCGGCAAGATGCGGGCGCTGGCCGGGGAGGCGCCCGTCGTCGACCTGTTCGACGCGGCCGATCTCGGCCACGCCTTCGGTCGCGACCACGTGGTGCATGCGATGCTGGCGCCCGGCCGATTGGCCGCGCGCTTCCTGGAGGAGTGCCGGCGGTATGCCGGTCTTCGACGGGGTGCCTCGGGTGAAGGCAATTGCGGTCCGGCATCGGCCGGCCGGGCAACAGATACAACGACGAGCTAGTCGGACACAGATGACTGACAGTAACGACCAGGACCGCAAGAAGGTTTTGAGCCTCCCCACCAAGGGCAAGCTCGAACTGAAGAACAAACCCGCCGATGCCGGCTCGGTTCGGCAGAGCTTTTCCCATGGCCGGTCGAAGACCGTGACCGTCGAGGTCAAGCGCAAGCGGACGATCGAGAAGGGAGCCGCGCCCGGCGTGGCCGACGGCGGCGCCGCGGCCCGCCGCGCGGCCGAGGGGCTGCCCCTCAAGGGCGCGCCCGGCGGCAGGGGCCAGCGTGGCCAGCCCGCCGTCCGGCAGCTCACCAAGGAGGAGCGCGACGCCCGCCTGCGCGCCCTCCAGGGCGCCATCCGTTCCGACGAGGAGCGGCGGCAGGTCGAGGCCGAGCTGGCCGAGGCCACCGTCATCGAGGAGCCGGAGGTCGTCGAGGAGGCGCCGGAGCCCCAGCTCGACGCCGAGGCCCTGCGCCGGCGCGAGCTCGAGGAGCTGAAGAGCATCCAGGAAGAGGAGCGCGCCAAGGCCGAGGAGGCCGAACGCAAGCGCCAGGAAGAGGAAGCCAAGCGCAAGGAGGCGGAAGCCGCCAGGCGCCCGGCTGCCAAGGCTCCGGCCCGCGACGAGGAGGCCGCTCCGGCCGCCGCCCGCTCGGGCGAGGACGACCGCCGCCGGACTCCGGCGGCGCCGCGTGCCGCGGAAGCCGCCATCGGCAAGGCGGCCGGCATGATCGCCCGCGCCGGCGAAGAGGAAGACGACGGCCGCGGCCGCCGCAAGACGGCTCCCGGTGCCGGCGGCGGCCCCGCGAAGGCCCCGGCCAAGCCGCCCGCGGCTCCCAAGGGCAAGGCGGGCGACCGCCGCCGCGGCAGCGGCAAGATGACGGTCACCCAGGCGCTGAGCGGCGACGAGTCCGAGCGGACCCGCAGCATGGCGGCGCTGCGGCGTGCCCGTGAGCGCGAGAAGCAGCGCCTGAACAGCCGGCAGGAGACCCAGAAGGTCACCCGCGACGTGGTGGTGCCGGAAGTCATCACCGTCCAGGAGCTGGCCAACCGCATGGCCGAGCGCGGCGCCGACGTGATCAAGTCGCTGATGCGCATGGGCGTGATGGCGACGATCAACCAGACGATCGACGCCGACACGGCGGAGCTGGTAGTCGCCGAGTTCGGTCACCGGATGCGCCGCGTTTCCGAGGCGGACGTCGAAGTCGGCCTGAAGGGCGAGGAGGACATCGAGGAGAACCTGATCCCGCGGGCTCCCGTCGTCACCGTCATGGGCCACGTCGACCACGGCAAGACCTCGCTGCTGGACGCGCTGCGCGCCACCGACGTGGCGAGCCGCGAAGCCGGCGGCATCACCCAGCACATCGGCGCCTATCAGGTGCAGCTGGGCTCGGGCGGCAAGATCACCTTCATCGACACCCCGGGCCACGCCGCCTTCACCGAGATGCGGGCGCGCGGCGCCAACGTCACGGACGTGGTGGTGCTGGTGGTGGCCGCCGACGACGGCATCATGCCGCAGACGGTCGAGGCCATCCACCACGCCAAGGCGGCCCAGGTGCCGATCATCGTGGCGATCAACAAGTGCGACCTGCCCGACGCGAACCCCGACCGGGTCCGCCAGGAGCTGCTGCAGCACGAGCTGGTCGTCGAGGAGATGGGCGGCGACGTGCTGGCGGTCGAGGTTTCGGCCAAGACCCGCATGGGTCTCGACCGGATCGAGGAGGCCATCCTCCTCCAGGCGGAAATCCTGGAGCTGCGGGCCAACCCGAACCGCGCCGCCGAAGGCGTCGTGATCGAGGCCAAGCTGGAGCGGGGCCGCGGTTCGGTCGCGACCGTGCTGATCCAGCGCGGCACCCTGTCGGTCGGCGACATCTTCGTCGCCGGCGCCGAATGGGGCCGCGTCCGGGCGCTGGTCAACGACCGCGGCGCCAGCGTCGACACCGCCGGTCCGGCGATGCCGATCGAGGTGCTGGGCCTGAACGGCACGCCGCTGGCGGGCGACGAGTTCGCGGTGGTGGAGACCGAGGCGCGGGCCCGCGAGATCACCGAGTTCCGTCAGCGCAAGCGGCGGGAGGCGGCGGCCTCGGCGGCGTCGCGCGGCACCCTGGAGCAGATGTTCACCCGCATCCAGGCGGGCGAGGCCAAGGAACTGCCGATCGTCATCAAGGGCGACGTGCAGGGCTCGATCGAGGCGATCAGCGGCGCCCTGGAGCGTCTGACCGCCGCCAACACCGAAGTGAAGGTGCGGGTGCTCCACAGCTCGGTCGGCGCGATCAACGAGTCCGACGTGACCCTGGCGAACGCGTCCAAGGCGATGATCTTCGGCTTCAACGTCCGTGCCAATCCCCAGGCTCGCGAGATGGCGAAGCGGGACGGCATCGAGATCCGCTACTACTCGGTGATCTACGACGTCATCGACGACGTGCGGGCCGCCCTCACGGGCATGCTGTCGCCGATCCTGCGCGAGCGGTTCCTGGGCAACGCCCAGATCCGCGAGGTGTTCAACATCACCAAGGTCGGCAAGGTCGCCGGCTGCATGATCACCGAGGGCGTGGTGAAGCGCGGTGCCGGCGTCCGCCTGCTGCGCGACAACGTGGTCATCCACACCGGCACGCTGAAGACCCTGAAGCGCTTCAAGGACGAAGTCCGCGAGGTCCGCGAAGGGTACGAATGCGGCATGGCGTTCGAGAACTACGACAACATCCAGGCAGGCGACGTGATCGAAGCCTACGAGATGGAAGAAGTGGCACGGCAGCTCTGACCGACCGCCGTCGCGGATAAGGCCTTGCGGCGCCCTCGGGCGCCGCGGGCCTCTTCCCATTTCGGGGCTTCCCGGAGCCCGCGAACAGGAACAGGGGCATGAAGCCCGCCGGCGGGTCAGGCTATACCCCCGTCGGTACCGACCGGCGCCGCGCGCGCGGCCGGTGGAAGAGGAAATAAACCCATGAGCAGCAAACGCGCAGGACGCAACCCGTCGCAACGCCAATTGCGGGTCGGGGAGGAGTTGCGCCATGCGCTGGCGGAAGTGCTCCGCCGCGGCGATTTCCGCGATCCCGACCTGCAGAACCTGAACGTCACCGTGACCGAGGTCCGGATCAGCCCGGACCTGCGCAACGCGACCGCCTTCATCACCCCGCTGGGCGGCGGCCACTCCGACGAGACGGTGGCGGCGCTGCGCCGCGCCGCGGCCTTCTTCCGCAGCCAGATCGCCCGCGCGGTCAAGCTGCGCTACGTCCCCACCCTGTCGTTCGAAGCCGACACCTCGTTCGAGTACGCCGACCATATCAACCGCCTCCTGCACGACCCCGAGGTCGCGCGCGACCTCGATGCCGACGGCCACGACGACGATGGGGATGCCGAGGAAACGCACAACGGCACCCACAACGGCATGAACGGCGACGGACCCGGCCACGACGAGCCGGACTACGAGGACGAGGACGACCTCGACGACGAGGAAGACGAGGAAGAGGCCGAGTTCGAGGACGACCTCGACGAGGACGACGACGACGAGGAAGACGACGTCGAATACGAGGAGGACGACGAGGACGAAGAAGAGGAGGAGGAGGCCGACAAGCCCGCTCCCTTGAAATCCTCCAAATCCTCCCCCGGCGGCCGAGGCCCCCGTGGCGCGTAAGCGCAAAGGCGTGCCCGTCCACGGCTGGCTGGTGATCGACAAGCCGGCCGGCATGACGTCCACCCAGGTGATGTCCCGGGTCCGCCGCCTGCTCAACGCCGAGAAGGCGGGGCACGGCGGCACCCTCGACCCGATCGCCACCGGCGTGCTGCCGGTCGCCTTCGGGGAGGCGACCAAGACCGTGGCCTATGCCATGGACGGCGCCAAGACCTACCGCTTCCGCCTGCGCTGGGGCGAGCAGACCACCACCGACGACCTGGAAGGCAGCGTCATCGCGACCAGCCCGAAGCGTCCGTCCGAGGACGAGATCGAGGCGGCGCTGGAAGCGTTCCAGGGCGAAATCTCCCAGGTGCCGCCCCAGTTCTCCGCGATCAAGGTCGACGGCGAGCGCGCCTACGACCTGGCCCGCGAGGGCGAGACGGTCGTTCTGGCGCCGCGCATCGTGCGCATCGACGGTTTCCACCTGATCGGGCTGCCGGACGCCGACCACGCGGATTTCGAGGTGGAATGCGGCAAAGGCACCTATATGCGCAGCCTGGCGCGCGATCTTGCCCTCGCTTTGGGCACCGTGGGGCACATAACGCGCCTCCGGCGGCTCAACGTGGGCTCTTTCACGCTCGAAAACGCGATTTCCCTGGACGATCTGGCGGCCATGGAGCATGGTGCCGCCGTCGAAAGACTTCTGCTTCCGATCGAGACGGCGCTGGACGACATCCCGGCGTTCGCCCTGACCGAAGCCGAAGCGCACCGACTGAGACTTGGCCAAACGGTGGCGCTGTTGCGCCGGCAGGATCGCGAGAGGCTCGAAGGCCTCGACTACGATCCGTCGGGCGATGGTGCTGTCGTTTTAGCCGTTTCCGGCGGCAAGCCGGTCGCGCTGGCCCGCGTCGAAGGGGCGGAGATCCGCCCGGTGCGCGTATTGAACCTGTAAGCATCAACCAGACCCGATTGGAGAGACCCGATGTCGATCACTGCCGAGCGCAAGCAGGAGCTGATCAAGGAATACACGACCGGTGCCAACGATACCGGTTCCCCCGAAGTGCAGGTCGCGATCCTGTCCGAGCGGATCCGGAACCTGACCGAGCACCTCCAGACCCACAAGAAGGACTTCCACAGCCGCCGCGGCCTGCTGGTCATGGTCGGCCAGCGCCGAAGCCTGCTGGACTACCTGAAGCGCAAGAATGTCGGCCGCTACGAGCAGCTCATTCAGCGTCTCGGCCTGCGCCGCTAAGGCCGGGTTCTTTCCGCACACCGCCCACCGGACAATTCCGTTTGCCGAAACCAGCCCGGATCCCTGACCGTCCAGGCTTCGCTTCGCGGAGCGGGCGGCGGGCTGCGGTGTGCACGGCATCATTCCGCCCGCGAAGGATTTTTTCGCGGGCGGGAAATGCTTTCGGCTCCATTTCATTGATGAGCTTTGCCTGCCGGCCCGGACCCGTTCCCGGTCGGCTTTCCGCCTGTGCTCATGCAGGATTGTTTTCACGCGGGGTCGACAACGACTGAGGGCCCCGGCCCGGCCCATCCAATCCGGGATGGCCTGGGCGTCGGATGGAAGGAAGAAACGATGTTCAACGTCTACAGAAAAGAAATCGATTGGGGCGGACGCAAGCTGGTGCTGGAGACCGGCAAGGTCGCCCGTCAGGCCGATGGCGCCGTGATGGCGACGTACGGCGAGACGACCGTGCTCTGCACCGTCGTCGCGGCCAAGGCGGCCAAGCCCGGTGTCGATTTCTTTCCGCTGACCGTCAACTACCAGGAGAAGGCGTTCGCCGCCGGCAAGATCCCGGGCGGCTTCTTCAAGCGCGAAGGCCGTCCCTCCGAGAAGGAGACGCTGGTCAGCCGCCTGATCGACCGGCCGATCCGCCCGCTGTTCGCCGACGGCTTCCGCAACGAGACGCAGGTCATCTGCACCGTGCTGAGCCACGACATGGAGAACGATCCCGACATCGTCGCCATGGTCGGAACCTCGGCCGCCCTGACCATCTCCGGCATCCCCTTCCTGGGCCCGATCGGCGCCGCCCGCGTCAGCTACCGGAACGGCGAATACACGCTGAACCCCCTGCTCGACGACGAGGTGGGCGAACTGGACCTGGTCGTCGCCGGCACCCGCGACGGCGTCCTGATGGTCGAATCCGAGGCCAGCGAACTGTCCGAGGACGTCATGCTGGGAGCCGTCATGTTCGGCCACCGCGGCTTCCAGCCCGTCATCGACGCGATCATCGAGCTGGCCGAGCAGTGCGCCAAGGAGCCCTGGGACATGCCCGCGGCCCCCTATGACGCCGCCGCCGTCAAGGCCCGCGTCAAGGAGACCGTCGGCGAGGACATCAAGGCGGCCTATTCCGAGATCCGCAAGCAGGACCGCCAGAACAAGCTGGGCGCCGCCAAGCTGAAGGCGCTGGAGGCCCTGACCTCGGACGAGATCCCCGCCGAGGCGATCGCCGGCACCTTCAAGGACGTCGAGAGCGACGTGCTGCGCGGCGCCGTCATCGACACCGGCCGCCGGATCGACGGCCGCTCGACCACCGACATCCGCCAGATCGTGGCCGAGGTCGGCGTGCTGCCCCGCGCCCACGGCTCCGCCCTGTTCACCCGCGGCGAGACCCAGGCCCTGGTGGTCGCCACGCTCGGCACCAGCCAGGACGAGCAGATCATCGACGCGCTCGAAGGCGAGTACCGCGAGAGCTTCATGCTCCACTACAATTTCCCGCCCTACTCGGTCGGCGAGGCGGGCCGCGTCGGCTCCCCCGGCCGGCGCGAGATCGGGCACGGCAAGCTGGCGTGGCGGGCGGTCCGTCCGCTGCTCCCGACCAAGGAGCAGTTCCCCTACACCATGCGGATCGTGTCGGAGATCACCGAGTCCAACGGCTCCTCGTCGATGGCGACCGTCTGCGGCGCCTCGCTGGCCCTGATGGACTCCGGCGCTCCCCTGCCCCGCCCGGTCGCCGGCATCGCCATGGGCCTGATCAAGGAGGACCGCGGCTTCGCCGTGCTGTCCGACATCCTCGGCGACGAGGACCATCTGGGTGACATGGACTTCAAGGTCGCCGGCACCGAGAAGGGCATCACCGCGCTCCAGATGGACATCAAGATCACCTCGATCACCGAGGAGATCATGCGCGTCGCCCTCGACCAGGCGCGCGGCGGCCGGATGCACATCCTGGGCGAGATGGCCAAGGCGATCGGCGGCGCCCGCGACGCGGTCAACCAGAACGCCCCGCGCATCACCGTGATCAACATCCCCAAGGAGAAGATCCGCGACGTGATCGGCTCCGGCGGCAAGGTGATCCGCGAGATCGTCGAGCAGACCGGCGCCAAGATCGACATCGAGGACGACGGCACGGTCAAGGTCGCGGCGGTGGACGGCAAGGCCAGCCAGGCCGCCATCGACTGGATCCGCGGCATCGTGGCCGAGCCGGAACTGGGCGTGGTCTACACCGGCAAGGTCGTGAAGGTCGTCGACTTCGGCGCCTTCGTGAACTTCCTGGGCTCGCGCGACGGCCTGGTCCACATCTCCGAGCTGAAGAACGAGCGCGTCGGCAAGGTCGGCGACGTGGTCAAGCAGGGCGACGAGGTGAAGGTCAAGGTCCTGGGCTTCGACGACCGCGGCAAGGTCAAGCTGTCCATGAAGATGGTCGACCAGGCCACCGGCGAAGACCTGAGCAAGAAGGCCGAGTAATCGGCATGACGGCGCCGCCCGGACCGGGCGGCGCCGTCCCCGCATTGGTCGCGTTTGGAACAATGGCCGGCGAACCTTGTTTGATCTGCTCTCAAGGTTCTACCCGTGTGTAAAAAAGAAGAAACGGCGGCTTGCGGACCGGTCTCCTCCAGGAGAGGGCACACGGAACCTGATAACTCAGGAGGCCAAACGTGCAGACTCCTCCCAAGGAGATGGACAATATCGCCCTGATCAACCATCCGTCGCGGGAGAATCCCTTCCGCAGCGTGGTGGAGGGCAGCCGGATGCCGATCGTGGTCACCGACCCGAACCAGGCCGACAATCCGATCGTCTTCGCCAACCATGCGTTCCTCGATCTGACCGGCTACGGTCTCGACGAGATCATCGGACAGAACTGCCGCTTCCTGCAAGGCCCGGACTCGGACCCGGAAGCACGCCGCCTGATCGCAAGCGCCCTCGCCGACCGGCGCGACATCAAGGTCGAGGTGCTGAACTACCGCAAGAACGGCACATCGTTCTGGAACGAGCTGTATATCAGTCCGATCCATGACCAGGACGGCAAGCTGCTCTATTTCTTCGGCTCCCAGCTCGACTGCACCCTGCGCCGTCAGGCCGCGGCCCGCATCGTCGAAGCCAACGCCCAGCTGGAGCGCAGGGTCGAGGAGCGCACCCGCGACCTGGAGCAGGCGTTGCGCCACCGCGAGGTGCTGCTCCACGAGCTTCAGCACCGGGTCAAGAACAACCTCCAGGTCATGGCCAGCCTGATCCGCCTGCAAGCCGTCCGCAGCGACAGCGAGGCGATGAGGTCCGGCCTCGACAACCTGCTCCTCCGCATCAACGCCCTGGAACTGATCTACCGCAAGCTCTACACCGACGACGCCGGGCCGACCCTGGAACTGGGCGGCTACTTGGCGGAGATCTGCGAGACGCTGGCGAATTTCCACGGTCCCGACAGGGGAGTCACCATGGACATCCGAACCCGGCCGTGCCACGTGCCGGTCGAGACGGCGCTGCCGCTCGGCCTGATCCTGAACGAGCTGGTCACCAACAGCTTCCGCCACGCCTTCGCCGACCGCGAGACCGGCACCGTCCGGCTGGAGCTCGAACCCCTGGACGGCAGCCGCTGGGAACTGCGGATCGGCGACGACGGGATCGGCGCCGCCGGCGGCCTGGATTGGGAAAACAACACCAACCTGGGCCTGTCCCTGGTCAAGGCCCTGGCAAATCAGATCCGTGCCACGGTCGGCGTGGACGGCAGCGCCGGTACCCTGTTCACCCTGACCTTCAAGGCCGAAGCGGCGGATGCCCGGACCGGACGCTCGGCAACGGGGTAGAAGGTTTTTGCCACAGATCCACGCAGATAAACGCAGATAAGAACCTCGATATTTGCCTGCGGGTGACTGAAGCTTCAGCAAGCCGGAGTTCATCTGTGTTTATCTGCGTCCATCTGCGGATGATTTTTTACACCCTCATCATGAAGTAACGCCCCGGCCGGACCGTCTCCGGCGGGCGCAGCGGTTCCCACTGGGGCATGCCCAGGTCCTGGTCGCTGACCACGATGCCGCCGTGCGCCATCAGCTTGTGCAGCCGGGGCGCCAGGAAAGCCGCCAGCTCGGCGTTGGCCCCGGGGTCGCCGGAGCCGATATCCACGTGGGCCAGGGCCGCGGGCGCTCCGATCACGGCGCCTGCCGACTCCAGCGTCTCGAACAGGTCGCCCAGCAGCAGGCACTCGGCCGGCGGGATGCAATCGGGATGGGCGGCGACCTGACGCTCGAACACGAAGATCGTGCGCTCCGGCAGCAGCGAGCGCAGATGGTCATAGGTCCGGCCGTTGCCCAGGCCGAACTCCAGCACCGGCCCGGGAATGCCGCGGACCAGGTCCGCGGCGGCGTTGAGGCAGTCGCGCTGGGCGCTGACCCGCCTGATAAAACTGTCCAACCGGCTCATGAACCGCCTTCTTCAGATTACGTCATGTGTGCGGCGGGGCACCGTGGGCGACGGCTTCGCGCAATTGCCGGGTCGTGTTCTCCAGGCGCTGGGCCAGCACCCTCATGATCTCCACCGCCATCTGCGGAAACTCGGTGATCATGCGGAAGAACAGGTCCTTGGAAATGCACAGCGTGGTCATGTCGGTGACGGCGACCACGCTTGCGGTACGCGGCACGTCGCACAGGATCGCGATCTCGCCGATGAAATCGTTGCGGCCGACCTTGGCGACCGTCAACGGCCCGTTCGGCGTATCGACCGTTACGTCCGCCTCGCCGTCGACGATGATGAACGCGCTGCTGCCCATTTCGTTCTGGGTGAAAAGCATGTCGCCCGCGTGGAAGGCGACTCGCTCGCTGGTGAAAGCCAGCAGCTTCAGCTTGCTCGTCTCCACGTTGGCGAACATGGGGATCCTGCGCAGCAGTTCGACTTCTTCGGCAAGGCTCACGACACGCTACTCCCGCTTCCGGCTTCTCATCATCCAACCGCCCGTCATTCGGCCGCCCGTCATTCGGCCGCCAGCAACTCGTGCATGACGGTGCCCGGCTTGTCCAGGTCCTGATAGCTCCCGTGCTCGGCGATCTGTCCACCCCGGAGCACCAGGGTCTGGTCGAACCGCCGGGCGATGCTGGGCCTGTGCAAGACCCAGACCACGCCGCGTCCCTGGCGCTCCTCCAGGATCGCGTCATGGATGCGCGTCTGGCTGGCGCCGTCCAGTCCGGCGGTCGCCTCGTTGATCACCAGCAGGTCGGGATTCTTCAGGATGGCGCGGGCCAGCGCCACCTTCTGCCGCTGCACCCGGGACAGCCGAGAGCCCGAGACGCCGACATAATGGTCCAGGCCGATCTCCTGGATGGTCTCGCGCAGGTGCAGTTCCTCGATCACCTGTGCCACCAGCCGGCCGACCTTGCCGCCGACCTGGGCCTGGCCGTACGCGACCTTTCCGAACAGGATGTTGTCCTGGATGGTCGAGGCCGAGTTGTAGCTGTCCTCGACGAAGAACTCGATGCTCTCGCGCAAGCCCTCCGGCAGGTCGCGGGCGAAGACGTGGCGCGCTTCCAGCAGGCGCCGCTCCATGCCGTCGTCGATCAGGCCCAGTCGGTGGCGGGCCGGGATCAGCTTGAAGGGCAGCGCCATCAGCCGGCGCTTCTCTTCCGGCTTCAGGCTGTCGACGCCCTCCTTGTCCGCCTTCGCCACCATCGGCTGGAAGTCGGGCAGCTCCTCCGAGCTGATGAAGCTGAACTGCTCGAAGAACTGGTGGCCTGGCGGCAGGTCGGCGAACAGTTCGATCATCGTGCGGGCGACCTGGACGCCCATGTTCAGGAAGTCGCGCGTCAGCCCCACCTTCTCCAGCACGCCCAGCACATAGGTATTCTCCGCCATGCTGTCGACCGCGAAGACCGGCCCGACCGGGCTGCCGAACAGAAGGTTTTCGGCCACCGTCGCGTTGTTGTTGAACCGGTCGGGATGCCAGATCTCGACCAGCGACCGCATCGCCGGCTGGGCCAGCTCGGCCCTCAGCGCCGCCCGCGCCTCCAGGATGCGCGCGACCACGTCCCCGTCGCCGCCTTTCGCCAGCGTGCCGTTAAGGCCCAGCCGGTAGACGTCGTCCGCCATATCCACCATGTCCAGCACGGCGAGCGTGCGCCGGCGCAGGCTCTCGGGGCCGTCGCAGCCGGCGGCGACATAGTCGATCCAGTCCGCGTCCAGCGGGAAATCGGTGTTGCCGGCCGCCCGTGCCTCGGAAGACCGGCGGCGGTGCTCGGCCGCCGACCTCTCGTCCCCCTCATGCACGGCCAGCGGGCGGTGCCGCAGCCCGTAATAGAGGTTGTCGCGCAGGCTGGCGGTGAACATGTAGCTGTTCTGCCCGACATAGGCGATGCGCCGCCCGGTGACCGCCTCCGGCATATGCACCAGATCCTGCTCGCCGATCCGGATCCGGCCGGCCGTCGGCATCAGCAGCCGGGCGGCCAGCATGGCGAACTCGTCCCGCCCGGCACCGCCGACGATCGCCGTGTGCCCGTCGAGCGGCAGCGTGCAGGACACGCCGTCCAGGATCTTCGGCCCGTTGTCCTCGCCGAAAGAGACGTTGGTGAAGACCATCGGCGCGGTCAGCCGCGTGTCCGGAGCGGCGTCGGTGGCGATCAGGCCGGCGGCCATCAGTTCAGGCACGTCGAACTGCTCGATCACCTGCTCGTACTTGATCCGGATGTCCTCCTTCATCTGGTAATAGTCCAGCAGCTCCTTCCACGGCCCCGCCAGATCCTTGTAGGCGGCCAGCACGGCGACCAGCGAGCCGAAGCTGATGCTCCCCTGGATCACCAGGTACCCGCCGATCGAGTAGAAGAAGAAGGGCGTCAGCTGGTTGATGAAGTTATTGAGGAATTTTATGAAGAATTTGCGCTGGAAGATTTCGAACCGGATATCGTAGACGTCGCCGTACCGGTGCGAGATGTCCGCCAGGTGCCAGGCCGAGGTGTCGTGGGCATGGATCTCCTGCACGCCGGAAACCGATTCGCCGATCCGGTCGGAGATCTGGCGCATCGCCCGCACCCGCTGCTTGCCGAGCTGGTTGACCTTGCGCTGCAGCCGGGGGATCAGCCAGCCCTGCAAGGGGTAAAGCGAGATCGCCGCCGCCCCCAGGATGGGGTCCTGCATGAAGATGAAGACCAAATAGACCAGCAGCGTGCCGCCCTGGAACACCGGCAAGGCGATCGAGTCGCCGATGAAGCCGCCCAGCGGCTCGACCTCGGCGGTGATCATCGGGATGATCTCGCCCTGGCTGACCTTGCGGAACCGGGGCAGCGGGAATCGGAGCACCCTGACATACAGCTCGTAGCGGAGCCGCCGCAGCATGCGCTCGCCCAACCGCCCTTTCAGGGTGTTGATCCGGAACTTGAAGGCGCCGTTGACCAGGACCAGCATCAGGAACATCCCTGACAGCAGCATCAGGTACGGCACCTGTTCGAACTGGAAACCAAGGAATTCCTTGGGAAAATTCTGTCCGCCGATGGCGTCGTTGACGATCTGCTTCGGCAGTTCCAATGAATAGTAAAGGAACGGGAACGAGGACAGGGTGAGCAGGAGTATGATCACCTGCTGCCGCGTACTATAGCGCAGCACGAAGCGAAAGATGCTCTTTTCCATACCACCGATGTCCGAAAAAGCGTTCCTGCGCTGGTCCGACCGGGCAGGAAAAAGTAGGGCCGAGAGTACCTGATGGTGTGGCACCCGGCAATTCACATGGTCGATAACCAGCTATTCTGCTAGAGACAGACGATGGCATTGACCCCTATGGGTTCCAGGCTTCACAGGTTGGCCGAACTGCCGGAGTGGACACCGTGAGCAACCGCACATGAGCAACCGCATCGGGCCAGGCCGGGAAGACATCCGGGAACAGGTGCGCGAGCACAGCCGCGTGCTGATCTACAGCCACGACACCTTCGGCCTCGGCCATCTGCGCCGCTGCCGGACCATCGCCCATGCCCTGGTCGAGCAGCACAAGGACATGTCCGTCCTGATCCTGTCGGGGTCGCCGATCATCGGCAGCTTCGATTTCCGCAGCCGGGTCGATTTCGTCCGGATCCCCGGGGTGATCAAGCTGCGCAACGGCGAGTACACCTCGCTGAACCTGCACATCGACATCGAGGAGACGCTCGCCATGCGGGCGTCGATCATCCGCCACACGGCGGAGATCTTCGATCCCGACCTGTTCATCGTCGACAAGGAGCCGCTGGGCCTGCGAGGCGAGGTGCTGGAGACCCTCCAGGTGCTCAAGGCCCGGGGCACGCCCCTGGTGCTCGGCCTGCGCGACGTGATGGACGAGCCGTCGGCCCTGGGGCCGGAATGGGAGCGCAAGAAGGTTATGCCGGCGCTCGACCGTCTCTATGACGAGCTGTGGGTCTACGGCCTGCCGCAGATCTGCGACCCGCTCGAAGGCGTCCGGGTGCCGCCCTCGGTGCGCCGCAAGATGGTCTATACCGGATACCTGGAACGGAGCGCCCCGGTCCACCCCGCCCTGCCCGACATGCCGGACGAGCCGTTCATCCTGGTCACGCCCGGCGGCGGCGGCGACGGCGAGGACATGGTGGACTGGGTCCTGCGCGCCTACGAGCACGATCCCAGGCTGCCCCACCGCGCCCTGATCGTGCTCGGCCCCTTCATGCAGCGCGAGCTTCAGAACGAGTTCGCGGCGCGGGCGGCCGCCTTGCCCAAGGTCGAGACGCTGACCTTCGAGGCCCAGCTCGAAAGCCTGATGGCGAAGGCGATCGGCGTCGTCGCCATGGGCGGCTACAATACCTTCTGCGAGATCCTGTCGTTCGACAAGCGGGCGCTGATCGTGCCGCGCATGGTGCCCCGGCGGGAGCAGTATATCCGCGCCAGCCGCGCGCAGGAGCTGGGGCTGGTCAGCATGCTGCCCGACGACGGCGTGCGCGATCCGGGCGCCATGGCGACGGCGCTGCGCCAGCTGCCGCAGCAGCAGGTCCCCTCCGACGTGATCGTCCCCGGCCTGCTCGACGGGCTGGAGAACGTCAACCGCCTGGCCACCCGCCATCTGGCGGAACCTCGCCGCCCCGCGCGCCGCGCCACCCTGCGCCGCAGGGCCTGACCCATAGGCTGTTGATCTTGACTGTCTGCGTCGTCGTCAAGGGCTGGCCCCGGCTGTCCGAAACCTTCATCGCCCAGGAACTGGTCGGCCTGGAACGGCGCGGGGTCGACCTCGCCCTGTTCTCCCTGCGCCACCCGACCGACAAGACCGCCCACGCGCTGCACCATCAGCTCCGGGCGCCGGTGACCTACCTGCCGGAATATCTCCACGACGAGCCGGCCCGGGTCGCCCGCGCGCTGGCGGCCGCCCGCGCTCTGCCGGGTTGGAGCCGGGCGCGGGCGGTCTGGCTCCGCGACCTGGCGCGCGACCGCACCCGCAACCGGGTCCGCCGGTTCGGGCAGGCGGCGGTGCTGGCCGCCGAGCTGCCGCCGGGCACCAGCGGGATCTACGCCCATTTCCTGCACACCCCCGCCAGCGTCGCCCGCTACGCCGCCCTGATGCTCGGCCTGCCCTGGAGCTTTTCCGCCCACGCCAAGGACATCTGGACCATTCCCGAGTGGGAGAAGCGGGAAAAGCTGGCCGAGGCGCGCTGGGGCGTCACCTGCACCCGCCTCGGCCATGCCCATCTGGCAGAGCTGGCGCCCGCGCCCGGCCGTGTCCAGCTGCTCTACCACGGGCTGGAGTTCGACCGCTTTCCGGCCGAGGTGCCGGCGCGGCCTCCCCGGGACGGCGGCGACCCGGCCGACCCGCTGGTCCTGCTCTCGGTCGGCCGCGCGGTGGAGAAGAAGGGGTTCGACGTGGCGCTGGAAGCCCTGGCGAGGCTGCCCGCCGGCCTGCACTGGCGCTGGGTCCATATCGGCGGAGGGACCGGGCTGAAGACCCTGAAGGCGGAGGCCGGACGGCTGGGCCTCGACGGCAGGATCTCCTGGCGGGGCGCCCAGTCCCAGGACGTGGTGATCCGGCATTATGCCGAGGCCGACCTGTTCTTCCTGCCCAGCCGGCTGGCGCGCGACGGCGACCGCGACGGACTGCCCAACGTGCTGATGGAGGCCCAGGTCATGGGGCTTCCGGTGGTCGCGACCCGCATGGCCGCCATCCCCGAGCTGGTGGTCGAGGGCGAGACCGGCATCCTGGTCGATCCCGGCGATGCCGCGGGCCTCGCCGAAGCCCTCGCCGCCCTCGGCCGCGATCCCGAAGCGCGCCGGCGTCTGGCGGCGGCCGGCGCCAGCCGCGTCCGCGGGCGGTTCAGCGCCGGGGCCGGGCTCGACCATCTGGCCGGGCTGCTGACCGCCGGCGGTCCGGACTAAGGGGACCGGCCCGGCATGCGGATCGCCTTCTACGCTCCCCTCAAGGCGCCGACGCACCCCACGCCCTCGGGCGACCGCCGCATGGCGCGGCTGCTGATGGCGGCGCTGCGCCATGCCGGGCACCGGGTCGATCTGGCCTGCACCTTCCGGAGCTGGGACGACGGCGGCAGGCCCGGCCGGCACCGGCGCCTCGCCGATCTCGGCGGCCGGCTGGCGGGCCGGCTGGCGGACCGGCTGCGGCACGACCCGCCCGACCTGTGGTTCACCTACCACCTCTACCACAAGGCGCCGGACTGGCTGGGTCCCGCCGTCAGCGAAGCGCTGGGCATTCCCTACGTGGTCGCCGAGGCCTCCTTCGCGCCCAAGCAGGCCGGCGGCCCCTTCGCCCTAGGCCATGAAGCGGCGGCGGCCGCCATCGCCCGCGCCGACGCCGTGATCTCCCTCAACTCGGCCGACGCGGAGTGCCTGCATCCCCTGCTCCGGTCGCCCGGCCGGCTGACGCTGCTGCGCCCCTTCGTCGAGCCGCCGGCCCCGCGCGACCGCGCCGTGGACCGCGCCGGCCTCGCCCGCTCGCTGGGGCTGGATCCGGAGGTGCCCTGGCTGCTGGCCGTCGGCATGATGCGGGGCGGCGACAAGCAGCGTTCCTTCCGCATCCTGGCCCGTGCCCTGGAACGGCTCGGCGGTCACGACTGGCGGCTGCTGGTCGTCGGCGACGGGCCGCGCCGGGCCTGCGTCGAGGAAAGCTTCGGCCGCGTCGATCCCGGCCGGCTCCGCTTCCTGGGCGCGCTGCCGCCCGACCGGCTGGCCGCCTGCTACGCCGCCGCCGACCTGATGGTGTGGCCGGCGATCAACGAGGCCTACGGCATGGCGCTGCTGGAGGCGCAGGCCGCCGGCCTGCCCGTCGTGGCCGGCCGCACCGGCGGCGTGCCCGACATCGTGCGCGACGGCTCGACCGGCCTGCTGGCCCCGGTCGGGGACGAAATCGCCTTCGCCGACGCCATCGCGGCGCTGCTGTCCGATCCGGCCCGGCGAAGCGCCCTCGGCCGGGAAGCCGCCCGCGTCGCGGCGGCCGAGCACGGCTTCGACGGCGCGTCCCATACGCTCGATACCCTGCTCCACAGCCTCGCAAGGTCCCGATGACCGATCTTCTCATCCTGCGCCACGGTCCGACCGCCTGGAACACCGAGGGCCTGATCCAGGGACGCACCGACATCCCGCTGTCGCCGGAAGGCGAAGGCGTCGTCCGCGCCTGGGTGCTGCCGGACCGGCTCCGCGACCGGACCTGGGCCGCCAGCCCGCTGAAGCGCGCCCTCGCCACCGCCGCGATACTCGGGCTCGACCCCGTGCCCGACGCCCGGCTGGTCGAGATGGACTGGGGCGCCTGGGAAGGCCGGACCCTCGCCGGCCTTCGGGCCGAGCTGGGCGACCTGATGGCGGCGTGGGAAGCGCGCGGCCTGGACTTCCGCGGCCCGGGGGGCGAGAGCCCGCGCGAGGTGCAGGACCGCCTGCGTCCCTGGCTGGCGGAGACGGCCGCCGCCGGCCTGCCGGCCGGCGCCGTCGCCCACAAAGGCGTGATCCGCGCGATCTATGCCATGGCCACATGTTGGGACATGACGGACAAGCCGGTCCATAAACTCCTCGACGGCTGCGCCCACCGCTTCACCCTGGCGGCGGACGGCACCCCCACCGTGGCCGAGCTGAACATCGCGCTGGAGATTTGACTAAATTCCTATTAATATGTATGCTGGCGGCATCGCAGGGGCTTGGAAAATGATGACATCCGCTGACATTCTCCGCCTCCCTGCCGCCCATTCGTCAGAAACCGTAGGTCGGGTAGAGCGAAGCGGCAACCGACACCCAAGCGCCGGCTTACGTCTGGTGCCGCTTCGCTCTACCCGACCTACGTCGCCGACGAACCGCCACGGCACCGACGCCCCCATTTCATCATGGCCGGACTTGATCCGGCCATCCACGCGCAAACTCCGCAACGCCGGTTTGCACGTGGATGCGCGGGTCAAGCCCGCGCATGACGAAGAAGGAAATGCTTGGCGCCGTGAAGTCTTCACCCAGCGAGAGGCAGGCACCACCACCCCCTTCTCGTCATGGCCGGACTTGATCCGGCCATCCACGCGCGAACTCCGCAACGCCGGTCTGCGCGTGGATGCGCGGGTAAACCCCGCGCATGACGAGGAAGGAAATGCTTGGCGCCGTGAAGTCTTCACTCAGCGAGAGGCAGGCACCGACACCCCCTTCTCGTCATGGCCGGACTTGATCCGGCCATCCACGCGCAAACTCCGCCGCGCCAGTTTGCATGTGGATGCGCGGGTCAAGCCCGCGCTTAACGAGGAAGGAAATGCTTGGCGCCGTGAAGTCTTCACCCAGCGAGAGGCAGGCACCACCACCCCCTTCTCGTCATGGCCGGACTTGATCCGGCCATCCACGCGCGAACTCCGCCACTCCGGTCAGCGCGTGGATGCGCGGGTCAAGCCCGCGCATGACGAGGAAGGAAATGCTTGGCGCCGTGAAGCCTTGCCATGGCCGGCCGGATCATGACGAATCATGACGTTCGGCCCCCCCTGAAGGCCCTCGTATGGGTGCAGCACCTGCTCGGCATCGGGCATGTCCGGCGGGCGGCGCTGATCACCCGCGCCATGGCGGCGGCGGGGCTGGACGTCACGGTGGCGTCCGGCGGGTTCCCGGTCGCCGGCGTCGATTACGGCGATGCCCGCGTGGTGCAGCTGCCGCCGGCCCGGTCGGCGGACAAGAGCTTCAAGCGCCTGGTCGGCGAGGGCGACCGGCCCCTGGACGACGCCTGGCGGGAACGCCGCCGCGCGGCGCTGCTGGAGCTCGCGGACGCGGTCGATCCCGACATCCTGCTGCTGGAAACCTATCCCTTCGGCCGGCGTGCGTTCCGCTTCGAACTGCTGCCGCTGCTGGAACGTCCTCGGCGCCCCAGGGTCGTCGCCGCCTCCGTCCGCGACATCCTGGTGGCGAAGGACGATCCCGCCCGCGAGGACGAGATGGCCGACGTGGCGCGGCGATACCTGGACCTCGTGCTGGTCCACGGCGACCCCTCCGTGGTGCCGTTCGACGCGACCTTCCCGCAGGCGCACCGGATCGCGGACCTGATCCGCTACACCGGCTACGTCGCCCCGGCCCGCGCCCCGGCCCGCACGCCGACCCGCCCGGCCGCGAAACCGCACGGCGGCGGCGCCGGGGAGGTGATCGTCTCGGTCGGCGGCGGCGCCGTGGGATTGCCGCTGCTGCGGACCGCCCTGGCGGCGCGCCCGCTGACACCCCTGGCGTCATCCCCCTGGCGCCTGCTCGCCGGTCCCGACATCGGCGAGGCCGACTTCCAGGCCCTGCGCGACGGCGCCCCCCCCGGCGTGACCGTCGAACGGGCGCGGCCCGACTTCCCGGAGCTGCTGTCCCGCTGCGCCCTCTCGGTCAGCCAGGCGGGGTACAACACGCTGATGGACCTGATGCAGGCCCGGTGCCGCGCCGTGGTGGTGCCCTTCGCGGCCGGGAACGAGACGGAGCAGACCGACCGCGCCCGCCTGTTCGAGCGGCGCGGATTGCTCCACATCCTCCCCGAGGACGGGTTGACGCCGGAACGCCTGGCCGAGGCGGTCGGCCGCGCCATGGCGGCACCCCCGCCCGCCGGTTTCACCCCGGATGTGGACGGCGCCGCCACCACCGCCCGGCTGCTGGTCGAGGCCGCGTCATGACGAATGATGACATCTGGGCCGCCCTGGCGCGCGAACTGGACCTGTGGGCCGAGGCCGGGCGGACCGCCACCCTGTGGTGGCGCGACGACGACGCGGTTTCACCTTCCCCCGCCCTGGCCCGCCTGCGCGACGCCGCCACCGCCGCCGACGTGCCGGTGGCGCTCGCCGTGATCCCGGCGGGTGCCACGCCGGAGCTGGCGGAGGAACTGCGGCGCTGGCCCGGCGCCTCGGTGCTCCAGCACGGCCTGTCCCACGCCAACCACGAGACCCCGCCGTCCAAGAAGACCGAGCTGGGTCCGGCCAGGAGCGTCGAGGCGGTCCTGGCCGACCTCGCCGAGGGATGGCGGCTGCTGCGCCCCTTCGATCCCCTGCCCGTCCTGGTCCCCCCGTGGAACCGGATCGCGGCGGAGGTGGCCGCCCGGCTGCCGGCCATCGGCTATGCCGGCCTGTCCACCTTCAACGCCCGGCCCCGCCCTTGTCCCGTGCCTGGACTGGTCCAGGTCAACACCCATGCGGATGTCATCGACTGGCGAGGCGGCGGCGGTTTCGCCGGGACGGAGGCCGTGATCGGGGCCATGGTCCGCCACCTCGCGGCGCGCCGGACCGGCGCCGCCGATCCGGACGAGGCGACCGGGCTGCTGACCCACCATCTGGTGCATGACGACCCTTGCCGCCGCTTTCTCGACCGGTTCCCGGCCGCCGCGTCGGAGCACCCGGCCGTCCGCTGGCTCGGTGCCCCCGCCCTTTTCAGGAGTCCCTCCTTCAGGTGTCCCCCGTGAAACAGTTCCGCTATCCGGCTCCCCCCCTGTATGGCGACTATGCCCGCGCCGCCGCCGGGCTGGCGCTGACCGGCATTCCGCCGCTGCTGGTCCCGCTCAGCCCCTGGGTCGCGGTACCCATGATGATGGCGGCGGCCCTTTTCGTGGTGTTCGGCGCCCGGACGGCCCAGCGTCACGCCACCGTCATCGAAATGGACGATAACGGGATCAAGGCCCGCGGACCCTTGGGCGGTTCGATTTCGTGGGAACATTTGGCTCAGGTACGTTTAAACTACTATTCTACTCGTCGGGATCGCGGCCTCGGCTGGATGCAGCTCAAGCTCAGGGGCGCCGGTTCCGGGGAGACCGTCCGGCTCGAATCGACTCTCGACGGCTTCGACGAGATCGCCGAGCGGGTGGCGGACGTCGCGTGCAGGAAGGGGATCGGGATGACCGAGACGACGATCAGCAATTTCGCGGCACTCGGCATCGACGCCGATCCGCAGGCCGGCATGGATGCCCCGGGCGTGCGGACGGCGCGCTGGTCCCGATGACCGACCTGCTGAGCGTCCGCGACCTGCATGTGGAGTTCCGCGTCGCCGAGGGCGTGATCCATGCCGTGCGGGGGATCTCGTTCAGGGTCCGGCCCGGCGGCACGGTGGCCCTGGTCGGTGAGTCCGGCTCCGGCAAGTCGGTGGTCGCCCAGACCATCATGGGCATCCTGCCCCGCCCCGCCCATATCACGCGCGGCGAGATCCTGTTCGCCGACCCCCGCCTGCCCGGAACCGTGGATATCGCCAGGCTCGATCCGGAAAGCCGGGCCATGCGGGCGATCCGCGGCGGCAACATCTCGATCATCTTCCAGGAGCCGATGACCTCGCTGTCGCCGCTGCACACGGTCGGCGACCAGGTGGGCGAGGCGGTCATGCTCCACCGCGACGCCGGCAAGGGGGAGGCGCGCGAGTTGACCCGCGACATGCTGCGGCTGGTGGGCTTTCCCGATCCGGCCCGCGCGCTCGACACCTACCCGTTCGAACTGTCCGGCGGCCTGCGCCAGCGCGCCATGATCGCCATGGCGCTGATCTGCCGCCCGGCGCTGCTGATCGCGGACGAACCGACCACCGCGCTGGACGTCACGATCCAGGCGCAGATCCTCAAGCTGATCCGCGACCTCCAGGGCGAACTCGGCATGGCGGTGCTGATGATCACCCACGACCTGGGCGTCGTCGCCAACGTGGCCGAGGAAGTGATCGTGATGTACCGGGGCGAGGTCATGGAAGCCGGCGAGATGCGCGACATCTTCGCCAAGCCGAGGCATCCCTACCTGAAGGCGTTGCTGCGCGCGGTGCCGCGCTTCCACATGGAGCCGGGCGAGCGGCTGGTGCCGATCCGGGAGATCAAGTCGGCCGGCGGCAAGCTGCTGGAGAAGACCCGGGAACCCTGGCCGACCGGCGCCGACGCGGCCGGCCCGCTCCTGGCCGTCTCCAGCATCAGCAAACGGTTCGAGACCGGCGGCACCGGCTGGTTCAACCGCAACCGGACGGGCGCCGGCGTGCTGGCGGTCGACGATGTCAGCTTCGAGATCCGCCGCGGCGAGTGCCTGGGGCTGGTCGGCGAATCCGGCTGCGGCAAGACGACCCTGTCCAAGATCCTGATGCGGGCGCTGAAGCCCGACACGGGGGCCATCCTGTTCAACGACCGGGGCCGCCTCGTCAACGTGCTCGACCTGGAGGACGACGCCCTGGTCGCCTTCCGGCGCAAGCAGCAGTTCATCTTCCAGGACCCGTTCGGCTCGCTCAACCCGCGCATGACAGTGTTCGACATCGTGGCGGAGCCGCTGGTGATCCACGGCATCGGCGACGACGAGCATCGCCGGACGCTGGTCAAGGAGCTGATGAACCTGGTCGGCCTGGACGTGCGGCACCTGAAGCGCTACCCGCACAGCTTCTCCGGCGGCCAGCGGCAGCGCATCGGCATCGCCCGCGCCCTGGCCCTGCGGCCCGACCTGCTGATCTGCGACGAGCCGGTGTCGGCCCTGGACGTGTCGATCCAGGCCCAGATCCTGAACCTGCTGAAAGACCTCAAGGAGAAGCTCGGGCTGACCTACCTGTTCATCTCCCACAACCTGGCCGTGGTGGACTATATCGCCGACCGGATCATGGTGATGTGCCGGGGCCGGATCGTGGAGGTGGCGACCCGCGCCGCCCTGTTCCGCAATCCGGTGCATCCCTATACCCGCGCCTTGCTCTCGGCCGTGCCGGACCCCGATCCGGAATGCCGGCTCGACCTCGAGATGCTGGGCGAAGGCCGCGCCTCCGATCCGGGCGCCTGGCCGGCACCCTTCACCATCGACGGCACGGCCCAACCCGGCATGATCGACGTGGGCGACGGCCACCTCGTCCGCGCGACCGCCCGCCCCGCCCTCCTGGATCTGGCATCATGAGATTCCACCGCATCCGCGCCGGCTGCCTGGCCCTGGCCGCGATCACCTTCCTCGCGACGGTCCCCGCGTCCGCTGCGGTCGAGACGCCCTTCTTCGCCGAGCAGGTCGCCGCCGGAAAGCTGCCGCCGATCGGCGAGAGGCTGCCGGCCGAACCGAGAGTCGTGACATTCGATGACGATGGCGCGCAGCAGGGCCAGCCGGGCGGCGACATGAACATGCTGATGGCACGGGCGAAGGACGTACGCATCATGTTCGCGTACTTCTATGCCCGTCTGATGACGTACACCACGGACCTGACGCTCGAACCGGACATCCTCCGCTCGATCGACATCGAGGACAACCGGGTCTTCACCCTCCATCTCCGGCCCGGTCACCGCTGGTCGGACGGGTCGCCCTTCACCGCCGAGGATTTCCGCTATTGGTGGGAGGACGTGATCCTCAACAAGGACGTGCCGCCCTTCGGCGCCCCGCCGGAGATGCTGGCCGGCGGCGAACCTCCCGTTTTCGAAGTGCTGGACGAGACCACGGTACGCTATACCTGGAACAGGCCGAACCCGCTGTTCCTGCCGGCCCTGGCGGCGGCACGGCCGCTGGAGATCTTCGGTCCCGCGGCCTACCTGAAAAAGTTTCACGTGAAATACGCCGACCCCGCCGAGCTGAAGGATCAGGTCAAGGCGGCGGGGCAGAAGAGCTGGGCGCACCTGCACAACCGCATGGACAACGCCTACGACAACGACAATCCCGACCTGCCGACCCTCCAGCCCTGGATCAACACCACGGCGGCGCCGGCCGAGCGGTTCGTCTTCGTGCGCAATCCCTTTTATCACCGGGTCGATCCGGCGGGCAACCAGCTCCCCTATATCGACCGGCTGCTGGTGCAGATCGCCGACGGCAAGATCATCCCGGCGAAGGCCGGGGCCGGCGAGGCCGACCTCCAGGCGCGCTATCTGCGCTTCGACAACTACACCTTCCTGAAGCAGGCGGCGAAAAGGAACGGCTACAAGGTCGACCTGTGGAAGACCGGCAACGGCGCCCATCTGGCGCTGTTCCCCAACCTCAACGCGGCCGATCCGGTCTGGCGCGACCTGTTCCGCGACGTCCGCTTCCGCCGGGCGCTGTCGCTCGGCATCGACCGCGACGAGATCAACCAGGCGATCTATTACGGCCTCGCCAAGCCTTCCAACAACACGGTGCTGCCCCGCTCGCCCCTGTTCCGGCCGGAATACCGGGACGCCTGGACCCGGTTCGACGTGCGCGAAGCCAACCGGCTGCTCGACGAGATGGGGCTGAACAAGCGGGGCGGCGGCGACATCCGGCTGATGCCCGACGGGCGCGCCATGGAGATCATCGTCGAGACGGCGGGCGAGAGCACGGAGGAGGTGGACGTCCTGGAACTGATCGCCGACAGCTGGCGGAAGATCGGGGTCAAGCTGTTCACCAAGCCGTCCCAGCTGGAGGTGCTGCGCAACCGGATCTATGCCGGCCAGACCCTGATGGCGATCGGCAAGGGCGTGGACAACGGCATCCCCACGGCCGACATGGCGCCGGCCGAGTTCGTGCCGATGGACCAGAACCAGTACCAATGGCCGAAATGGGGCCAGTTCTACCAGACCGGCGGCACTGCGGGCGAAAAGCCCGACCTGCCCGCCGCGGTCGAGCTGATGGACCTGATGGGGCAGTGGCGGACGGCGCCCGACACATCGGCGCGGGCGGAGGTCTGGCACCGCATCCTGGGCATCCATGCCGACCAGGTCTTCACCATCGGGCTGGTCAACGGCACCCTCCAGCCGGTCGTCGTGCGCTCCACCCTGCGCAACGTGCCGGACGAGGGGATCTTCAATTGGGACCCGGGCGCCCATTTCGGCATCTATCGGCCGGACACCTTCTGGTTCGCCAAGCCGGGATGAACCGCGGAACGATGATCTGACGACGGACAATCAACAGGCGCGACGAAGGGACGATCGATCAACATGCTGGGCTTCCTCGTGCGGCGGATCATGGTGATGATCCCCACCCTTCTCGCGATCAGCGCGATCACCTTCGTCATCATCCAGCTTCCGCCCGGCGACTACCTGACCACCCTGATGACCGAACTGGAAAGCCGGGGCGAGGCGATCGACGAAAGCCGCCTGCAGTTCCTGCGGGAGGCGTACGGCCTGGACAGGCCCATGATCGAGCAGTATTTCGTCTGGGTCGGCGGCATGCTGACCGGCGACTACGGCTTCTCCTTCGAATACAACCGCCCGGTCGCCGACGTGATCGGCGACCGCATGCTGCTGACCATCGTGGTGTCCTTCGCGACCATCGTGTTCATCTGGGTCGTGTCGTTCCCGATCGGCATATATTCGGCGACCCACCAGTACAGCCTGGGCGACTACGGCCTGACCTTCCTGGGCTTCCTGGGGCTGGCGACGCCCAATTTCCTGCTGGCCCTGGTGCTGCTCTATTTCGCCAACGTGACCTTCGGCACCTCGATCGGCGGCCTGATGGACCCGGTCTACCTTGATGCGCCGTGGAGCTGGGGCAAGGTGCTGTCGATCCTCGAACATCTCTGGATCCCGGTGATCGTGATCGGGACCAGCGGAACCGCCGGCATGATCCGGCGCCTGCGCGCCAACCTGCTGGACGAGCTTCACAAGCAGTATGTGGTGACCGCCCGGGCCAAGGGCCTGTCGCCGGGCCGGGTGCTGTGGAAATACCCGCTGCGGATGGCGATCAATCCCTTCATCTCCGACATCGGCAACCTGCTGCCGCAGATCGTCTCGGGCGCCGCGGTGGTGTCCATTGTGCTGTCGCTGCCGACCACGGGGCCGATGCTGCTCGACGCGCTGCGCAGCCAGGACATGTATCTTGCGGGGTCCTTCCTGATGTTCCTGGCGCTGCTGACCGTGGTCGGCGTCTTCCTGTCCGATCTGGCGCTGGCGGCGCTCGACCCGCGCATCCGGCTCGAAGGCGGGGCGACGCGATGACCGCCGATCCCATGGGCACGGACCGGCTGGAACACTACGTCTCGACGGCGCCGTTCGACCCCTACTCCGTCGAGCAGATGTCGCCGGAGCAGGAACGCTATTTCATGGCGTCCCAGTGGCGCATGATGTGGTGGAAGCTGAAGCGCCACCGGCTGGCGGTGCTGTCGGCGGTGGTCCTGGGGTTGATGTATTTCACCACCCTGATCTCCGAGTTCCTGTCGCCCTACGCCCTGGACAGCCGGCACATCCACCATATCTACGCGCCGCCCCAGTCGGTCCACCTGTTCCACGACGGCAGCTTCGTCGGGCCGTTCGTCTACGGCTACGACTACCGGCTCGACATGGACACGCTCCAGCGCGTCTACACGGTGGACAGGACGGACGTGCAGCCGATCCGCTTCTTCTGCCGGGGGGACCCCTACGAATTCTGGGGCCTGTTCCCGGCGGACCTGCACCTGATGTGCCCGGCCGAGGGCGGCACGCTGTTCCTGCTCGGCACCGACCGGCTGGGCCGCGACATGCTGAGCCGCATCCTCTACGGCACCCGCATCTCCCTGACCGTCGGGCTGATCGGCATCTCCATCAGCTTCGTCCTGGGCATCGTGATCGGCGGCATCGCCGGCTATTACGGCGGCTGGATCGACAACGTGATCCAGCGCTTCATCGAGGTGCTGCGCTCCTTCCCGGAGCTGCCCCTGTGGATGGCGCTGTCGGCCGCCCTGCCGGTCACCTGGAGCCCGATCCTGATCTATTTCGGGATCACGCTGATCCTGGGGCTGCTGGACTGGACCGGCCTCGCCCGCGCCGTCCGCTCCAAGCTGCTGGCCCTGCGGGAGGAGGATTTCTGCACCGCCGCCCAGCTGATGGGCGCCAGCCCCCGGCGGATCATTGGCCGGCACCTGCTGCCCAGCTTCATGAGCCACCTGATCGCCTCGGCCACCCTGTCGATCCCCGGCATGATCCTGGGCGAGACGGCGCTGTCCTTCCTGGGCCTCGGCCTCCGGCCGCCGATCACCAGCTGGGGCGTGCTGCTGAACGAGGCCCAGAACATCAACGTCGTGGCCCTCTATCCCTGGCTGATGCTGCCGGTGGTCCCGGTGATCGTGGTGGTGCTGGCCTTCAACTTCCTGGGCGACGGGCTGCGAGACGCCGCCGATCCCTATCGTTGATCGTCTAAAGGTTGAGGACCATCCCTTCGAAGGCAACCAGGGTTCCCGGCCGCATGGCCTCCGCCTCGGCCGCGATTCCATCCATGACGCTGTCGTCGTGGTTCGGCTCGTGGTGGAAGATCACCGCCCGCCCTACCCCGGCGGCATCGGCGACCCGGCACCCCTCCTGCCAGGTCGAATGGCCCCAGCCCACATGGCGCGGGTAGGCCGCGTCGGTGTACATGCCGTCATAGACCATCACGTCGGCCCCTCGCGCCAGGTCGAGCACCGCCGGGTCGAGCCCCTCGGCGCGGTGTTCCGTGTCGGTCACGATCGCCAGCACCCTGCCCTCGTACTCCACCCGGTAGCCGCAGCACCGGTTGGGATGGTTGAGCGGACCCGTCCTCAGGGTGATCCCCGGCCCCGGCGTCAGCGTCGCCCCGCATTCGAAATCGTTGAAGGTGCAGGAATGGTCGAACGCGGAGAGCGGCACCGGGAACAGGGGGGCTATCATCATGTCGCACAGCACGGACCGGATCGTCTGCGTCGGCGGCAGGTGGCCCGCCCACAGGCGCAGCCGGTTGCGCGGGTCGAAAGCCGGGGCGAAGAACGGCAGCCCCGCCACATGGTCGTAGTGGGTGTGGGTGAAGAACAGGTCGAGGTCCAGCGGCGCCTCGGCCGCCAGCAGGGTGCCGAACGGACGAATGCCCGTTCCGGCATCGAAAATCATGAGGTGATCCCCGCACCGGACCTCGATGCAGGTGGTGTTGCCGCCATATCGCGCCGTCTCGGGTCCAGGCGACGGGATGCTGCCTCGGACCCCCCAGAATCGGACGACGAAACCGGATGACGGCGGCATTAAAGGCGCCGCCGATTGTTATGTCTTTCGCACATGGCTCTTAATGTGGCGAGCGGTTCGAGCGGAGTCGAGAAAAATTCCAGATAGCAACGAAACATGAACAATACTAGCCTGTTGATAATGGGAACCTGTCACTAGAGGAGCTTGGAATCATGGCGAACACCGGGGCGAACACAAGTAACGACAGCCCGAAGTCAGCCGACGCCGGCACCCCGTCCAACACGGAAAAGGACCCTTCGGATTGGACCACGGGCGATGAGGCGATGACCGGCGCGCAGGCATCCTATCTGAAGACCCTGAGCGAAGAGGCGAACGAGGAGTTCGATTCCTCGCTCAGCAAGGCCGATGCCTCGCGGCGGATCGACGAGCTGCAGAACAAGACCGGGCGCGGCAAGCAAAGCTGAGGGACCTTGGGAAATCGGAAGGGAAGCATTAATCGCGGTAGGGACGCCCGTTACCGGGCGCCCCCCGCACAGAACCGGACGTGCCCGATTAAGGCATCCGGCTCCCACCTTGGGTGTTTGACGCGGAAGCGGTTTCCGGGCCAGGGATGGATGATGCGCGGCCGTGGTAGCCAGCAGTCGGCAAGGCGCGTGAGTTTGTCCCACGGTGTCTTGTCCTTCTGGCTGCGCCGACGCAGCGCCCTCATCCACAGGACGCCGACATGGTAGCGCAGGTTGGCAAGGGCCCGGTAGTTGGTCGGGACGGCGAAGTAGGCGTAGAAGCCGCGCATCACCTGTCCCAACCACCGGCCTTGCTCCGGGATGCCCTGGTGCCAGCGCCGCCGGAGTTCCTCCTTGATTTCCTTGAGCTTGGCCTGCTTGCGCTGGCGCCGGGTCTGGCGTCGCAGCAGGAAGCCGCCACGCCGGGACCGCCCACAGATGTGGGTGAAGCCCAGGAAGTCGAAGGTCTCCGGTTTGCCCGCGCCGCGCTTGGCCCGGTCGGCAGTTGCCTGCCGGCCGAACTCGATCAGGCGGGTCTTGTCGGCGTTCAGTTCCAGGGCGAACCGCGCCAGGCGCTCCCGCAGGTCCGCGAGGAACCGCTCGGCGTCCGACCGGTGCTCGAACCCGACGACGGTGTCGTCGGCGTAGCGCACCATGACCATGGTCCCGGTCGCGTGGCGATGGCGCCACTGCCGGGTCCACAGGTCGTAGACATAGTGGAGATAGACGTTGGCCAGCAGTGGCGATGCCACCGCCCCTTGCGGGCTGCCGGCCGTCGCCGGCTGCCGTTTCCCCGTCTCGTCCACCACGCCTACCGTCAGCCACTTGCGGATCAGCCGCAGGACGCGGGCATCGCCGATCCGGTGTTCCAGGAACCGCATGATCCACATGTGGTCGATGCTGTCGAAGAACGCCCGGATGTCCGCATCCAGGATCCAGTTCACCCGGCACTCGCCGATCGCCACCGCCAACGCGTCGAGCGCGTCGTGCTGCCCCCGTCCCGGCCGGAAGCCGTAGGAGAAGCCGAGGAAGTCTTCCTCGTAGATGGCGTTCAGCACCTCCACCAGCGCCCGCTGGACGATCTTGTCCTCCAGTGCCGCGATCCCGAGCGGCCGCATCCGGCCGTCCGGCTTGGGAATGAAATGCCGGCGTGACGGGTGCGCCCGGTAGCGGCCGGAATGCACGCGGTCCTTCAGGTCCGCCAGCCGTTCCTCCAGCCCCTCCGCGTACTCCCGCCACGTCATTCCGTCCACACCCGGAGCCGCGTCCCGCTTCAATGCCCGATAGGCAAAGCGCAGCAGGTCGGTATCCACGTGCGTCAGAAGGGTGGTGAACCGCTCCTCCTTTCGCTCCCGTGCCGCTTGACGTATGCGCTCCAGCCCCGAGAGCACGGGTGCCCGGTCCTGAGCCCGGCCCGTGTGCGGCGGAGACGCATTCCCCTCGGCCCCACCCCTTCCCTCCACCGGCTCCGCGTCCGCGTTCGCCGACTTCACAGGTACTATGGATGGGTCTGACCTCTTCGGCGCGTGCGTCACCGGCTACGGCTCCTCGCCTTCCCGGTGCGGACCAGACGGCCATCGGCCTCTGGTCACGCCGAAGATCTCCCGGTTCCCGCGCAAGGAGCGTCCGCACATGCCAGGGTCTCTGACCACGCCGGACCGCCGGGGTGCTCGCATGACGCACCCCGCCGTATCGCCTTCCAGGCACAGAACCCTGTCGGCATCCGGGATCGAGATTCTTACGCGGCTCAATGGCTGGCCTATGCGCTCCCCTGTCAACGCTTCGCCGACAGCCTCACGACCGCCGCCGCATGACTCGGGGCCGGTGTGGGGCGCTACTCCTTCACCGTACAGGACTTTCACCCGCTACTCCTTGCCGGTCTCCCGGCGCTCTCTGTGTTAACCTTAATCCGGTGTTAACCAATACGGCCTATAACGAGGACATCGCATCTGTGGTGCGGTTCCTCCATGTAAAGCAACCTTCGGCTCCGTCGGCATCGGTCGACGGAGCCGATTTTTTGTCACGCCTGCCGAATACGGCCCGGAGGCTGTATGGCCCCGGTCTCCCGCAGGCGCCGCAGGGTCCGGCCGGCCGCCAGGGGAAGCACGAGCCCCGGCCAGAGAAGACGGTACGATCCCCCGCTGCCCCGGTGGAAGACCCACCCCCGCGACGTGAACCAGCCGCGCAGACAATAGGTCGTCACGACCGCCAGGGCGCCGCCCCCGACGACGTCGGTCATGAAATGGGCGTTCACCATGATGCGGCTGAGCCCGATCAGGCAGGCTGCGGCTAGCAGCGCGCCGCGCCAGCTCGGGACGATGAACGACACCGCCAGGGCGAAGGCCACCGCCGTGTTGGTGTGGCCGGATGGGAAGGAGTGGAAGTTCGCGTTCAGGATCATCGGATCGAACCCGAGGAAACCCGCCTGCTCCAGCAGCTTCGGCCGCGCCCGCCCGACGATGACCTTAACGATGTTGACGGCGATCCCGGACAGGGCGACCGACGCGAAGACGAACATGAATGCCGATCCGGCCCAACGGGTCATCGCGGCGGCACGCCGGCCGGCCAGGATGAACCATCCCGCGGCGATCAGCCCGAGCCCGAGCACGCCCGTCGGCACCAGGGTCCATTTGCTGTCCCCCGCCTCCGTGATGGCGCGGAAAATATCCAGCAGGCCCGGATCGGCGGACCGCGCCAGCTCGGACGCGGTGCGGTCGAGATGGTTCAGCAGCATATGGCCGAACAGGAACAGCAGGAACCAGAGGGAATACCGGACCGGCCGCGGCTGGTCTTCGGTGAACGGATTTCGCATCGTGGTCCCGCCGTTGCCGACGATCTGACAAAAGGGCCGAAGTCGCAGCTCCGCCCCGTGGCAGGACACTAGTAAAGGTAAGTTATTACCAAGGAGTTACGACTTAGCGACGATATAAGGTCATCATCAGCTTCGTACCGCGCGAATAATTAAGACCACTAATTGTTTCTATGGCAATCGGATGGAATCCCTTGGCTTCGGCTTCGGCCAGGAAGGCGTCGTCCTGCGGCAGGTCGACCAGGGCCAGTGCGCAGGCATCGTCCGCCAGGCGGTGGGCAGCCGCCCGGCCGTCGCCCGAAAGCACCGTCCCGGTCCCCACCAGGAAGACGAGGCTGGGTTCGGTGAAGCCGATGGACACCAGGGTCGAGTCGGGACAGGGCCGCGCCGCCGCGACCGCGGCGGCGACCCTGGGGCTGATCCAGATCTTCTCGATGCGGGGCAGGACGACCTGGAAGGCGAGCAGATACATCCCGAGCGACCCGGCGCTCACCACCGCGACCGAGCGACGCAGCCCGCCTCGGTGGAACAGCAGGGCGCCGTAGCCGAGCACCGCCGACACGGCGACAGCCAGCGGCAGGGCCGCCGGATCCAGCGTCCATTCGATCACCGCGTGCAGGGCGGCCAACCCGGCGGCGAGCACCGCGGCGATCAGGAGGAACAGCAGGATCGAGAGCAGGCGAAGCCATCGCCGCTCCCCTCCGAAACCGTCCAGCGCCGCGCGCGCGGTCAGCAGCGCCAGCGCCGGATAGGCCGGAAGCACGTAGTGAAACAGCTTGGTCGGCACCGCCTCGAAGACGATCCAGGTCGGAACGGCCCAGGCGAGGCAGAACAGCACCGCCGGATCCCGCCGGTTGGCCCAGACCCAGGGGATCGCCGGGATCGCCAGCAGGGACCAGGGCCAGAAGGTGACCGGAAACAGCAAGGTGTAGTAGCCGGGCGGGAACCCCTTGGATTCCTGCCCGCCGGCGACTTTGGCCAGCATGTCGTGGCCGACCGACTCGGCGAAGAAGGCGCCCTGGGTCTTGACGGTGATCAGGATCAGCCAGGGCGCCACGATCAGGAGGAGCACGGGCAGGCCCAGCCGGGGCCGCAGCGCGGCCAGCCAGCCGACCCGCCGCCCGGCGAGCGCCAAGCCCAGCGCGGTGCCGCCGACCACCAGCAGGATGATCGGTCCCTTCAGCAGGATGCCGATCCCGAGAGAGCACCAGAACAGCAGCGCCAGGCCGGTGGACAGGGCCTCCCGCCCGTTCCGCCGAAGCCAGGCCTCCGCCAGCGCCGCCTGCGCGCCCAGCACGGTCGCCAGCAGGGCCGCGTCCGTCTTGGCGGTGCGCGCCTCGACCGCGAGCAGGACGGTGCCGGCCAGCATCGCCGCGGCGAGAAACCCGGCGCGCTCGCCCGCCAGGGAACCGAACAGGGTGGTGCCGATCCGGAAGGTCAGCAGCACGGCGAGGACGGCCCCGGCGAGCGACGGCAGGCGGTAGGCCCAGATGGCGGCCTGCTCCGGCCCGCCCGCCAGCGTCACCGCCACCGACTGCATCCAGTAGATGCCGACCGGCTTCTTGTGCCTCGCCTCGTCCTGGAAGCGGATATCGACGAAATCGCCGCTCTCCAGCATCTGCCGGGTCGCCTGGGCGAAGCGGGCCTCGTCCCGGTCGGTCGGCGGCAGCACGAAGAAGCCCGGCAGGAACAAGGCCAGGCAGAGCGCCGCCAGCGCCGCCATCAGCCCGATCCGCCTGAGCAATGCCGGGAGGGAGCGGCCGGAGGGCGTGTCCGCGACGCTCACGATGCCGACGCGCGCCCGATGTCGTCGGCGACCGCGTCGTCGCCGCACCTCGCGGCTTTGCGCTTGTCGCGCCAGATCATCCAGATGTTGCGGGAATAGATCACCAGCCCAAGCCCCTGCCCCAGGATGAACACGGGATCCTCCCGATGGATCGCGTAGGCCAGCAGCGTCACGCCGCCGGCGATGCTGAAATACCAGAAGGCCTCCGGCACGAAGCTGCGCTTGAGGCGCTCGCTCTGTATCCACTGGATCAGGAAGCGCATGGAGAACAGCGCCTGTCCCAGAAAACCGATCGCCGTCCAGACGATGACCATCGAATCACCCGATAGAGCCTGTATCGATGCCGCGCCATCGACCGATCAGCGGACCTGCCCGGCAAAGTCCTCGAGGACGGAGTCAGGCAGGCGGGTACGGCGCTTCAACCACAGGACACCCATCAGGTCGACTATGCCGATGGCCGCACGTCCCAGATTGCCGTATTTCGAGACGCCGCGACGGCGCGCCCGATGATTGACCTCGACGAAGGCGACGCCATGCCCGTGGATCTGGAACAGGGCGGGAAGGAACCGGTGCATGGCCCCGAAATAAGGCAGATCCAGGAAGGCGTCGCGGCGGAACACCTTGATGCCGCACCCGGTGTCGGCGCAGCCGTCGTTCAGGACGGCCTGGCGCAAGCCGTTGGCGATCCGCGTGGCGACCCGCTTGGACCATATGTCGCGGCGCTTGCGCCGGATCCCGCCGACCAGCGCCGGCGCGCCGGGCATCATCGCCAGGTCCAGCAGGTTGGGAATGTCGGCGGGATCGTTCTGCCCGTCGCCGTCGAGCGTCGCGATCCAGGTCCCCCGGGCGGCCCGGACGCCGGTGCGCACGGCGGCGCTCTGGCCCGATCGGGTGGAATGCCGGACGACGCGCACGGCGCCCGGTTCCGCGGCGAGCCGTCCGGCGGTGCCGTCGTCGCTGCAGTCATCGACGAAGATCACCTCGTACTCCACGGACGCGGCGAGCGCCGCCCGGATCTCCCCCAGCAGAGGCGCGACGTTTTCCGCCTCGTTGTAGACGGGGACGACCACCGAGAGCCGCGGCTCCGAAGGGAAGTAGGCCGACTGGCCGGCGGCAGGCGCCGCGGCGGCGGGGGACTCGGCGGTGGGTAAGACGGCGGTGACCATGGAACCCCTGAGGCATGGCGGCAGGTTGGCCGCATCATAACCATACCCGGGATAGAAGAAAGTAAATTGGAGGATCCCAAATATAGATAACAAAAATTTAACGGTAGTTACTTGGACGCGGCAAAGCGCCGCACAGCCTTTTATTCAGCTCCCACTTCCCGGACTGGTTACGGAATCAGCCGGTACCCTCCCGGTTCGGTTACCAGGATCTCCGCATGGGAAGGATCGCGCTCGATCTTCTGGCGCAGGCGATAGACATGGGTTTCCAGCGTGTGGGTGGTGACCCCGGCATTGTAGCCCCAGACCTCGCCCAGAAGGGTGTCGCGGCCGACCACCTTCTCGCCGGCGCGGTAGAGGAACTTGAGGATCGCCGTCTCCTTCTCGGTCAGCCTGATCTTGCGGTTGCCGGCCTCGTTCATCAGGAGCTTGACGCTGGGGCGGAAGGTGTAGGGGCCGATGGAGAAGACCGCGTCCTCGCTCTGCTCGTACTGGCGCAGCTGGGCGCGCAGCCGGGCCAGCAGCACGCTCAGCCGGAACGGCTTCGTCACATAGTCGTTGGCGCCGCTGTCGAGGCCCAGGATGGCGTCGCTGTCGGTGCCGGCCGCCGTCAGCATGATGATCGGGCTGCGCACGCCTTCGCGCCGCATCAGGCGGCACAGCTCGCGCCCGTCCATGTCGGGCAGGCCGACGTCGAGCAGGACGGCGTCGAACACGCCGTGGCGGATCAGGTTCAAGGCGGCCGAGGCGTCGTCCGCCTCGGCCGTCTCGAACTCCTCGAGGAGATGAAGCTGTTCGGCCAGCGACTGGCGCAGCGCCACGTCGTCATCGACCAGCAGGATCTTCTTGCCCGGCGTCATCGCATCCCCTGTTAGGGTCCCGTTCGGCACCTGGGCGCCCAGCACCGGCCCCGGCGGGGACGCGGATGCGGGATCCTCAGCGCTGGACCTCGACTCCCCGCCAGAACGCGACATGATCCCTGATGGCCGCCGCCGCTTCCTTGGGTTCCGGATAATACCATGCGGCATCGCGGTTTTCGACGCCATCAACCACGAGCGTGTGGTAATGGGCGGTACCCTTCCAGGGGCAGACGGTCGTGGTGGAGGATGGTTTGAAATAATCGCGCCTGAGCGCAGCCGGCGGAAAATACACGTTGCCTTCGACCAGCTCGAAGCTGTCCGACTCCGCGATCACTGCGCCGTTCCAGAGTGCCTTGGCCATGTCCGTCCTCCCGCGTCGATGCCGTACCGCGTGCCGGTACCGGGAGAGACATAGGCCGATCGGAGCGGCGGGGGAGACCCGCGATCCGTTACCGCGCCGCTTTGAAGCCACCCTCGGAGGATGGTGCCCAGGAGAAGACTCGAACTTCCACGACATTTCTGCCACAGGTACCTGAAACCTGCGCGTCTACCAATTCCGCCACCTGGGCAGCGCGGACCGGCTAGATACTGTGACCGGCGGCGGCTGTCAAAGGCTTTCGGCGCGGTTCCGCGAAAATATCGACATGGCCGACCAGGGCCTCCAGGACGCCCGCTTGCGCGGCCGCGCGGCGGCGTTCCGCCCAGCCCTCGATCGCCGGGGAACAGCCGTCCGGCGCGATCTCCCGGGCAGCACCCCGATAGCCTTCGATCAGGGCCAGATGCATGGCGACGTCGGCCGGCCCGATGGTCCAGTCGCTGGCGGCGGTCTCGACCGCGAAGCCGTTGGCCCGCAGGGCATCGGCCAGCCGCGTCGGGGCTTCCGGCCCGAGGGCGGGGCCGAAGCCCTTGTCGGTCGCCTGATGCCGCTCGATCCAGCCGCGCATCGCGGCGTCCTGCGGGTCTTCGGGCGACCAGCGGAGCCGCCCGTCGACGCTCAGCGTGACAAGCACCGGTCTGGGCGCCCCCGCCAGGGCGGCGACGAAGCGGTCCATCCAGGCGGCTGAAACGAGGTCGAACAGGGCCGTCGCGACGATGGCGTCGAACTGCCGGAAATCCAGGGTCTCCAGGTCGCTCGACAGATCGACGCTGCGGGTCTCGAAGGCGGGCAGGGGATGCGCGCCGACAGCCAACTCCTCCGCGACCGCGCCGAGCAGGACGGGATCATGGTCGGCCAGCACCCAGCGCTGGCCCGGACGCCGGAGGCGCGGCGACAGGTGGCGCAGGTTCGCGCCGGTGCCGGCGGCGAGATCGAGCAGGCGCGGGCTGTCCGGCAGCGCCGCGGCGAAGCGCCGGGTCAGCGATCCGTCCCGGGCGGCATCGTCGAACGGCGCCCGCAGGCGCAGCCAGTCCCGGTCGAAGCCGCCCATGTCCTGTCTCCCGGATGCTCAATCGCCCGTGGCGCACAAGCGCAGCCGGGGCTCCAGGCCGGCCAGCTCGGCGGCGAAACGGTCGGCCGCGTCGTCCCAGGTCGGCAGGCACCGGGCCGCGGACCGCGCCGCCGAGGTCAGCCGGGACCGCAACCCGCCGTCCGTCAGCAACAGCCGCAGCGCGTCTCGGAGCGCCGCGGCGTCGCCGGGCGGGACCAGGATCGCGGCATCCTCCGGCACGGTGGTCGGAATGGCGCCGGCGCGGGTGCTGACGATCGGCAGCCCGTGGGACAGCGCCTCCGCCAGCGCCATGCCGTATCCCTCGTAGTAGGAGGGCAGCACGAACAGGTCGGCGCCATGGTACTGGCTGGGCATCGCCGCGGGGCCGATCTCGTCCATCAGGGCGATCCTGCCGGTCAGCCCGTGGCGCAAGATCGCGTCCTGCACCGCCGCGGCGGCCCCGGCATCGCGCCTGGTGCTGCCGATGCAGGTGAGTTTCCAGGGCAGGTCGGCAAGGCCGGCCAGGGCTTCGACCAGCAGCAGGTGGCCCTTGCGCGGCGTGACGGTGGCGACGCACAGCAGGTTCGGCTCCGGCGTCCCGGAGCCGGCGGCCGGCCCCTCGGGCCGGTCGGTCCCGGGCTCGACGACGCCCAGACGGTCCGGCGTCACGTGGAACCCGGACAGCAGAGCTTGCGCGGTGTAGGGGCTGGTCACGACCACGCGGTGGACACGGGCGAGGCAGCCTTGTTCCAGTTGCCGCAGGGTGCGCGCCTGCGCCTCGTCCAGCCCGGTTTCCAGCGACAGGGGATGGTGGACCAGCGCCATCAGGCGCAGCCGGTGGTTCTCGATCATCAGGCTGCCGGCGACGCCCGGCAGCGCCAGCCCGTCGATCACCACCAGGGCGCCGTCGGGCAGGCGGGACAGCACGCGGTCCGCCTCGTAGATCGCTTCCTGGTCGACGATCGGGTAGGGGCCGGGCAGCTCGTGGACATGGACCGGGATACCGCGCGCCCGCAGGCCCGCGACGATGCGGGCGTCGTAGATGTAGCCGCCGGTCTTCTGGTCGAGGCGGCCGGGCAGAACCAGATGGACGTCCAGGCTCATCGAGCCGCATCCCCCTGGAGCGGACCCTCGAACGTGGCCCAGGCGATATGGGACTCGTGAAGGGTGACCTTGAGGCTGTCGAGGCCCAGCCCGCCCTCGCCCAGCGCGCCGTCCAGGATGCGGGCGCCCAGGCGGCGGTGGATCTCGCCGCACAGGAACTCGGTCGTCGTGTTGACGCCGGAAAGCTCCTCGACCTCGTCCAGGTTCCGGTAGTTCAGCGGCTTCAGGACCTCGGCGAGCAGGGCGGCGGCCATCCCGATATCGACCACGAGGCCGTCGGCGTCGAGTTCGCGCCGGCGCATCTCCAGGTCGCATATGAAGGTGGCGCCATGGAGCTTCTGGGCGGGGCCGAACACCGCGCCCT